>JAPLPD010000116.1:15060-28573 GCA_026400395.1 Alphaproteobacteria bacterium | reverse complement strand
GGTCGTTGGCGTCGGCGATCGAGCCCGGCCGCAGGCCGTCGCCGAGCGAGAACGACACGTCATACTTGCGCATCAGGTCGCAGATTTCGTCGAAGCGCTCGTAGAGGAAGCTCTCCTTGTGCCGCGACAGGCACCACTTCGCCATGATCGAGCCGCCGCGCGAGACGATGCCGGTGACTCGGGCCGCGGTGAGCGGCACATAAGCCAGCCGCACGCCGGCGGGGATGGTGAAATAGTCGACGCCCTGTTCGGCCTGCTCGATCAGCGTGTCCTTGAAGCACTCCCAGTCGAGCTTGACCGGATCGCCGTCGACCTTCTCCAGCGCCTGATAAATCGGAACAGTGCCGATCGGCACCGGCGAGTTGCGCAGGATCCATTCGCGGGTGTTATGGATGTTGCGGCCGGTGGAGAGGTCCATCACCGTGTCCGCGCCCCAGCGGATCGCCCACACCATCTTCTCGATCTCTTCCTCGACCGAGGAGGTGACGGCGGAGTTGCCGATGTTGGCGTTGATCTTGGTGAGGAAGTTGCGGCCGATGATCATCGGCTCGAGTTCGGCGTGGTTGATGTTGCTCGGAATGATGGCGCGGCCGCGGGCGATTTCGCTCCGCACGAACTCCGGCGTGATGAACAGCGGCACCGACGCGCCGAAGCTCTCGCCATCCTTCTGCGCCCATTCGGCGCGGTCGAGCTGCTTCTTGCGGCCGAGGTTTTCGCGCTCGGCGACGTAGATCATTTCCTTGGTGATGATGCCGGCGCGGGCGAATTCGTATTGCGTGACCGGCTTGCCGTCCTGCGCGCGCCACGGCTTCGGCGTGTTCGGGAAGTTGCGGGCCAAGTGCTTGCCGGTGACGTTGCCGTTGTCGACGGGCTTGATCGGGCGGCCTTCGTATTCCTCGACGCCGCCGCGCTCCTTCACCCATTCGATGCGGGTGCGCTTCAACCCGTTCTCGACGTCGATCACCGCGTCGTTGTCGGTGTAGACGCCGGTGGTGTCATAGACCGGAAGGTTCGGCTCCTTGGCGCCCTCCGACAGCACGATCTCGCGGAGCGGCACCCGCAGGTCCGGCGCGGCTTCGGGGTTCGAGTAGATCTTGCGCGAGCCCACGAGGGGACCGGTGGTGACCTTCGGGGTGACCAGGTCGGAGGCGGTGATCGGCTTGTTCATCGAAGCTCTCCCATCGGCAAGGTCTTCGCAGACCGCGCGGCGCACGTGGCTCATCCGGATATGGCGCAAGGCTGGGGCGTCAAAAGTCCCTGTCCCTTCGCCGGCATGACCCGGATCAGGTTCAAAGGGTCACCGCGACCGCGGCATCTCAGCTCCTTCCGGAGCACCCCTCGGAACGCCTGTAATCTAGGCTTATGGTGGGGGGTGTCAACGGACGGCACAGCAAGGCCGTCATTCCGGGCCGCGCGGTGGCGCGAGCCCGGAATGGAGACTGGGCGGATACAGCTAGCGCGGCGGCGCGTGCCGGGCCTGATGGTCGATCAGCGGCGAGATCCGGCGCACCGCGACCCGGCGGTTGGCCTCCTCGGGACCGCTGGTGGGAACCTTCAGGTACTGCTCGCCATAGCCCTGGGTCACCAGATTCTCCGGCGGAACCTGGAACTGCTCGGTCAGCGCGACCGCCACCGATTCGGCGCGGCGATCCGACAGCGACAGGTTGTCGATGTCGGCGCCGACCGCGTCGGTGTAGCCCTCGACCATGAAAACCTCGCGCGGGTTGCGCTGGACCGCCCGGTTGATGCCGTCGGCGATCGCGGCCAGCCGGTCGACCTGATCGGGCGAAAGCTGCCACGAGCCGGTGTCGAAGGTGATGTCGAGATCGACGCGCGGCATGCGGTCACGCAGCGGCGCGTTGAAGCGGACCTGATCGAGCGAATAGGGCTGGTCGATCTGCTCGACCGGCGGTTCCATGAACACGTCGTAGATTTCCTGCGGCTGCGCGCGGTTGGCCTCCAGGATGTAGCGGTCGCGCGGGATGCGAACGCGCGGCGGCGGGAGATCGATGAACATCGGCGCCGGCCCGTGGCGATAGGCCGGGCCGTTGTCGATGATGATGACCTCGCGGCCGCTCTGATCGCGCCGGTAGCGCCGCATCAGGCGGCCTTCCGGATCGGTCTCGTTGATGATGCGCACGCCGGTGGCGAGCTCCACGATCGTCTCGGCGAGATTGCCGCGCCGCTCGGTGCGAACATCGCGGGCGCCGACGGCGAAGCGATTGGCTTCGCTGTGGCGGATGATGGCGCGGTCACCTTCGCGGATGATGGTGCGGTCCTGCTCGCGGAAGATCGTGCGATTGCCGTCGCGCGACTCCTGACGCTCCTGGCGCACCTGCGAGATGCCCCGCGACGGACCTTGTCCGTCGCGGCGCATGAATTCGCGGGCGTCGCGGGCCTGGGTCGGCGGCGCGACGGCGGCGGGATTGGCCGGCTGCGCGACGGGCGCGGGAGCGGCGGGCTGCGCAGCCGGCGGCTGTGCCACGGCCGGCGCGGGGCGCTGCGGCGGTTGCTGCGCGGTGGGCGCCGGCGGTTGTGCCGCGGGAGCGGGCGGGGTCTGGGCGGCGGGAGCCGGTGGACGCTGCGGGTCGCGGCCGTCACGCGGTCCGCCGCCACGGCGTTCGTCGCGACGCTCCTGAGCGGCGGCGGGCGGAGCCGGGCGAGCCGGCGGCGCGGCGGAAGGTGCCGCCGGAGGCGGAGCTTGCTGCGCGGCGGGTGCTGGAGCCGCCGCCGGCGGTGCGGCTGGCGCTGCAACGGGGGGCGCGGGCGGCGGGCCCGGACGGCGCTCTCTGCGCTCTTCGGCCGCGCCGGGAGGTGGAGCGGCCGGCGGTTGTGCGGGTTGCGCGGTGGGGGCAGGCGGACGCGCCGCTGCTGGCGGTGGCGGTGGCGCTGCGGGCGGCTGCGCGGCTGGTGGCTGTGGCGGAGCAGCGGGTGGCTGCGGGCGCGCGGCTGGCGGTTGTGGCGGCGGTGCGGGCGGCGCGGGCCGTGCGGCCGGCGGCTGAGGCCGCGCGGCGGGTGGCGCCGCTGCCGGAGGCGCTTCGGCCGGCTTCTTCTCTTCAGCGGCAGGCGCCTGCGCCACCACGAGCGAACCGCCGAGCGCGCCGCCCAACGGCGCGGCCGAAGCCGCGAATGGCAATGCGGCGATGGTCAGCACAGCGGTGCCAGCCAGCAACAGCGACGTGACGTTCAGACGAATGCGCGAACTCATGAAACGGAAGCCTCCGGTGTTTGTTCGTCCGTCGATAAACAAAATGTGTGTTCGATCCAGGGCAGCGCGCCGCCCGAGCATCGGGCATGGGCACGAACCCGATAACACCGGGATTTGGCGTTGGTTCCGCAATGCGAAAGTGGAATGCGTGCGCCGAAATCGCGTCGCGTTGATGAACAGCCGTTTATTGCAGTGCGATCTTGCGCACCAGCGCGCGCGCGGTGCCCTCGGCTTCTCCGATCACGCGCAGCGTGTTCGAATCGAACTCGATGCCGGTGAGACGCAGCGCGGTGGCGTCGGCCTCGACTTCGACGCCATCAGTCGGTTTTTTAAAGTCGGCGAGCGCGCCGTCGATGCTCTTCAGCGCGTTCGCGGCGAACGGTTTGAGATCGATCACCGCGTTGTCGGCCAGCGATTTCTGCAGATAAGGGATCGCCGCGCGGGCAGCGGTGCCGAGCAGCCCGAACGCGGCCTCCGACTTCACGTCGAGCGAAATATTTGTCAGCCGCATGATCTGGTTCTGCTGGTCGAGGGTGGGCTTGCCCCAGACGTGCACGGTTGCCTCGCCGCCAAAGCCGAACCAGCTTTTGGTCTCCCTGGCCTTGACTCGAAGCGATATCAGCAGCCGGTCGCCGGCCGCCGAGATGTTGGAAGCGAGCACGGTGACCTGACCGGGTGCGTTGCCGGTCTCCGGGAAGGTCTTGTTCTTGAACTGCAACTCCATCAGGCGATTCAACTCGGCGAATGGCATGTCGATCGGCACCGAGATGCTGACCTTGCCTTGCTCAAGCCCGCCCACCAGATCGAGCCGTTCCGGGAACGGACAGGTCGGGGTGGTCGCGGCCGGCACAATGCGGGTCTCGGCCTGCACGCCGAGCGTCAGGATCACCCAGTCGGTGAGGATCTTCGGCTGCGCCGCGATGGCGCGCGTCGGTTTAACTTCAAGCCAGAGCGCCGGTGCGTTCGGCGCCGCCTTGCCGAGCGGGATCGAACGGCACATCAGAGTCCACTGCTTGCGCGCTGCGTTTTCCAGCGTGCGATCGCCGCGCAGTTTGTTGGACAGATTGGCGATCTGCTCGTTCACGTTTTTGTCGAGCAGCGGCTTCACCTCGTTCGAGATGTTGAGCTTGATACCT
Organism: Alphaproteobacteria bacterium; assembly: GCA_026400395.1. Classification (GTDB taxonomy): domain Bacteria; phylum Pseudomonadota; class Alphaproteobacteria; order Rhizobiales; family Xanthobacteraceae; genus Z2-YC6860. The sequence continues at coordinate 24,229 of JAPLPD010000116.1, read as the reverse complement.
GCGATCTGGAGGCCGCCTTCGCCGATCGAGACTTGGCCGGAAAGGTTCGGCTCGATCCGCCAGGTCGGCAGCAGCGCCGGCCGCGACATTACCGATACGTTGCCACGGATGTCGGCGCGCTGGTCGAGCGCGCGGCCAGTCAGTTTCTGCACCTCGCCGCCGAGCTTGCCGCCGAGCAGGCCGCCCATCGCGCCGGCAATCTGACCGCCTTGGTTGGAAAGTTGTCCGGTGACACGGATGGATCCATTCAAACTAGTCGTAATATTCAGGCCGTTGGCATTGCCGCTGACGCCGATCGGACCGCGCGCGATGTTCCAGCTGATCTCGGCCTTGCCGAGCAGTTCGGCGAGCGGGTTATCGTTCTTGCCGGTCAGGCCGCGCGGGGCGTTCGCCTCCAGCACGTCGCGAATGGCGAGAGCTGCGACCGCCACAGGCGCCACGACAACCGAGGTGCGGGTCATCGGCTGCAGGGGAGAGAGCGTCGCGGTGGCCGGTTTGCTTTCCTCCATCGGATTGCCTGGGAAGAGCTTGTTGAGCCCCCAAAGCGTGCCGCCGAAGAACAGTACGAGGACCACCAACCCGGCCACGGCGCTGCGAACCGTCAGGCCAAAGGGCAGGGCCCTTCGCGGCTTCTGGGGTTGCAGGATTCTATCGAGCGCCTCATTGCGCGCCATCGTCAGCCTCTCAAGCCTCCGGTCCAGGACCGGCCGCCGCCGCAGCGGCGAATCAAGACAACCATTGCGGGCGATTCTAGGCCGCCGGGATTTGTAGTTTCTTAATTACCGGTCACTGGCGGGCAGCCTCATAAACGGCGAAATCCGGGCCGATCAGGATGATACTGAAAATGGAGGCCCGTGACAGGGGTGGTCTAATGCCGTGCAGGAGCACATCGAAATGAGAGCAGCGATCACACTGGCGGCCCTTGCCGCGATGTCGTTGCCTTTTGCCACCGGCGCCTTTGCCAAGGATCGACGCGCGGCGGCCCAGCCGCCGTCATCGGCTGACCCGCGCGTCGCCTGTACCGAGTACGGCTGCGGACCGGTTCCGTCCGGCTGCGGCAAGCGGCCCGGCATCCCCGGGGCAACCACATCCGCCCGCTATGATGAGGTGGTTTGTCCGCCGGCCGGGCGGGGATTCCGGATGCGCTAGTTGCGTCCCATGCGGTGCAGCTTGACGGCGGCATAGACCGCGTCGCTGCCCGGCGTCGGAACGCCAAGCTCCTTGCCGAGGGCGACGATCTTGCCGGTGAGCCAGTCGAGTTCGAGCCGGTTGCCGGCTTCGAGGTCGTGGAGCATCGACGCTTTCATCCCGGGCGGGGCGTTGTCCGAGAACGTCATGCGGTCGTCGATCCAGGCGTCCGGCACCTTGGCGCCGGATTTCTGCCCGACCGCCAGGCACTCTTCCATCAGCTTGCGGTAGAACGCGCGGGTGTCCGGATCGGCCAGCACCTTGCCGATCGGCTCGCGCATCATGCAGTTCACGCCGGCCATCGACGACAGGAATATGAATTTCTGCCAGCGCTCGCGGTTCATGTCGTCCTGCGGCTGAATATCAATGTTCGCCGCCTTGGCGGCTTCGACGAAAGCCGAGAGCTTCGCGTCGGGCTTTCCGTCCATGCGGCCGGTTCGCATGGTTGCGAACTTCGAGGTGTGGCGCATCACGCCCGGGCCGCCGAGCACCGCCGCGATATAGGCGGTGCCGGGGCAGGTGGCGTCCTTGCCGAGGATCGACGATACGCGCTCGTAGCTGTCGACGCCGTTCTGCAATGTGATGACGCGTGTGTTCGGGCCGACCAGCGGCTTCGCCAGTTCGGCGGCGATCTCGGTGTCCCAAAGCTTGACCGCGAACAGCACCACATCGACCGGGCCCACTTCCTTTGGATCGGGGGTGGCGTTGACCTTCGGCAGATGCAGGTCGCCGTGCACGGTCTCGATCTTGAGGCCGTCCTTGCGCAAAGCGTCGAGGTGGGCGCGGCGCGCGATATAAGCCACATCGTGGCCCGCGGCCTGCATCCGTCCGCCGAAATACGCGCCGACTGCGCCTGCCGCCATCGCTGCAATCTTCATGGTCGTCCTCCCGTTGCGGGCGCAACATAGAGGCTCATTCGGCCCGCTGCCAATGCGGTTCGGCGCGGGGGTGGCGATTGCGGACGCATGCGATCCGGCGAAATGCGAAAGGGCGAGGCTCGCGCCTCGCCCTTGTCTCGCAATGCGTGGCAGTGGGACTAGTAGAGACGCGAAGCCGATGAACCGGACGCCAGAGTATGAGGCACCAGGGAGGTCGGCCGCGAGGCGTCATTGATCGAAGACACGCGCTGACGAACCGGCGCCTGACGCTGGGCAAGACCCTGGCCATTGATCGGCATCACCACGACCTTGGCGCCGACCGACACGCGGTTGAAAAGATCGGTCACGTCCTCGTTGGTGAGCCGTATGCAGCCCGACGATACGCGCTGGCCGATGGTTTCCGGCGCGTTGGTGCCGTGGATGCGGTACATGGTGTTTCCGAGGTACATGGCGCGCGCGCCGAGCGGGTTGCCCGGACCGCCTGCCATGAAGCGCGGCAGATATGGCTGGCGCTCGATCATCTCCGCCGGCGGATGCCAATCCGGCCATTCCTGCTTGCGTGCGACGGTCTGTGTGCCGGCCCAGGTGAAGCCCTCGCGGCCGACGCCGATGCCGTAGCGGATAGCGCGGCCCCGACCGAGCACGAAATAGAGATACGTGTTCGGCGTATCGATGATGACGGTGCCGGGCGCCTCGTTGCCGTTATAGGCAACCATCTGGCGGCGGAAGCGCTCGTCCGTGGCGCCTGAATTATCTTCGGTGATGCTCTCATCTGGAGCCATCGGCGCGGGCTCGCGAACCACCTGCCGGAAGATGCCGCCAAACGGGAATGTTGGATCGTTCATGGCGAGCGACTGGGCGGAGGCGCTGGCGCTGAACAGCATCGTTGCGGCGGCGATTGCCGAAACCGCGAGGTTCGAATGATGGGTGCGAAGCATGAAACCCTCCCGTACAAACTCTGCGCAGTCAACGGCTGAAGGGCTGAAGGGCGTTCCGGTTCCGTGCTCCGAGTGGTGACGGACGTGTGAGCGTGGCGATTCCCTCGAAGTCAGCCCTTCCGGCCTGCGTGGGAGACGGCCCTGGCGTCGGGAATGGAGTCCGTGGTGGCGAAATACGGCTTGATGTCGAGCAACGGGGTGCCGTCCAGGCAATCCAGCCCGACCACTTCAAGGCGGGTGCCCTCGACCTTTCGCAGTTCGACGACGCTGAGCGCGATCGGGTTTGGCCGCACTGGCGAGCGCACGGTAAAGGTCGGCCGGCCGGCCTCGGCGCGGGTCGGCATCTGGACGGCCAAGTCCCGTCTCGCCCGGTCCATCCAGTAAAGCACGATCAGGTGGGAGCAGGTCTCGATCCCCGGTAATGCCTCCGCCCAGCGCGGATCGACCTCGATGGTGCAGACAACGCCGGATTCCCGGGAAACCCGGGCGTTCTTCGGGCAGTCCTTGCGGGCGATCCATGGGGTTCGGATGCGCCCAATGAAATAGAGCGAGGCGTCGGCCGAGGCGGGCAGGGGCACCTGCACCTCGCCCGGGCGGATGTGGCTTTCGTCGGTGCCGGCGGATGTCACTGTCATGTGATTCTCTCAGGCTCTCTTTGGGCTCTCTTCAAGCTCTCTTGGATTTTCTTGGGGACTTTCTTGAGAGTTTCTTGGGGGCTCTCATGGTCTTTTAGCACCGAGACGCCATCGCGATGGTCCGCCATTGATCCGCCAAATTTAACCGTATAAACATATCTTTATGTAATGGGACGTATCCCATGAGCGGTTCTGCCCACCTTCCATTCGATGCCCTTAACGGTGCGCTCAAGGCCGCCGGCGAGGAAACACGCCTGCGAATCCTCGGCCTTTTGGCCGAGGCCGAGCTGACGGTTTCCGACCTCACCCAGATCCTGCGGCAATCGCAGCCGCGCATTTCGCGGCATCTCAAGCTGCTGGTCGAGGCCGGACTGGTCGAGCGTTTCCGCGAGGGGGCCTGGGCGTTTTTCCGTCTGGCCGAAGGCAGCGGCAGCGCCGCCTTCGCCCGCACGCTGGTCGGCCAGCTCAATCCGAAGGATTTGATGGTCGAGCGCGACCGCGACCGGCTCATCGCGGTCCGCACCGCGCGCGCCGCCGCCGCGCAGGATTACTTCCGCGCCCACGCCGCGCAATGGGACCGCATCCGCAAGCTCCACGTCACCGATGAGGCGGTGGAGGGCGCGATCCGCGACGCGCTGGCCGACCGGCCGTTCCGTTCGCTGCTCGATCTCGGCACCGGCACCGGACGCATTCTGGAAATGTTCGGGCCGACGCTGGAGCGTGGGCTGGGCATCGACCTCTCGCTCGACATGCTGCTGCTGGCCCGCGCCCGCATCGAACGCGCGGGCCTGCGCCATTGCAGCGTGCGCCAGGGCGACATCTACGATCTCGCCGTGGCGGCCAACTCGTTCGACGTCGTCATCATCCATCAGGTGCTGCACTTCCTCGACGACGGCGCGCGCGCGATCCGCGAGGCGGCGCGGGTGCTGGCGCCGGGCGGCCGGCTGCTGGTGGTGGATTTCGCCCCGCACGATCTGGAGTTTCTGCGCGAAGAGCACGCGCACCGCCGCCTGGGATTTTCCGCCGACGCGGTCACGCAATGGATGGGCGCCGCCGGCCTCGACGTCACGATGCACACCAGCCTGTCGCCGGAACCGGGCTCCGACGGCAAGGTCGCGGTGTCGCTGTGGCTGGCGCGCGATCCGCGCGTCCTCGCCGCCAATGATGTGCGCGAGGTCGCGTGATGGGCAGGGACATCCGCGTTTCGTTCGAGTTCTTTCCGCCCAAGACCGAGGAGATGGAGAAGAATCTCTGGGACTCGATCGGGCGTCTCAGTCCGCTGTCGCCGGACTTCGTGTCGGTGACCTATGGCGCCGGTGGCTCGACCCGCGAGCGCACCCATTCGACGGTGCGGCGAATCGTGGCCGAGACCGCGCTGACGCCGGCCGCGCATCTGACCTGCGTTGCCGCGACCAAGCCCGAGATCGACGCGGTGATCCACGCTTACAAAGATGCCGGCGTGCGCCACATCGTGGCGTTGCGCGGCGATCCGACCGAGGGCGTGGCCGCGAAATACGCGCCGCATCCCGGCGGCTACCAGAACGCCGCCGATCTGGTGGCGGGGATCAAACGCATCGGCGACATCGAGGTTTCTGTGTCGGCCTATCCGGAGAAGCATCCGGACAGTCCGAGCGTGGCCGCCGACATCGACATGCTGAAGGCCAAGGTCGATGCCGGCGCGACGCGGGCGATGACGCAGTTCTTTTTCGAGAACGACCGCTATTTCGATTATCTGGACAAGGTGCGCGCGCGCGGCATCTACATCCCGATCGTGCCGGGAATCCTGCCGGTGCAGAACTTCAAGCAGACGAAAAGCTTTGCCGAGCGGACCGGCGCGAGCGTGCCGCGCTGGCTGGCCGAGCGCTTCGACGGCCTCGATGACGATGTGGCGACCCGCAAGCTGATCGCCGCCGCCGTCGCCGCTGAACAGGTGATGGGCTTGGTTCAACAAGGCGTCACCGACTTTCACTTCTACACCATGAACCGCGCCGATCTTGTCTACGCGGTTTGTCATCTGTTGGGCCTTCGCCCGGCGGCCAAAAAAGCAGCCTGAACATGCCCAACACGTCCCACACCAGCACCCGAGATTTGTTTAAGCGGATCGCAGCCGAGCGAATTCTCGTACTTGACGGCGCTATGGGCACAATGATTCAGGCGATGAAGCTCGACGAGCAGGGCTATCGCGGCGCCCGCTTCGACGCCTGGAACCGCGAGGTGCGCGGCAACAACGATCTGCTGAACCTGAGCCGCGCCGACGCGATCCGCGAGATTCACTACGCTTATTACAAGGCCGGTGCGGACATCGTCGCGACCAACACGTTCTCGTCGACATCCATTGCGCAGGCCGACTACGGCCTCTCAGACATCGCCTACGAGCTTAATTGCGAGGGCGCGCGGCTGGCGCGCGAGGCGGCTAACCGCGCGGCGCGCGAGGATGGTAAGCCGCGCTTTGTCGCCGGCGCGCTTGGGCCGACCAACCGCACCGCCTCGATCTCGCCGGACGTGTCCAACCCGGGCTTCCGCGCCATTACCTTCGACGATCTGCGCAAAGCCTATGGCGAACAGGTGCGCGGTTTGCTGACCGGCGGCGCGGACCTGCTGCTGATCGAGACCATCTTCGATACGCTGAACGCCAAGGCTGCGATCTACGCCATCGCTGAGCAGTGCGAGGCGCGCGGCATCGACGTGCCGGTGATGATCTCCGGCACCATCACCGACATGTCGGGCCGACTGCTGTCGGGCCAGACGCCCGAGGCGTTCTGGAATGCCGTGGAGCATGCCTCGCCGATCTCCGTCGGCCTGAACTGCGCGCTCGGCGCCGAGCAGATGCGCTCCCATATCGCCGAACTGGCGAGGGTCTGCGATACGCTGATCTGCGCGTATCCGAACGCCGGGCTGCCGAACGAATTCGGCCACTACCACGAAAGCCCGGAGGATATGGCGCGTCATCTCGGCGAGTTCGCCGACACCGGCCTGATCAACATCGTCGGCGGCTGTTGTGGCACGACGCCCGGACATATCAGCGCGATCGCCGAGGCGGTGCGCGGAAAGAAACCGCGCCCGATCCCTGAGGTGGCGCCGATGTTGCGGCTCTCGGGGTTGGAGCCATTCACGCTCACGCCGCAAATTCCCTTCGTCAACGTCGGCGAACGCACCAACGTCACCGGCTCGGCGAAGTTCAGGAAACTCGTCACCGCGGGCGACTACACCGCGGCGCTGGCGGTCGCCCGCGATCAGGTCGAGAACGGCGCGCAGATCATCGACGTCAACATGGACGAGGGCCTGCTCGACTCCGCCGAGGCGATGAAGACCTTCCTGAATCTGATCGCCGCCGAGCCCGACATCGCCCGCGTACCGGTGATGGTGGATTCATCGAAGTTCGCGGTGATCGAGAATGGACTGAAGTGCATCCAGGGCAAGCCGGTGGTGAACTCGATCTCGCTCAAGGAGGGGGAGGTAGAGTTCGTCAAGCATGCGCGGATGGTGCGCCGCTACGGCGCGGCCGTGGTGGTGATGGCGTTCGACGAGCAGGGACAAGCCGACACCGTCGAGCGCAAGGTCTCGATCTGTAAACGGGCCTACGACATCCTGGTCAACCAGATCGGTTTCCCGCCACAGGACATCATCTTCGATCCGAACATCTTCGCGGTGGCGACCGGCATCGAGGAGCACAACGGCTACGGCGTCGCTTTCATCGAGGGTGCGCGGCAGATCCGGCAAAGCTGCCCGTGTTCGCATGTGTCGGGCGGGGTATCGAACCTGTCGTTCGCTTTCCGCGGCAACGAGCGGGTACGCGAGGCGATGCATTCGGTTTTCCTCTATCACGCCATCAAGGCCGGCATGGACATTGGCATCGTCAACGCCGGCCAGATGTCGGTGTATGACGATCTCGAGCCGGAGTTGCGCGAGGCTTGCGAGGATGTGGTGCTCAACCGGCGGCCCGACGGCGCCGAGCGGCTGCTCGTCATCGCGCAGAAATTCCACGGCGCCGGCCGTGAACATAAGGCGGCCGATCTCGCCTGGCGCGAATGGCCGGTCGAGAAGCGGCTTGCGCATGCGCTGGTGCATGGCGTCACCGACTTCATCGTCGAGGACACCGAGGCCGCGCGACAGGGCGCGGACCGCGCGCTGTCGGTGATCGAAGGCCCGCTGATGGACGGCATGAACGTGGTCGGCGATCTGTTCGGGGCGGGAAAAATGTTCCTGCCGCAGGTGGTCAAGTCGGCGCGGGTGATGAAGCAGGCGGTCGCGCACCTGATGCCATTCATGGAGAAGGAAAAGCGCGAACGCGGCGGCAGCCAGCAGAGTTCGGCGGGAAAAATTTTGCTCGCGACGGTCAAGGGCGACGTCCACGACATCGGCAAGAACATCGTCGGCGTCGTGCTCCAGTGCAACAACTACGAGGTCATCGATCTCGGCGTCATGGTGCCGGCGGAGAAGATTCTGGCGACCGCAAAGGCCGAAAACTGCGACATCATCGGACTGTCCGGCCTGATCACGCCTTCGCTCGACGAGATGTGCTACGTCGCGGCCGAGATGGAGCGGCAGAATTTCGATCTGCCGCTGCTGATCGGCGGCGCGACCACGAGCCGCGTCCACACCGCGGTCAAGATCGATCCGAACTATCAGCGCGGCCAGACCGTCTATGTCACCGACGCGAGCCGCGCGGTCGGCGTCGCCCAGGCGCTGATGTCGCGCGAGAACCGTCAGGCTTATATGGATGACACGCGGGCTGAATACGCCCGCATTGCGACGGCGCACGCGCGCGCTCAGGACGACAAGCAGCGGCTGTCACTGCCGGCTGCGCGGGCCAACGCGTTCAAACTAGACTGGGGCAATTTTGCGCCGACGGCACCGACGTTCTTCGGCAGCCGCGTGATCGACGACATCTCGATCGCCGATCTGGTCGAGACCATCGATTGGTCGCCATTTTTCACCACCTGGGAGCTGGCCGGAAAATTCCCGGCGATCCTCGACGACAAGATCGTGGGCGAGGCGGCGCGCTCGCTCTACGCCGACGCGCAGAAGATGCTGAAGGAGATCATCGACAACGGTTTGTTCAAAGCCCGTGCCTGCGTCGGCTTTTGGCCGGCCAATTCATCGGGCGATGACATTCAGATTTTCGGTGATGCGTCGCGCAGCAAGCCGATCGCGACCTTGCATACGCTCCGCCAGCAACTGGCTCGGCGCGAGGGCCGGTTCAACGTGGCGCTGGCGGATTTCGTCGCGCCGGCCGGGCGCGCCGACCACATTGGGGCCTTTGTGGTGACGGCGGGCATCGGCGAAGACGAGGTGGCCGACCGCTTCAAGAACGCCAACGACGACTACTCCTCGATCATGGTGAAGGCGCTGGCCGACCGGCTGGCCGAGTCCTTTGCCGAAAAGCTGCATCAAATGGCGCGCAAGGAGTTCTGGGGCTATGCCGCCGATGAGGCGCTCGGCTCCGCGGACCTGATCGCCGAGAAATATCTCGGCATCCGTCCGGCGCCCGGCTATCCGGCGCAACCCGACCACACCGAGAAGGCCACGC
>JAPLPD010000116.1:0-15020 GCA_026400395.1 Alphaproteobacteria bacterium | reverse complement strand
CCGGGAGCTTCGGTGTGCGGGCTCTACTTCGGTCATCCTGAGAGCCATTATTTCGGTGTCGGCAAGATCGAGCGCGATCAGGTCGAGGACTACGCCGTCCGCAAGGGATGGAGCGTCGAGGAGTGCGAGCGCTGGCTGGCGCCGATCCTCAACTACAATCCGAACGCGCTGAAGCGGAATGCCGCGGCTTAGCCGCGGCTGCGAGCGGGTCTGAAAAACAAGACACCGTAGGGCTCGCCCTCCGGTGTTGTTATTCTGGCCGTTTAACGGCGAGTGGCTTTAGGGGAGAAATCCCCGAGCTTCAAAACGCGCCGAGCAGAATCGCGCCGACGAACGCAATCGCCGCGAAAACCGCCAACACATTCATTCGCAGGGTCAGGTCCACCTTCAGGCCTCCTCATCAATGGACAAGGCGAGTTTAGCTGAGCTCGCCTCCGACTAACGTTACAAACGTTGTGCACCGCCGCATCGTTCCAACCGGAACTGTCGGCCCTCAAGCGGCTGGATGAGTTGGCTAATTGGTTCGAAACACGACGCCAATGTGCTTCTCTGCGACACTGAGCCGGAGCGCATAGTTTAGGCAGTCACAACCGGAGCGGGTGGCTTAAGCGGCGCCGGTCAGGCCCGGCGTGCCACCAATGATTCGACGAACAGCGCGGCCTCTAAGGTCGCGCGGTCGCTGCCGAAACGCCCGATCACCTGGATGCCGAGCGGCAGTCCGGCCGGATCCGCGAGCCCCGGCACGTTCACGCAGGGCGTGCCCATCAGCGTCCAAAGCCGGTTGAAGGTCGATGAGCCGGTGGAGCCCAGGCCCTTGGGCGCGGCGCCCGGCGCCGACGGCGATAGGATCACGTCGATGTCGGTCATGGCCTCGTTCAGCGCGCGCCGCGCCTGGGTGGCGACGCTTCGCGCGTCGTCGTAGGCGTCGGCGGTGACGGTAAAGCCGGTCTCGACCAGCTCCAGCACGCCTTTGGCGAGCATCTCCTTCGAGCGCTCATACTCGGAGGCGAGCGAGCGCGCCGCCTCGTAGGACTGGATCGTGGCGTGCGCGCGGAACGCGCTCGCCAGCACGGGAGCGAGTTTGATATCGCGGACGCGCGCGTTGGCGGCGGACGCGGCGCGCGCCACGTTGTCGAGGGCGGCGATCATGTCGTCGCTTGCCGCCGGCCAGGGCTGGTGGCGCAGCACGCCGATCCGCGGCGATGACGGTGTCCTGCCGTCGACGCGAAGATCGCGGCTGCCGATCACGCTGGCGGCGAAAGCCACATCGGCGACCGATGCGGCGAACAGGCCCGCAGTGTCGAGATGCCACGACATGCATTTCATGCCGACGGTCGGCAGCAACCGATACGAAGGCTTGAAGCCTGCGACGCCGCAGAAACTCGCGGGGCGGATCACCGAGCCGCCGGTCTGGCTGCCGGTCGCGATCGGGAAGAAGCCGGCGGCGACGCCCGCCGCCGAACCCGACGACGAACCGCCCGGAGTGTGCGCGAGATTGTGCGGGTTGCGGGTCTTGCCGGGATCGATATGGGCGAACTGGGTGGTGACGGTCTTGCCGAACAGCGTGCCGCCGGTGCGGCGGATGAGGGCCGCCAGCGAGGCGTCGGCCTTGGGTCGATAGCCGGCGTAGATCGGCGAGCCGTATTCGGTCGGCATGTCGGCGGTGTCGAAGATGTCCTTCAGCGCAACCGGCAAACCGCGCAACGGATTGTCTTTGAGGCCGGGGATCTGCGCGTCGCGCCGGGCGCGATCGACGTCGAGGGTGACGAAGGCGCCGACCTCGTGCTCGCGCTTGGCGACGGCGTCGGCGCAGAGATCGATTACGTGCGCCGGGCTGAATTCTCCAGCTTCGATGGAGCGGGCAAGGCTGAGCGCGGACAACATCATGCGGTACCGTCCATCAGGGTCACCACGCGGCTGGTGAAGCGGCGCGCCATCGGCATGACGGCGTAGCCGGTCGCGGCGGCGACCGGCCAGGCGATGATGTATGCCTTGGCCCATTGCAGGATGAAATCCGAGCGCAGACCGATATTGAGCCAGGTGACGATCATCGTGACCATGGCGACCATCATCGACGACATGGTCGCCGCGAGGATAAAGCGAGTCATGTTTTCTGAGGATTTGCCGCCCATGCCGTCCCCGATCGTCTGAATTGGCGCCCGCTGCCGTTTTGACCCGAAAGGCTCAGGCGGATCAAGGCTGCATTCACCAATGGTTCACCATAAACCTCCGGTTAGCGTTGAGCAGTCTTTAACGGGATTGCTCGCATTGTCCGGCGTATGTCGCGTGGCGTGCGTTGGGTTCTCATCGGTGGCGGTATTTTGGTGACGTTGGCCGGATGCGGCCGCGGCATCATGCAGTTCGCTGGCGAGCGTGCGCCATGGCGGCATGAGGCGGAGGTCGCCTGCCTCAACTCAGGCACGATCAAGGAGAGTGTCGGCCTTGTCCGCATCTCGCCGATCGAAGGCCCCGGAATGTGCGGCGCCGACTTTCCGATGAAGGTCTCGTCGTTGGGCGAGGGGCCGGTGCTCGGCTACACCGACGATCCGGTGCGTCCGCCCGGCGCGGTGCCGAACGGCAGCCGCCCGGTGGCGCAGCCGCGCTGGCCGATTTCGCAGCAACAAGCTCAGCCCGGCGCGCCAATGTCGATCGAGGCGCCGGCCGCGCAATTCTATCCGCCGCAGCAGGTGCTCGGTGCGCCGCCGTCAAACTTGCAGGCCCCGCCGGATTGGCAGCGCGGCGGCCAGCAACCCGCCGCCCAGCAGCAGCCGGCGTACAGCCCATCGCAGCGCCGCGCGGCGCGTCCGCAGGCTGAACCGGACGAAGACGACGTGCCGCCCTATGCGCGCCAGGGCGCCGGAGGTCCGCCGCAAACCACCCAGCCGTATTCGCCGCCGCTACTCGGGCCGCCGCGCGATCCGCGGCTTGCCGCCGCGCCGCCGATCGAGATCAAGCCGATTGCGACCCTGGCGTGTCCGATCGTGTCTGCGCTCGATCGCTGGTTCGTGAACGCGGTGCAGCCCGCCGCGCGCAAGTGGTTCAACCAGCCGGTGGTCGAGATCAAGCAGATCTCCGCCTATTCCTGCCGCGGCATGAACGGCCAGGCCGGCGCGAATATTTCGGAGCACGCGTTCGGCAATGCCCTCGACATCGCAGCGTTCGTGCTGGCCGACGGTCACCGCATCACCGTCAAGGACGGCTGGAAGGGCTCTCCCGAAGAGCAGGGCTTTTTGCGCGACGTGCAGAGCACGGCCTGCGATCAGTTCACCACCGTGCTGGCGCCGGGCTCCAACCAGTTCCACTACGATCATATCCACGTCGATCTGATGCGGCGGGCCAGCGGCCGGCGCATCTGCCAGCCGGGCGCCGTGGACGGCGAGGTGGTGGCCTCGCGCGCCCGTTCGAACACCCGCTATGCATCGCGGCCGATCGAGCCGCCGCCGACGCGCCGCTACGATCCGCCGGTCGAGCCTGGGAGTGATCCGTTCGCCTGGCGCGGCGACGCCCGCCGTGGCGATCCGGCGACCACCGGCTCCATCGCGGCCCGGCGTCCGGGCATCAAAGACACGAAGGCGGACGATCTCGACTGGGTCGAGGAGCCGGGCCCGCGGCCGGCGATCGACTGGAGCAATGACAAGCGCCACGCGGTTTATTGAGAGTGGGGCGCGCTTCACCTTTCCCCGTGGGCGGGTCGCGAATTACCCTACTGGGCTACTAAAAGCTCGTTTCCGTCTACCGCAGTACGGTAAGAGGCCGATAACGGCTGGAAACCAATAAAACCGGTATACCCTGCGGCATTATGCAGCGCCCCTTCACGCGGCGCTGTCGCGTACCGATATAGTGTTCGAACTACATTACGGGTCTCAGAGCCTAACACGAGAAAACTCGAGGGAACACCAAATGCTTCGCTTCCATCGTCCGATGCCGGCGCTGCTGGCCGTCGTGGCCGCGCTGGCAGTCACGGCTGCCTCGGTTGACGCGCGCCCATCGAGCAGCTCCGGCAGCCGCGGCAGCCGCACCTTTTCCGCTCCGGCCGCAACGCAGACCGCCCCGCGCGCCGCTCCGATCGAGCGCAGCATGGCGCAACCGGCACGGCCGGGAACTCCCGCTGGCCAGGCCGCGGGCGCAGCAGCCCAGGGCGCCAAGCCGGGCCTGCTCGGCGGCGGGTTGTTCGGTGGTGGCCTGCTCGGCGGTCTTGCCGCGGGCTTCATCGGCGCTGGCCTGTTCGGGATGCTGTTCGGTCACGGCGCCATGGGCGGCATGGGCGGCTTCGCCTCCATGCTTGGCCTGCTGCTGCAGATCGGGTTGGTCGTAATCGTCGCCCGCCTCGCCTGGGCGTGGTGGCAGCGCCGCAACGCGCCGGCCATGGCCGGTGGTCCTTCGCTGCGTGACACTCTGTCCGGCGGCCGGCCGAATGCCGGCGGCTTCGCCGGCTTCGGCGGCGGTTCATCGGCCGCTCCGGCCGACGAGCCGATCGAGGTGACACCGGCGGACTTCGACGCGTTCGAGAAGTTGCTCGGCGACGTCCAGACCGCTTACGGCAAGGAAGACCTCGGCGCGCTGCGCGTGCTGATGACGCCGGAGATACTGTCGTACTACTCCGAGGAACTGGCACGAAACGCCAGCCGCGGCGTCGTCAACCAGATCACCGATGTCAAGCTGCTGCAGGGCGACCTGTCGGAAGCCTGGCGCGAGATCAACGACGACTACGCCACCGTGGCGATGCGCTATTCGCTGAACGACAAGATCGTCGATCGTGCGACCGGACGCGTTGTCCAGGAGGAGCCGTCCGAGGCGACGGAGTTCTGGACCTTCCGCCGCGCGCGCGAAGGCAACTGGGTGCTCTCCGCCGTCCAGCAGACCTGATCGGACGACGCAAATTCAAAATGAAATGGCCGGGCCCAATCGCCCGGCCATTTTGTTTTGGTGGCAGGGCGCAGGGCCCTACGGCACGTAGCCGATAGCCTCGACTTCGAGGCCGCAATCCATCGGGGTCCGCCCGGCCTGCATGCGCGTGCGCGCCGGCAGCGTTTCCTGGCTGGTGAAATAAGTCCGGTAGATGCGGTCGAACTCCTCCTGCTGGCGCTGATCCTTGAGCCAGACGATCACCTTCAGCAGACAGTCCATGTTGGAGCCGGCGGCTTCGACCAGCTTTTTCACGTTGTCCATGACGATGCGCACCTGCGTTTCAAAGGGCACATCGGGAAACGGCGGAATGGGCTGCTTGTTGGCGCGGGCGGCTTTCAGCGCGCCGGCATATTCGGCATCGAACGGCGGCAGGCCGGAGATGTAGATCATGTTGCCGTGCTTGACGCATAGATTGAACGGCCCGCCGGTTTCGGCGACGTCGGCTTTGATGATTTGCTTTTGCATAAAGTTCTCTCCTGAATTCCGTTTGTCCCCGCGGAAGCGGGGGCCTGGCTTTAGGCTCAAGAACTTGGCTCCCGCTTCCGCGGGAACCAACGGTGTGTGTTGCGACTTCGGTGGGCCATAGTCAGCTAGTCGGGCTTGCCATATCCGCCCGCGGTTGGCGTCTGGATGATGATGGCCTCGCCGGCATCGACAACGGTGGCGTCGGCGCCCTTGAGGCGGTCCATCGTGCCGTCGTTGCGCCGGACCCAGTTCTCGCCGATCTGACCGTCCTCGCCGCCGGCTAATCCGTACGGCGGGATGCGGCGGTGGCCGGACAGCACCGTGTATTCCATCTTCTGCAGGAAGCGCATGGTGCGGCGGATGCCGTCGCCCGCGTTCCACTTGCCCTTGCCGCCCGAGCCTTTGCGGATGTGGAAGTCCTCGAGCACGACCGGATAGCGAAATTCGAGGATTTCCGGATCGGTCAGCCGTGTGTTGGTCATGTGGGTGTGCACGGCATCGGTGCCCGGGAAGCCCGGACCGGCCGGCGAGCCCGAGCAGATCGTCTCGTAATACTGGACCTTGTCGTTGCCGAAATTGACGTTGTTCATGGTGCCCTGCGCGCCCGCCATGGCGCCGAGCGCGCCGAGCAGCGTGTCGGTGACCATTTGCGAGACTTCGACATTGCCCGCGACCACCGCGGCCGGGTAGTGCGGACGCAGCATCGAATTGTCGGGAATGATGATGTTGATCGGCCGCAGGCACCCCGCGTTCATCGGGATGTCGTCGTCGACCATGACACGGAACACGTAGAGCACCGCGGCGCGGGTGACCGGCTCAGGCGCGTTGAAGTTCGTGCCCTGCTGCGGCGAGGTGCCGGTGAAGTCGACGGTGGCCTCGCGCTTCTTCTTGTCGACGGTGATCTTTACCTTGACCACGTTGCCCTGGTCGGCCTCGTAACTGAACTCGCTGTCGTGCAGCTTTTCAATCACGCGGCGCACGCTTTCGTCGGCGTTGTCCTGAACGTGCTTCATGTAGGCGTGCACGACGTTCAGCCCGAACAGGCCGACCATCTTGTGCAGCTCCTGCACGCCCTTCTCGTTGGCGGCGATCTGCGCCTTCAGGTCGTTGACGTTCTGCAATGGATTGCGGGCGGGATACTTCGTCTCCGTCAGCAGTTCGTACAGTTCCTTTTCGCGGAATTTTCCGCGGTCGACGAGCTTGAAGTTGTCGATGTAGATGCCTTCTTCTTCGATCGAGGTGGCGATCGGCGACATCGATCCCGGCGCGATGCCGCCGATGTCGGCGTGATGACCGCGCGAGGCGACCCAGAACAGGATCTTTTTCTTGGTCTTGTCGAAGATCGGCGTGCAGACGGTGAGGTCGGGGATGTGGGTGCCGCCGTTGTATGGCGCGTTGATCAGGTATGAATCGCCGGGGCGGATTTTCCCCTTGTTCTCGCGGATGATGGTTTCGACCGCGCGGTCCATCGAGCCCAGATGCACCGGCATGTGCGGTGCGTTGGCGACGAGCGAGGCGTCGGCGGCGAACACCGCGCAGGAGAAGTCGAGCCGCTCCTTGATGTTGACCGAGTAGGCGGTGTTCTGCAGCGACACGCCCATCTGTTCGGCGATCGACATGAACAGGTTGTTGAACACCTCGAGCATGATCGGATCGGCCTTGGTGCCGACGGCGCGGGTGCGCTGGAGCGCCACGACGCGCCTGAGCACGAGATGGTTCTTCGCGGTGATCGCGGCTTGCCAGCCGTCTTCGAGCACGACGGTCTGATGCGGCTCGATGATGATGGCCGGGCCGTTGACCTTGTGGCCGGGCGCAAGCTGCTCGCGGGTGTAGACCGCGGCATTGTGCCATCGGCCGTTCGAATAGAATTTCGTGGTCCGCGCGGGCGGGGGGAGTTTGGTCCGGGTGGTCTTAAGCTTGCGCTCGTTGAAGCGCGCGCCACCGCCGACCGCTTCGACCGAAACGGCCTCGACCACAAGCTGCTTGGCCCGGTCGATGAAACCGAACCGCGCTTTGTGGGCCTTCTCGAAGGCGGATTTCATCTTGGCGAGCGTGCCCGCCTCGACGATCAGCGGCGTATCGGTGCCGGCGTAACGGATGTGCGCGCGGACGATCACCTTGATCTTACCCACAGGCACGCCTTGGCCCGCCACCTCGGCCTTGGCGTCCTTGCCGAGCCGCCCGCCGTCGCGTTTGATCGCGGCGAGCGCCTTGGCGCCGAGGGTTTCCTCGATGGCCAATTGGCGGGTGGCGCGAATGTCGGCCAGCCCCATTCCGTAGGCGGACAGCAGCGACGAGAACGGGTGGATCAGCACCTCGGTCATGCCGAGCGCGTCGGCGACGAGGCAGGCGTGCTGGCCGCCGGCGCCGCCGAAGCAGTTGAGCGCGTAGCGGGTGACGTCATAGCCGCGCTGCACGGAGATCTTCTTGATGGCGTTGGCCATGTTTTCGACGGCGATCTTGATGAAGCCGTCGGCGATCTGTTCCGGCGATTTTTCGCCGACGTCCTTGGCCATTTCGGCGAAGGCCTGCTTCACCGCGGTGGCGTCGAGCGGCTGGTTCTGTTCGGGGCCGAAAATCTTCGGGAAGAAGTCGGGGATAAGCTTGCCGACCAGCACGTTGGCGTCGGTGACCGCGAGCGGGCCGCCGCGGCGGTAGCATTTCGGGCCGGGATTGGCGCCGGCGCTGTCGGGGCCGACGCGGAAGCGCGCGCCGTCGAAATGCAGCACCGAGCCGCCACCGGCGGCGACGGTATGGATGAGCATCATCGGCGCGCGCATCCGCACGCCCGCGACCTCCGTTTCGAACGCGCGTTCGTATTCGCCGTCGTAGTGCGACACGTCGGTCGAGGTGCCGCCCATGTCGAAGCCGATCAGGTTCTTGAAGCCGCCTTCGCGGCCGGTCTCGGCCATGCCGACCACGCCGCCGGCGGGGCCGGACAGGATCGCGTCCTTGCCCTGGAACAGCTCGGCGGCGGTGAGGCCGCCCGACGACATCATGAACATCAGGCGGGCGCCGGATTTTCCGGCATCGAGCTCGGAATCCACGGTGGCGACATAGCGCCGCAGGATTGGCGACAGATAGGCGTCCACCACCGTGGTGTCGCCGCGGCCCACCAGCTTGATCAGCGGCGAGACCTCGTGGCTGACCGACACCTGCGGAAATTTCATGTCGCGGGCGAGCTTGGCGACGCGCCTTTCATGCTCCGGGTAGCGGTAGGCGTGCATGAAAACGATCGCGACGGCCTTGATGCCGTCGGCCTGCGCGCGCTCAAGCTCGGCGCGGACGCCGTCCAGATCGAGCTCGCGCTCGATGCTGCCATCGGCGCGCACGCGCTCATCGACCTCGAACACCTGTTCGAACAGCATTTCCGGCTTGATGATGTGCTTGGCGAAGATCTTCGGCCGCGCCTGATAGCCGATCCGCAAGGCGTCGCGGAATCCCTTGGTGGTGAGCAGGAGGGTGCGGTCGCCCTTGCGCTCGAGCAGGGCATTGGTGGCGACCGTGGTTCCCATCTTGACCGCGCCGATCCGGCCGCTGGGTATTGGCTCGCCTCTTGCAAGGCCCAACAGGTCGCGGATGCCCTGGACGGCAGCGTCGCGATAGGCCTCGGGGTTTTCCGACAGGAGTTTATGGGCCTTGAGCGTGCCATCCGGCCGCCGCCCGACCACGTCGGTGAAGGTGCCGCCGCGGTCGATCCAGAAATCCCATTGTCCGTTTTGGGGTTTTGCTTGAGTCATGCCAGTGTCAAACGCCATCATTGCTGTTGAACATTATCGTCAGGGGCATCATGCGGGTTTTTCTTGATCGTCTCTACCTTTTCTCGGGCTATCTCGCCGGCGGGTTCATGCTCGCGATTTTTGTGTTGATGATGCTGCTCTCGGCCGGGCGGCCGATCGGCCTGAATATCCCGGCGGCCGACGACTTCGTATCCTGGTGCATGGCTGCGATGGCGTTTCTCGGCCTCGCGCATACCTTCCGCAGCGGCGAGATGATCCGGGTCGGCCTGCTGATCGACAGGCTGCCGCCGCGCAGCCGGCACTGGACCGAGTTGGCCTGCCTCGTCGTCGGTATCGGCTTCATCGGTTTCTTCACGTTTTACGCCGGACAGCTTATTCGCGACTCCTGGCGATTCCACGAGATGTCGCAGGGCGTGATCTCGATCCCGATGTGGGTTCCCCAGATCGGCTATTTCGCGGGCCTTCTGATCCTGCTGATCGCCTTCGTCGATGAGTTCATTCACGTCGCCCGAGGCAACCTGCCGCGCTACGAAAAGCCGAAGCCCACGACCGCCGAAGAGGTGGTTGAGCAGGCAATCCAGAGCGCCGTCTGATGATGGACCTTATCGAGATCGCGCTGCTGCTGCTGGTCATCCTGACTGTGTTGCTGGCCGGCGGGGTGTGGATCGGCGTCGCGCTGATGGCCTGCGGCTTCGCCGGCATGCTGTTCGTCGGCGGAAACATCCCGCCCGGCGCGGTGCTGGCGACAACGGTTTGGGGCAACAGCGCGTCGTGGTCGCTGGCGGCGTTGCCGCTGTTCATCTGGATGGGCGAAATCCTGTTCCGCACCAAATTGTCCGAGGAGATGTTTCGCGGGCTGGCCCCCTGGCTCAACTGGATTCCCGGGCGGTTGATGCACGTGAACGTGCTGGCCTGTGGCATCTTCGGCTCGGTGTCGGGGTCGTCGGCGGCGACCTGCGCCACCGTCGCCAAGATCGCGCTACCGGAGTTGAAGAAGCGCGGCTACGACGAGACCATCAGCCTGGGCTCGCTTGCCGGCGCGGGGACGCTTGGCATCCTGATCCCGCCGTCGATCATGATGGTGATCTACGCGGTTCAGGCCAACGTCTCGATCATCCAGGTTTTTCTCGCGGGCTTTCTTCCCGGCGTCCTGGTGATGGTTCTGTACTCCGGCTACATCGTCATCTGGTCGCTGCTCAATCCGAAGAAACAGCCGCCGCCCGAGCCGTCGATGACCTTCCGCGAGAAGCTGCGGGAATCGGCGCAACTCATCCCGACCATGCTGCTGATCGTTCTGGTGTTCGCTGCGCTTCTGTTCGGCTGGGCGACAGCCACCGAATGCGCCGCCTGGGGCGTGTTGGGGTCGCTCGCCATCGCTTGGTATCATGGGATGCTGAACTGGCCGTCGTTTTTTCAGAGCGTCATGGGGGCCACCCGCGTCACCTGCATGATCATGCTGATCCTGGCCGGTGCATCCTACATGTCGACCTCGATGGCCTACACCGGCGTGCCCCAGGCGCTGGCGGCCTGGGTCGGTCATTTCGGGCTCAGCCCTTACGCGCTGATCGCGGCGCTGACTGTGATGTACATCGTGCTCGGCACCGCGCTCGACGGAATCTCGATGATCGTGCTCACCACGGCGGTGGTGATCCCGATGGTCAAGGCCGCGGGCTTCGACCTGGTCTGGTTCGGCATTTTCGTGGTGCTGGTCGTGGAAATGGCCGAGGTTTCTCCGCCGGTCGGCTTCAACCTTTTCGTTCTGCAAACCATGAGCGGCAAGGATTCGAATTTCGTCGCGAAGGCATCCTTGCCGTTCTTTTTCCTGCTCGTCCTGGCGGTTGCCATCATCACGGTATTTCCTGATATCGTGATGGTGCTCCCAAGGATGGCCTTCCCAACCTGATCTTCAATCGAAAGGGGCGTGAGCCATGATGTACCGAACCAAAATGCTGCTGGCGGCATGTGCCGGCCTGCTGGCGTTGATGCCGTCAGTTTCCGCGCAGACGAAATGGAATCTGCCGAGCGCTTATCCGATCGACAATCCGCACCTGGAAAACATCGTCGCCTTCACCAAGGACGTCGAAACGGCGACCGGCGGCAAGCTGCAGATCGCCGTCCATGCCGGCGCCTCGTTGTTCAAGGGGCCGGAAATCAAGCGCGCGGTCGCCACCGGTCAGGCGCACACCGGCGAAATCCTGATTTCGATCCTGGAGAACGAAAGCCCGATCTTCGGAATCGACGTGGTGCCGTTCCTGGCGACAAGCTTCCCGGAGGCAAAGAAGCTCTGGCTCGCCTCCAAGCCGCTGATCGAGCAGAAGCTCGCCGCGCAGGGCATCATGGTGCTGTTCACCGTGCCGTGGGGCCCGCAAGGCATCTACGCCAAGAAAGAAATCAACACGATCGACGACATGAAGGGACTCAAGTGGCGCGCCTACAACGTCGGTACCGCGCGTATCGGCGAACTGGTTGGCGCCCAGGCGGTGACGGTGCAGGCAGCGGAGCTGCCGCAAGCGCTGGCAACCGGCGTCGTCAATGCATTCATGTCGTCGGGCGCCACGGGCTACGACTCCAAGGTCTGGGAGACGTTGACCCACTTCTACGACACCCGTGCCTGGATCCCGCGCAACATCACGATGGTCAACAAGGCGGCGTTCGACGCGCTCGACAAGCCGACGCAGGCGGCGGTGCTAAAGGCAGCCGTTACGGCGGAAGAGCGGGGCTGGAAGCTGTGGGAGAGCAAGACCGAGTGGTACCACGAGGAAATCGCCAAGAAGGGCATGAAGGTGCTCAAGCCGAGCCCGGCGTTGACCGCGGGATTCCAGAAGGTCGGCGAGCAACTCACCGCCGACTGGCTGAAGCGCGCCGGGGCGGAAGGGCAGGCCGTGGTGGACGCCTATAAGAAGATGTGATGGTTTCTGCGGCATCTGCGACCGATGGCCGGGCAGCGTCCCGGCCATCGCCGCTTTATGACGCCCGTGTCGCAGGCTAGGTTGACGCTAGCGGCCAAGACAAACGAGATCGGGAGGAAATCATGACCCATGCACGCGCATTCATTACGCTCGCGGCGTTGGGCGTTGCCGCGCTCGCGCCTTTGCCCGCCGCGGCGCAGGAGTGGCCGGCGCGGACGGTCAAGATCATGGTCGGCTTCGGGGCCGGCGGAGGCACCGATCTGGCGGCGCGGATCGTCGCGCAGCCGCTGCAGGAAATTCTCGGTGTGCCTGTGGTGGTGGAGAACAAGGCGAGCGCCGGCGGCATCCTGGCCGGCGATCAGGTCGCGAAGGGTCAGAAGGACGGCTACACCATCCTGATGATGAGCAACGCGCACGCGGTCTCGGCCGCGATGTACAAGGCGCTTCCCTACGATCCCATCAAGGATTTCCAGATGCTTTCGCTGGTAGCGACGGCGGGGCTCGTGATGATCGCTGCGCCGGAGTTCCCGGCCGGCGACGTCAAGGGCGCGATCTCCGTCCTGAAGAGCGATCCCAACAAGTTCAACTACGGCAGCGCCGGTGTTGGCACCACGCAGCAATTCTCTGCCGAGCTGTTCAACCAAATGGCCGGCGTCCCAATCACCCATATTCCCTATCGCTCGACGCCGGCGGTGCTGGCGGGGCTGCTCTCCAAGGACGTCAACTACGCCTTCGAACTTATCCAGATCGTGTCCGGACAGATCCGCGCAGGCACGCTCAAGGCAATCGCGGTGACGTCGCCCGAACGCCATCCGGCGCTGCCCGAGGTACCGACCGCAGCCGAGTCCGGCCTGCCGGGTTACGACGTGACAAGCTGGTATGGGCTCGCGATGGCGCCGGGCACGCCGCGGCCGATCGTGGACAAGCTCAACAAGGCGGTCGCCGAGGCGCTGGCCCGTCCGGCGGTCCGCAAGCAGATTTCCGACATCGGCGCGCAGCCCAAAACCTCGACACCGGAGGAGCTGTCGCGGCACATCGAGGCCGAAATCGTCAAATGGCAGGGCGTTCGGGAAAAGGCCGGTATTCCGCAGCTTTAGCCCGAAAGGCTGCGATGCTCGCCACGGCCGCCGTGGCCGTGCTAAGGAACCCTGCCGCCGCCCTGGGGCACATTCGGGGCTGGCCGGCGATGAATTTCCGAATACCGATTCAACCGACAGGACCAGGCAATGGCGAACGTTGTGGCGATTTGCGGCTCTTTGCGTAAAGGCTCGTTCAACCGGCAACTGATGAATGCGTCGATCAGTCTGGCTCCCGCGGGCATGACCATCACGGAGGCGCCGTCGTGCGCCAAGCTGCCGCTCTACAATTTCGACGATCAGCAGGCGACCGGCTTCCCCAAGGATTGCGATGCGCTGCACGAAGCGATCAAGGCCGCCGATGGCGTGCTGATCGCGTCGCCGGAATACAACTGGTCGATTCCGTCAGGCCTGAAGAACGCCATCGACTGGCTGTCGCGCTACAAGGAAGTCTCGCTCAAGGACAAGCCTGTGGTCATTCAATCGGCGGCGGGCGGTCTGCTCGGCGGATCGCGCATGCAGTACCACCTTCGCGCATCGCTGACGGCCATTGACGCGCAGCTGTTCGGCAAGCCTGAGGTGATCGTCAACATGGCGGCGAGCAAGTTCGCCGATGGCGCGTTGAAGGACCAGGGCGCGCTCGATCTGGTCAAGCAGCAGCTCGTGGCATTCGCGGCGTTCATCGAGCGGGTCAAGATTCGCTAAGTCGCGCGATTAACAACAACCAGAAACCACCGGGAGATCATCATGGCATCGATCGCAGTCGTAGGCGCGACGGGAAATACGGGGCGGGCCACCGTCAAGGAACTGAAGGCGCTGGGTGAGAACCCGCTCTGCGTCGTGCGCTCCGCCGACAAGGCGAAAGAGGTGCTCGGCGCCGACGCCAACATCGCGGTGGCGGATGTTGATGACCGCGCCGGGCTCGAAAAGGCGCTCAAGGGTGTCGAGCGGGTTTTCATCGTCACCGGGCACAATCCGAAGTCCGATGCCCAGCAGATCAACGTGATCGAGGCGGCGAAGGCGGCCGGCGCGAAGTTCATCCTCAAGGTGTCCGGCGGGCGCTCCGTGGTCGGCCCCGATGCGGAGTCGGTCGTGGGCCGCGGCCATCACATTGTTGAAGAGCATCTCAGGAAGAGTGGGCTCGCCTGGTGCGTGCTCAGCCCCGGCCTGTTCATGCAAAACGTGATGGGGCAGGCGGCTTCGATCAAAAGCGACGGCAAGATGATCTTGCCGTTTCCGAAGGACTTGAAGATGTCGTTTATCGACGTGCGGGACACCGCCGCGGTGGCGGCGCGCATCCTCAAGGATCCGTCCAAGCACAACGGCACGATCTATGACTTCACCGGCGAGCAGACCACCTACGAGGAGTTCGCCAAGGTGATGTCCGACGTGCTGGGCAAGCCTGTCACCTACATCGGCGCCTCGCTCGAGGCCGCCGAGGCGGGCATGAAATTGCGCAACATGCCGGACTGGTTGGTCGGCCACATGATTGCCATCGCCCGGGTCGGGGCCCAAGGCGGTTTCACCGCCGAGAAGACCGAGCCGGTCCGCGATATTGTCGGCCGCGCGCCGATCACCACGCGGCAGTTTGTGCAGGATCACAAGGCGGTGCTGAGCTGAGGTGATTGCGGCGAGGCCGCCTGCGCGTTGCTTCGGGCCAAGGGGCCCGGTGACGGTTTTAGTGTGGCGTTCAATCGCCACACATCTTGCCACCAAGCCGCCCGATTGCGTCAGTCATCATGGCGGGCGGGAGTTTCGCGCGCCGTGGGATTGCGGATATAATTTGGGGTCTTCAGGAAAACGAGTGGGTGTTTTCAGCAACTTCAGAGCGCTGGGAGCATGCATGTGAGCACCTTGAGCCGCAGATATTCCTGGTCGCGTAGACCGTAGGCGCGCCGCTGGATGACGCGGATCTTGTTGTT
>JAPLPD010000222.1 GCA_026400395.1 Alphaproteobacteria bacterium | reverse complement strand
CAGGCTGACGGAAGGCGATGACAGTGGTATCTCTCGACATGGCGTATCGCTCCTTTCGGGGAGGTTCTGGCAGGCTTCGACACCCGCCTCGATACGCCGCCTTCAATCAAACGTCGTCACCCAGATTCCGGCTTAGCTCCTCACGCGATCGCATTACCTGTGGAAGCACGAGCCCTGCTTCATGGGCTGGATCAAAGGCAACCGGCCGCCGAAGGTGGCGGAAGAGACATTGCCATCGACGTGGCAACTGCCGAGCTTCTCTCGCGATGAGCGACCCGACCACCCGACCCCGAAGCCGATCGACGCATTCGGCATTCCGATACGCCAGCATGTCGCTCGCGGCGGACTTTGCTACGAGCCATTCTCGGGCTCGGGCTCGCAGATCATGGCAGGCGAGGCCAATGGCCGACGGATCAATGCAATGGAAATCAGCCCGGCCTATATCGATGTCGCCGTCGAGCGTTGGCAGTCGGAAACGAGCCGGGATGCCGTCCTGGAGAATGACGGGCGAACCTTTCGCGTGATCAAAGCGGAGCGGCTCGGCGGAACAGCGGATGCCGTCGCGGCATGAAACAGTCGCGACGCATGTCCGTGGTCGAATCGCTTGCGAATGTCGCCGTGGGTTACGCAATAGCCGTGCTGACCCAGATCGCGGTCTTCCCGATCTTCGGGCTGCGGGCGTCGCTCGCGGACAATCTGATCATCGGCATGGTCTTCACAATCGTGTCGATTGTCCGTTCTTTTGTGCTGCGCCGCGTGTTCGAGGAGGTCCGGGTTCGAGCCGAACGCAAAAGCGCCGCCAGGCTTTGATGCCCGACGGCGCCGATGTTTGGCGCGATTACGAGATGCGATACACGCGGCCTCGACCATCGATCTTCTCCGACGTTACCGCGAGACCAAGTTTCTTTTTCAGCGCACCGGCGATCGCGCCACGAACCGTGTGCATTTGCCAGGACAACGCCGCAGCGATCTCGACGATAGTCGCGCCATCGGGCAGCTTGAGCATGGCGATCAGCCGAGTCTGCTTGCTCTCGGCGCGAGGCGGGCCAGCCGTCTTGGTGGCTGCTTTCGGCTTGGCGGCACCCTTTGGGCGGGCGGCATTCTTGCTGGTGCTTGTGGCTGTTGCGGTTTTCGACATGGTGCGGACCCTTCGATAAAGCGGGCCACAACCATCGCGGCCCCGCTACGGGCCCGAGCCCCGAGGGCGAACCTGTCGGGGCACAGGTAGTCCGAGCGGCGCGTTACGCGGCGTGCTCGCCTTCCTTGAAGGCGCTGTCGGTGATGCGCTTCAGCAATTCGGCGTAATGGCCGAGCGTGCCAACGTGGCCCCAGTCGATCTCGTCGGGGTTGGTGTCGAAATGCTCATCGCTCAGCGCCTTGATGCGTTCCAGCATCACGTCGATTTCCGTCTTCCTGGCGATGAAGGCGTCGATGGCGGAAGCGGTGTTGCGGGTCCTGGTCATGGCGCTCTCCTGCGCTTGAGTGTGACCCCATACAGGCTCTGGTCGGCGCCCGAATCAAGGCGATAAGTGCATCATTTGATTGCTTTTATGAGGTCGCGATGAAGGGCACGAGCGAACGCCGGTATGCCGCCCATGTCGGGCTGTCGCGGGGCGCCATCCAAAAAGCGAGGCTCGCGGGGCGGCTCGTTATTCTCGACGACGGGTCGATTGACGCCGCGGCAAGTGATGAGCGGCGCGCGGCCATGACCGATCCCTCAAAGCAGCGGCATGGAACAAACGCGGGCAAACTGAAGCCGGTCCCCGACGCCGCCCTTTCGGCCGTCGGTGACACACTGCGCGAGAGCGGTATCGCCACGTCGGCCACTGGCGGCTGGACGACGTTCTTGCAAGCCAAGACTGCCAATGAAGTGCTCAAGGCGCAGGAGCGCCGGCTTAGGCTTCAGAAAATGAAGAACGAGGTTATCGACCGATCGAGGGCGACGGCGCTGGTGTTTCGGCTCGCCCGCGAGGAGCGCGACACCTGGGTCAATTGGCCTGCCCGTGTCGCCGCCCTGATGGCGGCGGAGCTTGGGCTGGGGGCACATCCGATGCAGAAGGCTTTAGAGACACATGTCCGCGCCCACCTCGCCGAACTTGCCGAGGTCCGACCCGAGTTCCGCTGACCTGTTCGGCTTCGAGGGCGCCGAAGAGCTATGCCAATCCTGGCGCGACGGTCTCACCCCGGATCCGCTGCTGACGGTTTCCGAATAGGCGGACCGGCATCGCTTCCTGAGCCCTCGGGCTTCGGCCGAGCCGGGACGCTACAGAACGGACCGCACGCCCTATATGCGCGCGATCATGGACGCGCTGTCGCCGTCGCATCCAGCACGGCGTATCGTGTTCATGAAGGCGGCGCAGGTCGGGGCAACCGAGGCCGGCAATAATTGGATCGGCTACGTCATCCATCATGCACCCGGCCCGATGCTCTGCGTGCAGCCGACCGTCGAGCTGGCCAAACGCTTCTCGCGCCAGCGCATCGAGCCCTTGATCGCCGAAAGCCCGGCGCTGCGCGAGCGGGTCAAACCGTCGCGTTCGCGCGATGCCGGCAACACCGTGCTGTCGAAAGAGTTCCCGGCGGGATTGCTGGTCATGACAGGCGCCAACAGCGCGGTCGGACTGCGCTCGATGCCGGCGCGTTATCTGTTTCTGGACGAGGTCGACGCTTACCCGCCTTCAGCCGACGAGGAAGGCGATCCGATCGCACTGGCCGAAGCGCGCACACGGACGTTCTCGTGGCGCTCGAAGGCATTTCTGGCATCGACGCCGACTATTCATGGCGTGTCGCGGATCGAGCGCGAGTTCGAGGCATCGGCAGTGGCTACGCTTCGAGCGGCTGCGCTGGGAGAAGGCAAAGCCTGATACCGCGCATTACCAATGCGAAGCCTGCGATGGCACGATAGATGAGCACCACAAGACCCGGATGCTGGCCGAAGGCGACTGGCGTCCGACGGCGGA
This sequence comes from Alphaproteobacteria bacterium, assembly GCA_026400395.1. GTDB lineage: Bacteria > Pseudomonadota > Alphaproteobacteria > Rhizobiales > Xanthobacteraceae > Z2-YC6860. The sequence continues at coordinate 965 of JAPLPD010000222.1, read as the reverse complement.
AGTCTCCGATCCCGCCACGATCGGATTCCATCTATCGGCGCTGTATTCGCCGGTCGGCTGGATGAGCTGGGCAATGATCGCGCGCATGTGGGAGGCGTCACTGGCGACCGATGAAGCCAAGCGCAGTTTCAAGAACGGCGTGTTGGGCGAGACCTGGATGGAAACAGGCGAAGCGCCAGAATGGCAGCGGCTTTATAAACGCCGCGAGGATTGGCAGCTCGGCACCGTGCCGAGTGGTGGTTTGTTCCTCACCGCCGGCGCGGACGTCCAGAAGGATCGGATCGAGGTTTCGGTTTGGGCCTGGGGGCGTGGGATTACCAGCTGGTTCATCGACCACATCATTATCGACGGCGGACCCGAGCACGCGGGTACATGGCAACAATTATCCGCTGTGCTCGACCGAACCTGGCCGCATGCGCACGGCGCGCGTCTGGGACTGGCAAAGCTCAGCATCGAAACCGGTTACGAATCCCCGGCCGTCTATGCCTGGGCCCGCGCGGTTGGACAGAGCCAGGTGGCGCCCGTCAAAGGCGTTGAAGGATTTAACCGGGTCGCACCCATTGTCGGACCGAGCTATGTCGATGTGACCGAGAATGGCCGCAAGCTGCGGCGCGGCGCCCGGCTCTGGACCGTCGCGGTCTCGACCTTCAAAGCCGAGACCTATCGGTTCCTGCGGCTCAACCGCCCGACCGACGAAGAGATTGCCGGCGGCGCGCAATACCCGGCGGGCTTTGTGCATCTGGCGCGCGGCCTGGAAGCCGAATGGATCAAGCAATTGGTCGCCGAACAGTTGGTCACCATCAAGACCAAGCGCGGATTTCAGCGGCTGGAGTGGCAGAAACTTCGAGTGCAAAATCGCTTGCAATATTGACCCCCTGACGGGGGATATTCGCGTTCAATTCCGACCCCCTCTGACGTGATGTGTCAGCGTCCTTCCCTTTGGCCTTGGCGGCCGGGAAGGGCTG
>JAPLPD010000051.1 GCA_026400395.1 Alphaproteobacteria bacterium | reverse complement strand
AGAACAAGCCGGATATCGGCGTCGGCATCGTGCGGCGCTGGCTCGACAACGAAAAGGTCGATGTGATCGTCGATGGCGGCTCGTCGGCCGTCGGCATGGCGATCCAGGGCGTCACCCGCGAGAAGAACAAGCTGTTCCTCATCAACGGTTCGGGCACGACGGCCATCGTCAACGACAACTGCTCGCCGACCGGCTTCCAGTGGTCGTGGGACACCTACGGCATGGCGGCCGGCACCGCGACGGCGCTGGCCAAGGCCGGCAATGACAGCTGGTTCTTCATCACCGCGGATTACACGGCGGGCCACGCTATCGCGCAGCAGGCCGGCGACGTTGCACAGAAGAACGGCGGCAAGGTGCTGGGCGAAGTGCGCCATCCGTTCAATTCGCCGGACTTCTCCTCGTTCCTGCTGCAGGCCCAGCAGTCCAAGGCCAAGGTCGTTGCGCTCGCCAACTTCGGCGGCGATACGCAGACGGCGATCAAGCAGGCCAACGAGTTCGGCATCGCCAAGGGCGGCCAGAAACTCGCGGCATTGTTTTTGGACGTGACTGACATCAACTCGCTCGGTCTCGATGTGGCGCAGAACCTCGTCATCACCGTGCCGTTCTACTGGGACCGCACGGACGCCAGCCGCGGCTACGCCAAGCGGTTCATGGAAAAGGCCAAGAACGCCCCGACCTTCCTGCAGTCCGGTCCCTACAGCGCCGTCACCCACTATCTCAAGGCAGTGAAGGAAGCCGGCACCGACGACACCGACAAGGTCGCCGCCAAGATGCGGGCCATGAAGATCAACGACGCCACCACGGAAAACGCTTCCATCCGCGAGGACGGCCGCGTGATGCGTGATTTCTACGTGTTTCAGGTCAAGACGCCGGCCGAGTCGAAGGGCCCGTGGGATTTCCTCAAGCAGATCGGCACGGTGAACGCGACCGATGCGGCCATGCCGCTGTCCGCCAGCACCTGCAAGCTAGTGAAGAAGTAAATTGGGTTCGCGACTTTTTCTGCGCTAAACGAAAGACCCTTTCCGTGTGAGCGGGAAGGGTCTTTAGTTTGTGGTCAGCGAACGTCGCGAAAAGTGAGGAAGCCGTGCCCGGCCCATTGTCGCATATCAAGGTACTCGATCTCAGCCGCGTACTGGCCGGGCCGTGGGCGGGTCAACTGCTGGCGGACCTTGGCGCGGATGTCATCAAGGTCGAGCGTCCGGGGGCCGGCGACGATACGCGCGGCTGGGGCCCGCCGTTCCTCAAGAACAAGGATGGCAGCGAGAGCCGCGAGTCGGGCTACTACCTTGCGGTCAATCGCAACAAGCGCTCGCTCACCATCAGCATGGAAAAGCCCGAAGGGCAGGAGATCATCCGCAAGCTCGCGGCGAACTCCGACATCGTGCTGGAGAACTTCAAGGTCGGCACGCTGCCGCGCTATGGCCTCGGCTATGAGGACCTCAAACAAGTCAATCCGAAGCTGATCTATTGCTCGATCACCGGCTTTGGTCAGGACGGACCTATTGCGCAGAATGCCGCTTATGACTTTCTGATTCAGGGCATGGGTGGCCTGATGAGCATCACCGGAGAGGCCGAAGGCCGTCCCGGCGCGGGTCCGCAGAAAGTCGGCATCCCGATCATCGATCTGATGTCTGGCATGTATGGCACGGTCGCGGTGCTGGCGGCGCTCGCCAACCGCGAAGTCACCGGCAAGGGCGATTACATCGACCTCGCCATGCTCGATATCCAGACCGCGGTGCTGTCCAATCAGGCAATGAACTACCTGTTGTTGGGCCGCGTGCCCAAGCGGCAGGGCAATCGCCATCCCAACATCATGCCGCAGGATGTTTTCAGGTGCGCCGACGGTCAGGTCGTGCTCGCCGTCGGCAACGATGGGCAATACGCCAAGATGTGTCAGGCGCTAAATCGCCCGGAACTGGCGACTGACGCCCGCTACATCAAGAATGCCGACCGCGTGCGCAACAAGGACGTGCTGCTGCCGCTGATCGAGGACATCTTCAAGCAGTGGACCCGTGCCGATCTGGTCGCGGCGATGGAGGCGGTCGGCGTACCGTGCGGGCCGATCAACAACATCGACGAAGTGTTTGAAATCCCGCAGGTGAAGCATCGCGGCATGCGCATGGATCTGCCGCACCCGACGTCCGGGACGGTGCCGTCGGTCGCAAACCCGATCAAGTTGAAAGAAGCGCCGATTGAATATCGCAATGCGCCGCCGCTGCTGGGTGCCGACAGCGACGAGATCTTGCGCGGAATCGGGATATCGGACGCGGAAATTGCAAGGCTGCGCGAGCAGGGCGTCGTATAAGCGCGTGCCTGCACGCATGATGAAAGAAAAGATGAGCTGATGTGGTACGACCCCCGCACTGAAAAGCACGGCCTCAAGCATTCGCCGGTGACGGCGCTTGTCGTGCCGCGCCCGATTGGCTGGATTTCGACGCTCAATCCCGCCGGCAAGGTCAATCTCGCGCCCTACAGCTTTTTCAACATGATCTCCGGCTATCCGCCGTGGCTGATGTTTTCCAGCGCGCCGAAGAAGAATTCGCAGACCAATGCGGAACTGACGGGAGAATTCACCTTCAGCCTGGCGACATGGAGCCTGCGCGAGGTGATGAACGCCTCGTCGGCGGAATTTCCCGACGACGTCAGCGAGCCGGAAGCGGTCGGCATCGAAATGGCGCCGTCGCGCAACGTCAAGCCGCCGCGCGTTGCGGCCTCGCCGGTGTCCATCGAGTGCAAATACTACAAGACGGTCGATCTGGTTGCGTCGGACGGCAAGCCGAACCGTTCGCATCTCGTTCTGGGCGAAGTCGTCGGCATTCATATCGATGACTCGGTGATCGTCGATGGCATGCTCGATGTGCGCAAGATGCAGCCGATCGCCCGCATGGGTTACATGGACTACAACGTCGTGAATGACTACTTCACGATGGCGCGGCCGGGTGACTACGATCCGCGCGCGCGCGAAGAAAACACCTGAGGGCGGACTGGATGACCACCATTCCGCTGCTCGGAATTTCAACGCAGGCGCTGTTCAGCCAGCTT
>JAPLPD010000187.1 GCA_026400395.1 Alphaproteobacteria bacterium | reverse complement strand
TCAAGGATCGCTACAAATCCGATCCGGGCGCGGCGCTGATCACCCTCAAGGCCAAGGGCACGCTCGACGGCCAGGGCATCGCCTGCAAGGTCGAGACCGGCCGCGCGCTGGCGGTTGCGGGTTTGCACCCGGCGACCGGCGGATCGGGGCTGGAGCTTTGCTCGGGTGACATGCTGCTGGAGGCGCTGGTCGCCTGCGCCGGCGTCACGCTCAAGGCGGTGTCGACCGCGCTCGCTATTTCGCTGAAGTCCGGCACGGTGTCCGCCGAAGGCGATCTCGATTTTCGCGGCACGCTCGGCGTGGACAAGGAGGCCCCGGTCGGATTCCGCGAGATCCGGCTCCGGTTCGATGTCGAGACCGACGCGCCGCAGGACAAGCTCGACCAGTTGCTCAAGCTCACCGAGCGCTATTGCGTGGTTTATCAGACCATTGCCAAGGGGCCGTCGTTGAACGTGAAAATGCAGCGCGTCTGATTGCCGGTGGCGGTCGCAGCCCTCTCCGTCCGATACCCGGCCTTGTGCCGGACACCCACCTCTTTATACGTAGCTCCACCTTGAGACGCGGATGGCCGGGACAAGCCCGGCCATGACGGCGTCGCTCCGAAGCGCTCAATGTCCCCCGACCTGATCTTTTGGCTGTCGCTCGTTCTGAAGATGGCCATCACCGCCGGCTTCGTGATAGCCGCGGCGATGACCGCGGAGCGCGCCGGCGCGGCGATCGGCGCGATTGTCGCGACGCTGCCGGTTGCCGCCGGTCCGGCCTATGTGTTCGTCGGCCTCGACCACGATTCCGCGTTCCTCTCGGCGAGCGCGATCGGCAGCATTGCCGCCCATGCCGCGACCGGCGTGTTCTCGCTGGTCTTTATCGTGCTGGCGCAACGCGCCGGGATGGTGGTGAGCGTTGTCGGCGCCGTGGTTTCCTGGTTCGTTGTCGCGTTGCTGCTGCGCTCGGTGTCGTGGACGTTTTTCTCGGTGGCCGCGGTCAACCTCGCGATCTTCGGCGCATGCATCGCGCTGACCAACCGCTACCGCCACGTCCAGATGCCGGCCATTGTGCGCAAATGGTACGACATTCCGGTGCGCGCCTTCATGGTGGCGTGTCTGGTCGCCGCGGTGGTGGGATTGAGCGGCCATGTCGGGCCGACCATGACCGGGTTGCTCGCGGTCTATCCGATCGTGATGACCAGCCTGATGCTGATCTTTCAACCCCGCGTTGGCGGGCCGGCGACCGCGGCGTTGATCGCCAACACCATGTGGGGCCTCGTCGGCTTCAGCGGTTGCTTGTTCACGGTGCATCTTGCCGTGGTGCCGTTCGGCACATGGGCCGGTCTGACGCTTTCGCTGATCGTTTCGGTGGTCTGGAATATCGTGCTGTACGGATGGCGCCGCCGCGCGCTGGCTCGGCGCGTTCAATAGCGCGTCGTTACATTTCGAATGGGCAGGGCACGGCTCCTCTGCCGGTCGCCCCTGCACGTGGCGAAAAACCGCTACGACCGGATGGCGCGCACGTCGAAGGTCGCGATCGGGCGGGTGAAGCCCTTGAGTTCAAGCTCGCCGACCGAGGCGGTTTCGGCCAGCGTCTCGACTGCCATGTGGACCTTGCCGTCGATCAGGATCTGGCCGCTTTTGGCCTCGCCGCACAGGCGGGCTGCGAGATTTACCACCCGGCCGATGGCGGTGTAGTCGAAGCGGCCCTCGGAGCTGACCCGGCCGAGCGTGGCATAGCCGTGTGCGATGCCGACGCCGAAGCCGAGATCATGGCCGAGCTTTTTCCACTTGGCGGCCAGTTCGACGACGCGCTCGCGCATCTGCACGGCCATCTTCACGCCGCGCTCGCATGGGTTGGCGCAGGGCATCGGATCGTTGAACAGCACCATCAGCCCGTCGCCGGCAAAGCGCTCCAGCGTGCCCTCGTGGTCGTTAATGATGCCGGCGAGTCCGTCGTGGTATTCGCGCAGCACGGTCATTACCTCTTCGGGTTCCGCCGTCTCCGCGAAGGACGTGAAGCCGCGCAGGTCGCAGAACACGATGGTGACGTCCTTGCGGTGGCTTTCGAGAAGTTTTTCGCCGCCCGCCGACATCACCAGTTCGGCAATCTGCGGCGCCAGGAAGCGCTTGAGCCCCGACATGCGCTCGATCTCGCCGAGCTGATCGGTGACGCGCTGCTCCAGATTCTTGTTCATGTCGGTGACCTGGTCGTGCAGCTGCTTCAGCCGCAGCACGGACTTGACCCGCGCCACCAGCGCCATCTGGTCGATCGGCTTGGTGAGGTACTCGTCGGCGCCGGCTTCGAGGCCCGCGACGACAGTCTTGGAATCCGCCTTGGCGGTGCACAGGATGATCGGCGTGAACGGCATCGTCGTATCGGCCTTGATCCGTTTGCAGACCTCGATGCCGTCGATCTTCGGCATCATGATGTCGAGCAGGATCAGGTCGGGCAGTTGCTCCTTGGCGGCGGCGAGCGCCTCTTCGCCGTCGGCGGCCTGGGTGAGCTCATAGCCCTGCGGCCCAAGCCGCGCCATCAGGATGTCACGGTTGGTCTCGTTGTCGTCGACGATGAGGATGCGTGGCGTACTGTGCATGATGTAATGGACGATCTCGGACAACTCTATTTTGGCATGTATTCGCGGATTTTCGCCAGCAGCGCGCGCGGGCTGTACGGCTTGGTGACGTAGGCGTCGCAGCCGGCTTCGCGCGCCTTGCCCTCGTCGCCGGACAGCGCATATAAGGTGACGACGATAATCGGGATGTTCTTGTACTCCGGCATGGCCTTGATTCGGCGGGTTGCCTCGTAGCCGTCCATGATCGGAAGCTGGATGTCCATCAGGATCAGGTCCGGCTTGTGCTCGACCACGGCGGTGAGCGCCTGCTGGCCGTCGTGGGCCTCGACCATTTCATAACCGACGCTGCCCAGCAGATCGCGCAGTATCTGCCGGTTGTCCTCTTGGTCCTCGACGACAAGAATGCGCGCCATATCCGCCCCCGACCTTCAACCTTGCTTCGTCCGACGCGTTATGATCAGCGCCTTCATTGCTTCGCCTGCGTCTCGACCTGCACTGGAAGCGTGAACTGGAACACCGAGCCCTGGCCGATCTCGGACTCCACCCAAAGCCGGCCGCCGTGCATTTCGACGATGCGCCGCGAAATCGACAGGCCGAGGCCGGTGCCGCCCTTCTTCTTGGTGGCGGAGTTGTCGGCCTGCTGGAATTCCTCGAAGATTTTGGCTTGGTCGGCCTCGGAAATGCCGGGGCCGTTGTCCTGAACCGCGACCGTGAACGAACCATTGGACGACGAAGCCTTGATGACGACCGCGCCGGTGTCGCTGAACTTGATGGCGTTGCCAACGAGGTTGAGCACCACCTGTGTAAGGCGGCGCTCATCCCCGTGCCCCTTCGGCATGTCGGGCTGCGCCTCGACCTTGAAGCCGAGCTTCTTGTCGTTGGCGAGCGGCTCCACCGCGCTGAACACGTTGTAAAGCACATCCTTCATCGAATAGTCGGTGAGCGTGAGCGAGAGCTGGCCGGCCTCGATCTTGGACAGGTCCAGCACGTCGTTGATCAGGCCGAGCAAGTGGCGGCCGTTGCTCTCGACGCGCTTGAGCACCGCCTGTGCCTTCTCCGGCGCATCGCCGTAGATGCCGTCGAGGATCAGTTCGGTGTAGCCCAGGATGGCGTTGAGCGGCGTGCGCAGCTCGTGGCTCATGTTGGCGAGGAACTGCGACTTGTGCTGGCTCGCCACCGCGAGTTGCTTGCCCTTTTCCTCGATTTGGCTGAACAGCCGGGCGTTCTGGATCGCCACCACCGACTGATCGGCAAACGTTTCCAAGAGGTCGATGGTGGACTGCGGGAATTCGCCCGGCGTCTTCCGCCGCACCACCAGGGCGCCGACGATGTGATCGGCCCGTAGCAGCGGGATGATCATGATCGCGCGGAAGCCCTCGCGCAGGTTGATCTCGTTGACCGGCGAGGGCGGCTCCTGCTCGATGTCGGGAACCTGGATCGGCTTCCGCTGGATCGTCGCCGGCCCGATGTGGGCGTCGCCGGTGCCGATGCGCCGGTCGGTGATGGCGGCGATCATCTCGTCGCTCATGCCGTAGGTGGTGCGGAGCTTGAACTCCTGGCGTTCCGCGTCGAAGACGTAGATCGCGCCGGCCTCGGTGCGCGAGAGCTGCACCGCGCGCTCCACAATGGTGGTCAGCACGGTTTCCAGATCGAGTGTCGAATTGACCGCCTGCCCGACTTCGCCAAGCGCCTGCAATTCGCCGACCGAGCGCGCGAGATCGTCGGTGCGGGCGCGCAGTTCGTTGAGCAGGCGCACGTTCTCGATGGCGCCTATCAGTTCGTCTTCCTTGAGCATGGGCACGAGCAGGAGCGTTCGCGCGCCACCGACATCGGCCAGCGTCACCAGCGGCTTGAAGCCCTTGCGATAGGACTCGTCGTTGCGGATGTCCTCGACCTGCAGGACAGCCTTGGTCCGTGCCAGCCGGTTCATCGGGATGTAGTCGGCGTCCGGCTGCATGACCGGCTCCTGCTGGCGCTGGTCGGCCAGCGCCGGCGGAAGTCCGTGAAGCGCGACGGCGCGGAAGTTCTTGCCCTCGGACTGCCAGAGCATGCCAAATTGCGCCCCGCAGATGCGCGTGGCGCTTTCCAGCATGGCGCGGAAGACGGGTTCAAGCTCGCCCGGCGAGCTTGAGATGACCTGCAGCACCTCCGATGTAGCGGTCTGCTGCTCCAGCGACTCGCTCAGCTCGTGCGTGCGCTGTTCGACCTTCTGCTCCAGGCCGGCGTAGGATTCCTCCAGCCGCCCGGCCATGTCGTTGAACTGGTCGGCCAGCGATTCGAGCTCGTCGCCGGTCTTGATCGAGATGCGCTGTTCGAGATTTCCGGCGCCGACCTGGGCTGCGCCCTCGCGCAGCATTCGGATCGGAATGATCATCTTTCGGGCGAGGAACAGCCCGGCGAGAAACGCCAGCGTCAGGCCGCCGGCCAGCAGCCAGGCCGAGCGCTTGATCGAATCGTAGAGCGGTGCGTAGGCCTCGCCGATCGGCAGTTCGACGAACATCAGCAAGCGCAGCGGCAGGATAGGCGCGTGCGCGGTCAGCACCTCGCGACCCTGCACATCCTTGACGATTTCGACGCCCTGTTGCGCGGGGGCGCCTTCGGCGGCGCGCGCGGCGCTGACGTATTCGAGGCGGGAGAGATCGGTGTTGCGCAGCACGAGGCTGATGTCGGGATGCGCGATCAAGCGGCCGCGGCTGTCGATCACGAACGCCTGACCCTTGCTGCCGACCTTGATCTGCGAGACCACGTCCCAGATGAACTTCAGGTTCACCTCGGCGACGCTGACGCCGGCGTCACGGCGCGCGCCGGCCATCGCCAGCGTCATGTAGGGCTCGGACTCGCGGCGGAAGTAGACCGGGCCGTAGTAGATTTTCTTCGCCACCGCTTCGGTGAATTTCGGATCCTTGGAAAAATCGGTGCCGACGCCGACCGCGTCCATGGCAAGCCGCGACACCCGCAGTTGCTCCTTGCCGGTGGCGTCGAGCTGGGCGAGCTCGGTGATCGCCGGCACCTGACGCAGCAGCCGCAGCGCGTCGAAGCGGCGCTGCTCCAGTGCGCTGGCGGTCCACGGCAGTTGCGTGGTCCAGCCGATCTGACCCTCGATGTCTCTGATGAATTAGCCGATTTTGGCGGCGGCGGCCTCGGCCTGCTCGCGTTGGATGCGGGTCAGCGCCTGCTTGTTCTCCTGGTAGGAAAACGCGATCTCGAACAGGCCGTTGGTCAGCAGCGCGACGCAAACCACGGCGACAAATAGGGTGACGTATTTCCGGAACAGGCGGCTGCCGGCATACGACGCGGCGCTGCCCGACAGCCGGCGCATGAAGCCGCCGGCGGGCCGTCCGGTCTCGCCAGCGATATCGCCGCTCGTCATTCAACCGCCTCGTTGGGCATGCGGAACACGGTACACGACCATGCCGGGCAGTAGAAAGGGTCAGGCGGCTCCGGCTGCCGGCTTATGGGCCGGTCATCCCATGGAAAGCGATGCGGAAATCCAGGCAACGCGGGCCGTCGCCGGGCCCGCCCGCCATGCCGCCGGTGAGGCTGGACATCGGCCCGGGCCCTGGGCATGACTGGCCCCGATGATGATCGACGTATTTAACCACTTCATGCCCAAGGCGTATCTCGATCGCCTCGGCAGCCTCATCCCCGGCCATCCGGTGCTGACGGCATTCCCGCGGCTCAAGACGCTGTGGGATGTCGACGCCCGCCGCGCGCTGATGGACGAGTTCGGCGAAACCCGGCATGTGCTGTCGCTCGCCAACCCGCCGCCCGAGTTGATCGGTCCGCCGGACCAGACGCCTGATCTGGTGCGGTTCGCAAACGATGCGCTGGCGGAAATCTGCCGCAAGCATCCCGACCATTTCCCAACGTTCATCGCGTCCCTGCCGATGAACAATGTCGAGGCGTCGGTGCAAGAGGCCGACCGCGCGGTGAAGGAGCTGGGCGCGCGCGGTGTGCAGATGTTCACCAACGTTTCCGGCAAGCCGCTGTCGTTGCCGGAATTCCGGCCGATCTTCCAGCGCATGGCTGAGCACGATCTCGGGGTGTGGGTGCATCCGATGCGGGCCGCGCAGTTCTCCGACTACGCGACCGAGAAGGAATCGCAGAACGAAATATGGTTCAGCTTCGGCTGGCCCTATGAGACCACCGCCTGCATGACGCGGCTGATCTACTCCGGCATTTTCGACGAGATGCCGGGGCTGAAGATCGTCAGCCACCACATGGGCGGAATGATTCCGTATTTCACCGGTAAGATTAAGCTCGGCTTCAGGCAGATTTTCTTCGGCGCGCCGGATCGCAATCCGGCCGCCGAGGACGCCAAGTTGAAGAAGCCGCCGCTGGAGTACTACAAAATGCTCTACGCCGACACCGCGCTCGGCGAGGTCGCGCCGACGCGCTGCGGGCATGCGTTCTTCGGCACCGGCCAGTGCGTGTTCGCGACCGACGCGCCATTCGATTCCGAGCAGGGGCGGGGGCTGATACGCAACACCATCGCCGCGGTAAACGCGCTGGAGATTTCGCAGGCGGAAAAGAATGCGATCTTCGAGGGCAATGCGCGCAAACTATTGAAGCTCTGACTCTCCACGTCCGGGCATGACGAACGAAAGGTTATGCGGGTAGGGGAAGCCAATGCGAACCGAAAACATCAAGGTCCAACTCCGCGACGGCATCATGGGCGCCTATATCGCCTATCCGGACAAAAAGCCGGTCGGCGCCGTCATCGCCATCATGGAAATCTGGGGCGTCAACGACACCATGCGCCATCACGCCCATGAGTTCGCCGAGGCGGGATTCGTCTGTCTGGTGCCGGACCTGTTCTGGCGGCAGGAGCCTGGCGTCGAACTGTCCGACAAGAAACCCGACCATGTGCAGAAGGCGTTCGATCTCTACTACGAGTTCGACTACGACCTCGGCGTCCGCGACATGGAGGACGTCTGGCATTACCTGGAGAAGATTCCGGAGTGCAACGGCAAGGTCGGCGCGGTCGGCTACTGCCTTGGCGGCAAGCTCTGCTACCTGATGTGCTGCCGCACCGACATCGACTGCGCCGTGGCCTATTACGGCACCTACATCGAGCACCGCATCGTCGAGGTGAAGAACCTGCACCGGCCGTTCGTGCTGCACATGGCGATGAAGGACCGCTGGGTTCAGTCCGAGGTCAACGACATGCTGGAGCGGCGATTGGGGCCCAATCCGCTGGTGACGATCCACAAATACCCCGGCGCCGACCACGCCTTCGCCCGCCACGGCGGCCGGACCTACTCCAAGCCGGAGGCCGATCGGGCGCTGGAATTGACCATCGACTTCTTCAAAAAGCACCTTGATTCGTTGTAGTATCGTCGCGGGGAGAATGGGTGCACCCATGATGAAGCTGGGCTTTTTCCTCGCCGGGACCGGACATCACATCGCCTCCTGGCGCGATCCGGGCGTGGCGGCGGATTCCAACGCGAGCCTTCGCCATCTCATCGCCACCACCCAGACCGCCGAGCGCGCGCTGTTCGATTTCGTTTTCATCGCCGACAGCAACTCAACGTTCGGCCCCGACGATCCGAAGATCTGGAAGCGCACGGCGGTGACGATGCGGATCGAGCCGCTGACCTTGCTCGGCGCGCTCGCCGCGGTGACCAGCCAGATCGGCCTGATCTCGACGGCGACCACCACCTATCTCGATCCGTTCCATGTGGCGCGGATGTTCGCCACCATCGATCAGATGAGCGGCGGCCGCGCCGGCTGGAACGTGGTGACATCGTCGTCGGCATCCGAGGCCTACAACTTCAGCCACGACAAGCACGCCGCGCACTCCGACCGCTATCGCCGCGCCGCCGAATTCATCCAGGTGGCGCAGGGGCTTTGGGACACCTGGGAGGACGACGCCTTCATCCTGGACAAGGCGAACGGCCTGTTTTTCGATACCGCCAAGATGCACATGCTGCATCACAAGGGTGAGCATTTTTCGGTGCGCGGGCCGCTGATGGTGCCGCGTTCGCCGCAAGGCCAGCCGGTGATCGTGCAGGCCGGCCAATCCGACGCCGGGCGTGAACTGGCGGCGCGCACCGCCGAGGTGCTGTTCACGGTGGCGCAGCAGATCGGGCCCGCGCGCGAGTTCTACTCCGACCTGAAGGCGCGGGTGGTCAAATGCGGCCGCTCGCCGGACTCGCTCAAGATCATGCCCGGCGTGCTGACTGTGGTGGGCCGGACCCGCGAAGAGGCGCGGGAGAAGTTCGACAGGCTGCAGACGCTGATCCATCCGGAACTCGGCGTCGATGCGCTGTCCGATATCGTCGGCATGGACCTGACGCCGTTCCCGCTCGACGGGCCGATGCCCGAGCCGCCGCCGACCAACTCGCAGCAGGGCCGCCAGAAGGTGGTGATGGACATGGCGCGCGCGGAGAATCTTACGATCCGGCAGGTCTACATGCGGGTGGCGACGGCGCGCGGCCATCGCGTGGCGGTCGGCACCGAGAGCGATATCGCCGATGCGCTGGAGGAGTGGTATCGGGGCGGAGCCGCCGACGGTTTCAACATCATGCCGCAGGTTTTGCCCGAGGGGCTAAACGAGTTTTGCGATCTGGTCATCCCGGAGTTGCAGCGGCGCGGCCTGTTCCGCACGAAATACGAGGGCTCGACCTTGCGCGAGAACGTCGGCCTGCCGCGGCCGGTGAACCGCTTCGTCGCCCGGCACGCGGCGGAGTAGAAGCGGCACGCCGGGCATATTCGAGCGCGACGTCCAACACCAAGCCAGAGCGGGACTCAAGAATCGAAAATGGCCGGGACTGTGCCCGGCCATGACGACGCTACCGTTTGAACCCGCGGCGATCAGGCGGCGGTCAGATTGCCGAACTTCTTCAGGTTGGCCTTCTGCGCCTCGTTGCGTGGCGGCAGCTTGAACAGGCGCGCCGCGGTGCCGCCGAGGATGTTGTGCTTGGCCTTTTCCGTCACGAACGGCAGATCGCTGATCGTGCTCGGCAGGTCGAAGTCCCAGTGCGGATAGTCCGACGAGTACATTAACTGGGTCTCCGCGTTGATCATGCGGAACGTGGTTTCCAGCGCGCCCATGTCCTGAATTTCCATCGGCTGCGACGAGTAGAACATGTCGCGCATGTAGTCCGACGGCTTCTTCTTGAGCAGCGGCGCCTCCGACGGGCGCAGCATGTATTCGTGGTCGAGCTTCTGCATCATGAACGGAACCCAGGCGAGGCCGGATTCGATCCAGAGCACCGGGAGCTTCGGGAAGCGCTCGCCCATGCCGTTGATGACCCAGTTCGCCAGGTTGACGATGTTGTACCAGGAGAAGCCGAGAGCATGTGCGACCAGGAAGCGGTTGCAGCTCTTGAAGATCGGCTCACCCCAGTTCGGGCCGGAATGGAACGAGAGCACCAGACCGCGCTCCTCGATGGCGCGATAGACCTTCATGTAGCGGTTGTCGTTGACCGCGAGGTTGTTGCGGACGGTCGTGACCATGAAGCCGCCGACGTGCTTGCGGTGACCGAACTCCTCGACCTGGCGCAGGCACGCATCGGGATCGGAGAACGGCAGCGTCAGCATCGAGAAGAAGCGGCCACCCGACTCCGGCAACACCTTTTCGGTGAGCCAGCGGTTGTAGGCCCAGCACAGCTCGACCTCCATCTCGGTCTGCGGATGCAGGCCGATGGAGAGCATGCCGGTCGGAAACAGACAGGAGTAGTCGACGCTCATCGCGTCCATCCAGCGATGACCGAGCTCGACGTCGCGGAAGCTGCCGTCCGGCGTCTTTTCGGTGCCGCGCAGCGGATAGCGCGTCACCCGGCCGCCCATGTCCTGGTAGCCCAGGGTCTGCGGCGTGATGGCGCCGCGGCCGCGATTGCGGCTGGTGCCGGAAATCGCGAGCTGCTTGAAGACGTCGTTCTCCATGAAAGGCAGGATGTCGTTGAAGTGCTCGTTCTCGTAGTGATGCGCGTCCACATCGACGATCAACATGTCGTCGAACTTGCGCTGCACAGCCTGCTTGCGGGCGTGAGCCAGCAGCCGGCTGGTGTTCAACTCCTCGACGGGAACGCGTCGGCCGCGATCAGCAATAAGATCCATGGTGTTTCTCCTGGTCCAAAAATTTCGTTGGCTGCCGGGCGCTCGTCAGCGCCCGGTCCAGCTTTGCCACATACCGAGTTCGAACACCGCAAGATTGGCGGCGCGCAACAATCCGCTTGCCGTCACCATCACGCCGGTCGGACTGACGACCTGGCCCTCCGCGATCGGAGTGTATTTGGAGCCATTCTCCACCTGCGCCGCATAGACCCTGCACAACGTGCCCATCAGGATCTGCATCGCATCCTCGGAGATTGCGTTGTCGCTCTCCTTGAATGCCCGCTCGATATCCTTGGCGAGCTTGATCGCATCCGCCGAAAGTCCTGTCTGCGGGACCTTGGGCTTCGGCGCCACCGTTCGCGTTGCGGTGGACTTCAGCTTCGCGGACGTGGCGGAGCGGCGCGCCGTTTTTACGGCGGCCTTAGGCGACGACATAAAGTTCGTCTCCTTTTTCGAGAACTTTGTATTTCTTCAGCTTCATCTTCCGGTCGGAGACGCATTCGCCGGTGGTGATGTCGTATTCCATGCCGTGCCAGGGGCACACGAAGTGCATCTCGGTGGCCGAGAACGAGAGACCCAGCGAGGTCTTGTCGGCGCGCAGATGCTCCTCGACCGCGGCGATGGTCAGTCCTTCGCACGCCGGTCCGCCCTGGTGCAGGCAGACGTTGCTGTAGGCGTAGTATTGGCCTCCATGCCGGAATACGCCGATCTCCTGATCGCCCACGAATACGATGCGGCGATCACCGTCCTTCATCTCCGACACTTTTGCGACAAGCTTCTCGGCCATGCGATGTTTACCCTCTTGCGGCCCGCCGGTTGCCGGTCGGGTCTCCACTCCCAGTGCGATGGATCGGTTTTTGGACCGGTTCTTGATTTCGAATTTGCGCCCTCCCGGTTGCGAAAGCAACCAGTCCGCGCGCCGGGGAGGAATGCAAAAGCTGTCGCCGCCATTGCGGATTCTGCATTAAGCTGCCGAAACTGGGCTTTCCGCCCGCGCCCGACCGCATAGCCGCCCTGGGAGACCGACCATGTCCAATGTCAGAATCAACGGATTGCGCAGCATTGAGCTGGGCGTCCACGACCTGCAGAAGTCCGCGGAATTCTATCGCCGGGTCTGGGCCCTGGAGGATGTCGCCGCCGAGGGCGACACCATCCACATGCGCGGCACCAGTCGCGATCACCATGTTCTAACGCTGCGCGAGCGGCCGCGCGCCGGCCTGCTGGGCGTGCATTTCTCGGCGCCGGACCAAGCCGCGGTCGATGGCCTGCATGCCAAGGGCAAGGCGATGGGCGCCAAGGTGG
>JAPLPD010000066.1 GCA_026400395.1 Alphaproteobacteria bacterium | reverse complement strand
GCTCGAGGCGGGCGGTTTTATCCCGGTGGTGGCACCCATAGGCGTGGGCAAGGATGGGACGAGCTTCAACATCAATGCCGACCTGGTGGCCGGCAAGATCGCCGAAGTGCTCAAGGCCGAAAAACTGGTGCTGTTGACCAACACGCCCGGCGTGCTCGACAGCAAGGGCAAGCTGCTGACCGGTTTGACGCCCAAGCTCATCGATGAACTGGTGGCGGATGGCACGCTGTCGGGCGGCATGTTGCCGAAAATCTCATCGGCGGTTCAGGCGGCCAAGAGCGGGGTCAAGAGCGTGCATATCATCGACGGTCGCGTCGAGCATGCCCTGCTGCTGGAGATCCTGACCGACGAGGGTATAGGCACGTTGATTCGCAGCAAGTGAAAAAAAGCGTGCGGCGCACGCTTTTTTATCCCGGGTAGTCCAGCCAGGGGAAATGAGGGGAATGCGCGGAATGCGTCGAATGCGTCGATATTCCCCGAAACGTAGGCTAGCCGACTTTGTTGCCTTCGTTGTCCCACAAGCCCACGAGATAACCTTCTTTGGCATTGTGGATGGTCAGCAGGCGGCCGCGCGGTTCTGCGCTAAAGGAAAGATGCACCCAGCGGCCAAACTCGAGAATGCACTGGTCGAAGCGCATGCCCGAGTCGCGCAGCGTGGCGGCAATTTCCAGCGGCGCGCCGAACTGGGGGCAGGTAAAGTCGGCGGCAAGGCCCAGGCAGTGCTGTGATTTTTCCGCGCCGCCGATGGCGATATTGAGTTCGCGCGAGCGGTAGCCGCTGGAAATGTCGAGTGGGTAGCCGATCACCTCTTGCGCCTGTTCCAGCCCGGCGGCGAGCACTTCCGCCGCGCGCGCAACCCCAACGTGAACGCAGCGAATGCCGGCGAGACGCTGTATCTGCGCGTTGAACGCCAGACGCTGAGCCTGCTGCCGGCGAGCGGCACGGTGTTATTCGGCATCCGCGTGCATATTTATCCGATGGCCCGCATCGCCGCCGACAAGGAGGTTGCCGCCCGGCTGGCCTCGGCGATCGCCGCTTCTTTTTGAAAAAAGAAGCAAAAACTTTTTACCCGTTTGCCTCGCTCTCTCCGCGGAGAGAACGAAGCAAATCGGATAAAAGTTTTTTGGTTCTTTTTTTCAAAAAAGAACGCCTTTCTTACTGACGCTTACGCATTCTCCTTATCAAACACCTGCTTGAACGCCGCCATCGCCTTGGCCATCTCGTCCTTGGCATTGCCGCCCGAAATCAGATTGGTCAGCGCCACCCCGAACACGTCGCGGAACTCGGTCACCGCGACGATTTCGGGCAGGCCTGGCCGCACGATCTTCTGGCACTCGATCGCGCAATCGAACCACTCGCCGGGGAAGGCGCTGGTCTTGCGCACTTCGGTATCGCGGAAGGGGCTGGCGCGGCCGGGCATGCCGGCGCCTTTGCCGAGGATTTCGGTGCTGAGCTGCTTGTTGGTCGCCCATTGCAAATAGAGCCAGGCGCCAAGCTTGTTCTTGCTCGCGGTGGGGATGCACAGGCCCGAGCAGAACATCGCGGAGTGCCGCGCCTTGGGCCCGGCCGGCATCGGCGAGAAGCCGACATCCTTCACCACCTTGGACTTGCCGGGATCGACCAGCGGCGCGGAGAAGCCGATGCCATCGAGCCACATGCCGATCTTGCCCTGCATGAAGCTGGTCTGGCACTCGTTCCAGTTGAAGCCGATCGAGCCCGGCGGCGCACATTCGCGCATCAGCTTGGCATAGAGCTCGGCCGCCCAGATCGCCTCCGGGCTCTCCATCTGGAGTGATTTGCCGTCCGGCGAGAGGGTCTCCTTGTCGAGCCCGAGCATGATCTGGGTGAACACCGGCACGTTGGCGTTCTTCTGGCCGCGCGCGACGAAGCCGTAGATGCCCTTGGCGGGATCGGTCAGCTTGCGCGCGGTATCCAGCATCTCGTCCATGGTTTTCGGGAAGCTGAGGCCCTTCTCGGCGAACAGGGCCTTGTTCCAGTAGACCATCCAGAAATCCGGCAGATGGGTGAGCGTATGCAGGGTACCGTCCGACGCGGTGCCGTATTTGAGGGCGCCGGGGCTCCAGTCCGCGAAGTCGAAGTCCGGGTTGGTCTTGCCGGCGTCCTTGATGTAGGGGCGCAGATCCTCCATCCACTTGCCCTTCTCGATCAGCTTCTTCTGCACATGCAGCGAGATCGAGACGACATCGAAGCTTGGGCGGCCGGTGGTCAGCTCCATCGCCACTTTCGGGCGTTGCTGCTGTTCCGGCACCTGCTCGGACGACACCTGAATGCCGGTCAGCGCGGTAAATTCCTTTTCATGGGCCTGAAGCAGATCAGCCCGCGGATTCTTCACCAGCAGAATGTCCAGCTTGGTTCCGCTGAAACGCTTCCAATTGAACGCGGATTGCCCCAGCGCTTCGCTGCGCATGACAAAAGGCGCCACCATCCCTGCGGCCGCGGCACCACTTATGAAACGCCG
>JAPLPD010000245.1 GCA_026400395.1 Alphaproteobacteria bacterium | reverse complement strand
TGTACGAAAGCGCCGACGGGATTCTGCTGCTCGCCGAACAACTGCTTCGACACGGTTCGCCCGATCACGACCACAAGCGCCGCCGAATCATTGTCATCGGCCGTGATTTCACGGCCGTCATCGACCCGCCAATTCGTCATCGGCGGATAGTTCGGGCTGATGCCCTGGATATTGGTCGCCCAGTTCTGATTGCCGGCCTGGACCTGGCCGTTCTGGCGGATGAGGTAGCTGACCGCGCTGACCGCCGTGCTCTCGCGTCGGATCGCTTGCGCGTCGCTGGTGGTGAGCGTGGAGGCGCTGCCGGACCCGGCGCGCATGCCGCCTGCCGTCCTTGCGCCCGGCACCACCACGACAAGATTGGTGCCGAGCCGCTCGATCTGCTTGCGCACCGCGTCATTGGCGCCCTGGCCGACCGCGACCATGGCGATCAAGGCGGCGACGCCGATGAAGACGCCCAGCATCGTCAAGGCCGAACGCATCATGTTGCGCCAGATAGCCTGCATGGCGGCTGCCATGATCATCAGAGCGAAGCCCCACACAGTGCCGGCCTTTCGGGCGACCGCGGGCAATGGCCGGGACGGCTGTGCAAGTGACAGCGGTTCGCCCGGCGCCGCTGCTTCCAATGTCGGAGCGACCTTGACCGGCGCCGGATTGCGCACGTCCGAAACAATCTGTCCGTCGCGCATCGTCAAGGTGCGATCGGTGTAAGCGGCGATGTCGGATTCGTGGGTGACAACGATAATGGTGACACCCTGTTCCCGGTTCAGGCGGGTCAACGTCTCCATGATTTCGTGCGACGTTCGGGTATCGAGATTGCCGGTAGGCTCGTCGGCGAGCAGCAGACCGGGCGTATTGATCAGAGCGCGAGCGATGGCAACCCGCTGCTGCTGGCCGCCCGACAGTTGGCCGGGCGTGTTGCGCTCGCGGTCGCTTAAGCCCAGTAGTTTGAGCGATGCCCGCGCCCGCTCGACGCGCGAGGCCGCATTCGCCGGCCCCGAGGTGGCATAGAATAATGGCAACGCCACGTTCTCAAGCGCGCTGGTGCGCGACAGAAGATTGAAGCTCTGGAACACGAAGCCCAGCCGCTCGCTGCGCAGCCGCGCCCGTTCGGGCTCTTCGAGGCCGGCGACGTCGACGCCGTCGAAGAAATAGCGGCCGCTGCTGGGGCGATCGAGGCAACCGACCACCGCCATCAGCGTCGACTTGCCCGAGCCCGACGAACCCATGATGGCCACAAATTCGCCGGTCTCAATCGTGAGGCTGACATCGCGCAATGCATGCACATCGACATCGCCGACGTGATAAGTTCGCATGACGTGTTCGAGCTTGATGATCGGCCCGCTCGTGCCGCTGGCCATTGGCGGTGTCACAGTTGCAGGCGCGGCGCCGCCGCCCTGCTGTTGGTGATGCGTTGCTCTGAGACGATGACCCGGTCGCCGGCTTTCAGATCGCCTTCGATGATCTCGGTGAAGGCATCATCGTCGAGGCCCGCGGTCACTGCGACCCGCACCGGCTTGCCATCGCGCAACGCCCATACCGCGGCATGTGCTGCTGCCTGGGTCCTGGCGGA
>JAPLPD010000291.1 GCA_026400395.1 Alphaproteobacteria bacterium | reverse complement strand
GGTGAATACTTCCAAACAACCACTGGTTAGTACCGGCCCGGTCACGCCCCTGTTCCAAGCTCAATGCAGGGTGGCGCGGCCGACCACCTGAAGCTCGATCGAGCCGATCAGCGCGGCCCGCTGCGCCTCTGCGGCGGCCATCTCGTCCGCCGCCTCCCTCGCCGTGCTGCTGTTCGATCCGAGCAGAACAAAGCCGCCGAGCACCGCTACAATCGCCGCGGTGAGGCCCGCCCCGTCCGGCGCGATGGCGCCAACCATCGTCGCCGTCAGGACGAGGCCGCCCAGCGCCAGCGCCACCCGCGACGCCAGGATGAACTTCCGGCAGCCTTCGATCTTCGCCGCCAGCGCCTCGATGCGGGCCTCAAGGCGCGCGATCTCATCGCGAGGATCGGTCAGTTCGGCGGCCGGCTCGTCCATGCTCACGATCCGGACACCGACAGCATGTCGCCCTTGCCTATCGCCACCGGCAGGCTGTCGCAAAACTCGCGCTTGCCGTTGAAGTCGAAGCGCATCCGATCGGTCGTTTCGTCCAGCTTCACCACATGGCACACACCCGACCCGTCATAGCCGGTGACACTGCGAGTGCTGAAATTGCCCGAATGCGAACGCACCACATCGTGGCCGTCTTCGATCTCGCCGCGCGCGGCGCGCCACAGGCTCGGCGCAGTCGCGCCCGCCGCTCCCACCGGCTTGGGATCGAAAAACCAGAAGCTGCGATCCGAGCCGTCCGGCTGCTTCTTGTCGTTGCTGATAAGTTTGTACTGGAAGTAGAATCTGGTTTGCCCGTCCAACGCAGCGAGGGTCGCGTCCGCCATATCGTCGACCCGGAAGTGCTCCGGCTTCTTGTCGCCCGCAAAGCGCATCTGCACGGTTTGCGCGGCGGTGAACCGGAATGGCCTGACGATGGCCGGCGCGGCGCTCGTCACCTTGGCGCTCTTTGCCTTGGTGCTTTTGGCCTTCGCGGCCCTCGGCTTCGCCCGCTTGGCCACCGCCGGTCTGGTCCTGGCGGTCTTGCCGAGCTTGGCCTTCGCGCGCTTCAACATGGACTTTTTGGCCTTGGCGGCGCTCATGGCGGCATCCTTCGCGGGGTCGGAACAGGTGACAGTTAGCCGATTGCCGGGGGGAATTTAACCCCGGCGCGGGAGTGTGCCACAGCCGCCGCCTTGACCGCGCCCCCAGCCTCGCCAAGATGCGGCCCCCGGTGTTTCCCGCCCAAGGCAATTTCCCGATGGAATGGAATCTTTCGACTGACGTGGTGGTGATCGGCGCGGGCGCCGCGGGTCTTGCCGCAGCCGTGTCGGCGCGCGATCACGGCGCCGCGGTCATTCTGGTCGAGGAAAACTACGACATCGGCGGCCACGCCATGCTGAGCGGCGGCCGCGTTCATCTCGGCGGCGGCAACGCTCTGCAAAACAAGCTGGAGATCGACGACAGCCCCGACCGGATTTTCGCCGACTGGACCCGGCACGCGCGCGGCGACAGCCGCTACAACGACCGCGACCTGGTGCGCACCTTCGCCGACGAGTGCGTGCCGACGTTCCAGTTCCTGCTCGACAACGGCGTCACCTTTATCGAAAAGCCGATCGTCACGCCGGACGCCTCGACCGTGCCGCGAACCTTCGTGACCCATGAATGGCACGTCTCCAGCGAAGTGATCGCGCCGCGCCGCAACCGCAACGGCTCGGGGCTGGTCCGCCGCCTTGCCGAAAGCGCGCGCAACAAGGGCGTGCAGATTCTGCTGAGTCACGAGATGAACCGCATCGTCCGCGACGAGGCGCGCGGCCGCGTGCGCGGCATCACCGTCAAAGCCGATGGCAAGGAGATCGCCATCGAAGCGAAGAAGGGCGTGGTGATCTGCACCGGCGGCCACACCGGCAACGTCAACTTCCGGCGCATGTTCGATCCGCGGCTCACCGAGGAATACCAGCAGGCCGGCATGCCCTGGACCGAACAGGGCGCGGATGGCGAACTCGCCGCGATGGACGTCGGCGCGTCGCTCTGGGCGACCGGCACGCAGACCAGCGAGGTCGGCCCCGCCATCACCAAGACGCGGCACATCGGCACGCGCTGGGGCTACATCAGCCTCTACTACGAGACCGACAGCCCGATCTTCGATCGCGCCAAGGCCACCGGACTGACGGTGACCGACTGGCAGGAGGCGATCCTGGTCAACCAGTTCGGCAAGCGCTTCTGGAACGAGCTCGACAGCGGCTACGACTACATCAACGCCGCGTTTACCAACCACGGCGACACGGACAAGCTGAACGGCGGTGGGCCGATCTGGGCGATCTTCGACGCGGACGCCGCGGCGCGTCAGTGGTGGAACTGCAAGCCGCCCAACGTCGACCCGGACGGCTGGTTCTTCACCGCCGACACCATCGCGGGGCTGGCGGAGAAAATCAAAAACGAGCACCAGAAGAAGCCGATGTCCGGCGCGGCGCTGCAGGACACGGTGAACCGCTACAACTGGTTCGTCGCAATGGGCACCGACATCGACTTCGGCAAGCCCAACCCGCTGCATCCGATCGCCCGGCCGCCGTTCTACGCGGCCTGGGCGACGCCGATCCTGCACGACACGCTCACCGGGCTGCGCACCGACACCCACGCCCAGGTGATCGACACGCGCGGCAGCATCATCGCGGGCCTCTATTGCGCGGGCGAGTCGCAGGGCGGCTTCGCCCAGCACGGCCTCGGCCGTTGCCTGGTGTTCGGCCGCATTGCCGGCCGCCATGCGGCGCAACGGAACTCCTGAGGGGACACGACATGACCACAAGTCTGGCCGTCTGGGACGTACCCATGCCCGTCGTCATCGGCGAGAGCTTCGCGGTGAAGGTCGGCGCGGCCGGCGGCAAGGGTGCCGCGGTCGAGGTCAGCGATCCGTCCGGCAAGGTCGTCGCCAGCGGCACGCTCGGCGGAGAGCCGCTCGCCGGCACCGAGGCGCTGTACTGGACGACACTCGATGTTCCCGCGCCGGGCAAGCAGGAGGCGGTGCAATACACGGTTCGGTCAGGCGGCGCGGCCTCGCAGTTCGCGGTGACTGCTGCTCCAAAGCCCGAGCACACGCTGACGGTGACGATCACCGAACGCGAAACCCACGAGCCGCTCGGCGGCGTCGAGGTACGGCTCGGCGCCTTTCGGGCGCGGACCGACAAAAGCGGCCACGCGTCGCTGCGCATCGCCAGGGGCAGCTATCAGATGAAGCTCTGGCGCAACGGCCACATCGCGGCGGACCGGACGGTCGGCATCGACGGCGACATGACGCTGGCGGTCACGATGCTGCACGTGCCGGAAGAGCACCCGGACGCGCGCTGGGTGCGGTGAGCGGCGCTACGCCGGGCCGTTAGTCTGAAAACGACTTGATGCTGTCCGCCGTGTCTATCATCGGCTGCTGACTGATCCGGATGAATCCGGCATTGGGCCGGTCGAGGTCGAGGATCAGCAGGATGATAGACGAGATCAGCAATCCGGTAATATAGATCGGCCACCGGCTGCGGCGAGCCTCGATCCCGCTGGTGTATCCGGCAAACGCGCTGGCGACGGCGGCGATGCCGAACAGCACCAGCAGAATGTCGTGCGGCATCTGGTTTCGCACCGCGGCCAGACGTTTGCCCTGGGCGTCGATCATGTCATTGAGCACCTGGATGTAAATGCCGCCCGGCACCATGCCCGGATCCTTGGCGACAACCGCCTTGGCCTGCAGCCACATGGTCTCCTGCAAGGCGTTGGAGCGATCGACCGCCAACTTCAGATCAGCCCTCGTCGCCGGACTGCTGGTGACATCGAGACGGATCTTCACGTATTCGCCATTGCGGATTCCTGCGCAAGCCGGACACGATTCCTGTGATCTCGGACAGCCGGTGATAACGGGCTGAAGCGCGCTCCCGTCGACATTCGAATCAGCTGATTGGGCCTCCTGTCAACAACAGGGGGCGACCGATGCCGGCGGAGAGAGTGTCGATGAGGAAGATACGGGACGTGCTGCGCCTTACGCACACGATGGGCCTGAGCCGCCG
>JAPLPD010000331.1 GCA_026400395.1 Alphaproteobacteria bacterium | reverse complement strand
GAATATTGCCAGCGATGCGCTTCATGGCACCGTCGATAGCTTCGAGCGATTCATCACGGTCATGCACCGGCACATAAGTCAGGTCGATATCGACCGACAGGCGCGGCATGTTCCGGATGAAAAGATTGATCGCAGTTCCGCCCTTGAGCGCGAAGCAGTTCTCTTCGGCGACGAAGGGCAGGCTGCGGATCAACAGCATCACCTGCTCGCGGTAAACGTCACGAAAGGCCATCGAGGGCCTCCGGCACTGTGATCCTGTAAACCGGATCGAGCCGGCCGCCCCTGACAAGCATGCGCTTGCCCTCCCCGAAATCGACCGCCTTCTTGTTCAGCCGCTTCAGCCAGGCATGCTGGTGCCGATCGGCAAAAAAGAAGAAAAGTCTTTTCACCTTCACGTTCTTGCAATCGGCCAGCAGCTTATCGAGACGCCGTGGGCTGAGGTTCGCTAGCCCTTCCATCAACTTGTCGACCTGCTCAAAGCTCTCGCTCGCGGGAAGCTCATCGAGCATTTCGAAGACTGCGCGTTCTGGCGCGGATAGCGTGAGGGGCCAGTCCCATTGGCCCCATGGCTGCGTCACCAGACTGCCGTGGATGGGATCTGTCTTGGTGCCACTGGCTTCTTTGATATTCCAGTTCAGATGGCCGAGGCTTCGATGGATCGGCTCATTGCGGAACAATTTCTTGTCGTTGTGATCGACGAAGCGCGTATCGAGGCCGAGCTTATTCAGCCAGTGGGGCGGATGGTTGGGCCCATACAGATGCACTTCCCGGGTGCCTGTCGGTAGGTAATGGGCGTAGCCTTGCAGCTCGAGTGCCGTTCGGCCGCCGACCGTGAGAGTCCTGCCAAGGATGGTTTGAAGTGAGATAACGACTTGCTGCCACGTCAAGGAACCGCGCAAGCGGCGGTAGTAGACGCCTCGCACGGGCTGCACCAGCCAACCCGCCGTGAGGTACTGGCTGCGGAGCGACGTCGAGTAGCCGTGTTTGCTCAGCCACGCCGCGTCGACGAGCAATCCTTCCGGAAGGTTCTGTTCAAGCCAGTTTAGCTTTCCTGAGATACGCTTAGTCATACTTAGTAAAATAGCATATCTTCAAACCTAAAGCTAGTTTAAAGAATCGCGGATTTACTTAGCTTCACTAAGTGAAAATCAAAACCGTCAAACCGCGCACTAGCGGCGTGGAAGCTGTCGGGCATGGCTTCTCAAAAAACCAGCGGTGCGCAGCACCCGTTTAAGATCAAGTACTTAGCTTTAACGAACCGTTAACCATGCGGGGCCTTAATTGGCGATACGGACCGATCGGCGGGGCAGAAGGCCCGCGCCGGTGTCTGCGGAGACGAGCATGGGAATCATCGTGCAATTTCCAGAGGGGCATCGCCCGCTCGGTGGCGGCCGATATGTCGATGCCAATTCCGAGCCGGCCAGCGTGATCATACTTCCGGTGGTGCGGATCGAACGCGATCCCGACCAGCCATCGGACGGATTGGACGGCGGCAGCAACGCAGCGCCGGGCCGGCGGCGCCGGCGGCGCTCATCGCGTTCGTGAACGGCGCGCCCGATCGAACGCCATGATGTGCCGGTTAAGATGGCTGGCGTTGGCCGCGGCACTTTCGTTGCTGACGGGCTGCGGCACGTCCGGTGATTTCGGCCGGGTGCGAACGTCATTGGTCGGCGACGACACCCACGCCTGGATGGGACCGGCGGCTGCGCCTGGGCCCGCCACGAGTCTGGTCTGGAAGCATCAACTGACCGATGATGAGCGCACCATGCGCGACCTCGCCTATCCGCTTATCGAGCCGCCGTACGACCGCAACAAATGGTACAGCGTGATTGGCGAAGTGGGCGCTGGCAGCCGGCAGTGGCCCTATCCCGATCGCTCGGCCTATGCATCGCGCCTGTTCACCACTGCTTATCGCTCGCAAACCGCGCGCTACAACCGCCTGCTCGAGGACATCCGCAACGACGTGATGCGGATCGATCCGTTCTTCAATATGGCGCGCTACGTCGGCCAGATGGATAGCAAGCGCGAGAAAGCGATGGCTTACGTTCCCCGGCTGACGGCAGAGGAACGCGCCAACACTCTTCAACGCATGGCCGAGAACCGCAATATCGCATTGTGGGTGCAAGGCGCGCTACAGGAACGCGCCGCGTCCTATCGGGTCGCGCTTGAACGGATGGTCATTGCGGCGCCGTCTCCGGTGGCGGCCGAGGCTGAGCGGGCTCTCACGCTGCTGCAGCAGCGGATCAGCGGATACAGCGTTTAGTCTAGCCGTCAGCGGTCTGTTGCCGATGCCTCCATCTTGCAGGTTGCTCGGCCGAGAGCGGCTTGCGCCACCGACATCAGTCCGGGCTCCGGCGCCAGCGCCCGCATCACGATGAGCCCTGTGTTGCTTGGTGATTCGACAATCAGGCGGTCCGCTGCGGTGACGTCCTCGTCTTCCGAAAGATCGGCGCGCTGCGCCGCTGTCATCAACTGAAGTTCGATCAGCCGGCGCCCGGCAGAACGATCGTTGATCGCGTAATAAGCGACGCCTCGCCGCGTGTAGAAGGACACCGAGGTGTAAGCGGGGCTGATCGGCACAGTGAGCTTAATCGGTCCGTTCTCAAGATCGTAGCGGCAAACCGCCGATGCAAAAGCCGGGTCCATGAACGGCATCAATTCGTTTTGCGGCTTTGGCTGTGGCAACGGCGTGACGGTGTTGATCGGTGCGACGGGCGTGATCCGCGAAAAAGCGTCCTGTGTCGCAGTGCGCGGCAGGATCAGCACCGCCACAAGATGCACGATACCGCCGAGCAGCGTGCCCGCGAGCAGCCATAACAGCCAGCGGATCATCCGCAATCTTTCACGAGAATTGCCCTCACGAGCATGACTGTAAGACGGACGGCATCGGCGCCTCGCGCGCCGCGCGTGTGGCGACGCCAACGGGGGAGTCGTAGAGGCGTAATACCAGCATGTAGGTATCGGCTCCATTGGTCGGCAACCAATTGCCGGACCGGGCGCGTGGCGCGACGATAACCTCAAAGTTGCCATCAGCGGTGCGCACGATCTCCTGGCTGGTGAAGCCCTGGCGATCGATAGCGTTTCCGATCAACCGACCGTGCGGATCGTACAATGTCAGAGTCCAGAATCGCGCCTGGGGTGTTGTGCCGCTGATGCGGACGTCGCAGCGGCCGTCAAGGGCCCGACCCGCGTCGTCCGCGCGGGCGACGAAAGCAACGCCGTCACCCGAGCCGACAGGAAGTTCGCCACTGCGCGCGATCGCGGCTCGCGTGTAGGGATCGACATCGCGGGTTCCGGATTTGGGAAAGGCGGTCCAGGCTCCGATCGCCACGGAACCGAACGCAGTCCCGCGCGTGAGCGCCAGCCAGGTCGTACCAAGGCCGACGAGTGCCGCAACCGCCAGAGCAAACAATGATCCCAAAAGCAGACGCACAATTGATCCGGTCGATGATTGAAAGCGAAAACCTCAGGCGAAGCCTGTCGCTTCGATGTCTAATTGCCACGCACCGCGACGGACGCGGCGCCGTTGATGGCCGAGGCGAAGGCTTCCGAGCGCATCTCGCCCGGCTTGACCGGCAATTCGGACACATCCCCGCTCGGCGCGGGCAACGCGCGGCTAGCGTCTTCCATCATGCGCTCGATCCGAACCAAAACGTCGGTGCCCCGCCGTGTCAGAACGGTCGGCCGCGGCGGAGGGGCCGGCGTGCCGTTCGCGACGGCCTCGGTTTTTGTTGCGCTCGGCGGCATCGGCGCGATACCGGGCAGTGGTTTGATTTCGATGCCTTGATGGCCGTAGGCCATGGCCGCCTTCCATATCATCGCGGGCAGGGAACCGCCCGTCATCCGGTTGGACGAACTATAGTCGTCGTTGCCGACCCAAACGCCGGCGACCAGATTTCCGGTGTAACCGACGAACCATGCGTCGCGATAGTTGTTGGTGGTGCCGGTCTTGCCGGCGATATGGATGCCGTCGAGCATCGCGCGCCGGCCGGTGCCTTCTTCCGCCGCCTTGTTCATCATGAAAACCATGTCGAAAGCGACCTTTTCCGGAAGCGTCTGACGCGGCTTGGGCCCGTCGCGATCAAAGCGCCAGACCACGTCGCCAGTTCCGGTGCGCACCTCCAGGATGGCGTGCGAGGCGACGGACTTGCCCAGGTTGGGAAACGTGGCAAAGGCTACGGTGTGATCCAGGACGGTGACTTCGTCGGCGCCGATTGGTAGCGACGGCGTGTCCGGTAGGGGCGTGCGAAGGCCCATCGCGCGGGCATTCTTGACGATTCTAGCCCGGCCGAGCTTGGCATTGCCGTTACCGATAGTGATCGACAGCTTGACCGCGACGGTGTTGATTGAGCGCTTGATTGCCTCGACGAGAGTCATCGAGCCGCCGTAGCCGCCTGAATAATTATGTGGGCACCAGTTGCCGATGCAGACCGGTCCATCGACGATAATCGAGGTTGGCTTCATGCCGAACTCAAACGCGGTGGCGTAGACGTAGGGTTTGAACGAGGAGCCGGGCTGGCGGAGTGCGTCGGTGGCGCGGTTGAACTGGCTCGCTGTGTAGTCGCGACCGCCGACCATGGCGCGGACCCCGCCTTCGAGATCGGCGACAACCATAGCAGACTGGCTCGCGTGATAGTCGCGGCCGAATTGTTTCAGCAGACTCTCGACCGCGTCGTCCGAAACGCGCTGTAAACCGGAATCAAGCGATGTGCGGACCAGGAATACCCGTTCGTTCATCGCCTTCGGAAAAGTACTGACGAGTTTCTTCATCTCGTCGAAGGCGTAATCCAAAAAATAGTTCGGAGCACGGTCGTCCCGGCGGTCGAGTGCCATGGCGGGATTGCGGCGGGCGCCGAACACCTGACCCTCGGTCATCATGCCGGACTCGACGAGATTATCGAGCACCACGTTGGCGCGGGCGCGGGCGGCGGGCAGATTGATATGCGGCGCGTACTTGGTCGGCGCCTTGAACATGCCCGCGAGCATGGCGGATTCGGAGAGGTTCACGTCGCGCGCCGACTTGTTGAAGTAGAACTGCGCCGCAGCGTTCACGCCGAACGCGCCGCCGCCGAGATAGGCGCGGTCGAGATACAGCTTCAGGATCTCGTTCTTGGTCAGGCGCGACTCCAGCCACATCGCCAGGAACGCCTCCTTGATCTTACGTTCGAGGGTGCGCTCGTTGGTGAGGAACAGGTTCTTCGCCAATTGCTGGGTAATCGACGAACCGCCCTGGCGGACGCCGCCGGCCTGCGTATTCGTGACCAGTGCGCGCATGGTGCCCGGCAGATCGATGCCGAAATGTTCGTAGAAGCGGCGGTCCTCGGTGGCCAGCGTCGCCTTGATCAGCGCATCGGGGAAATCTGACAGCGGGATCGAATCGTTGTGCTTGATGCCGCGGCTGCCGATTTCGTTGCCGTAGCGGTCGAGGAACGTCACCGCCAGCTCCGACTTCTTCAGCCAGTCGTCGTCGGCGGTCTCGCGGAACGCCGGCATCGCCAGCGCCAGCAGCACGACGAAGCCGCCGGCCGCCATGGTGGCGCCCTCCGACAGCGGCTCGACGAAAATCCAGCGCCGCCAGCCGCCGACGTGGAAGCGGTCCATGAACATGGAGAACCGCTCCCAGATCTCGCGCGCCCAGCGCGCGGTCTGGAACAGGCCGTTGTCGAAGCGCGCGTCAGTGACGAGCAGGAAGCGCTGGAACCGCGCCTTCAACTGCTTCTTTTCCGGATCGGGATAGAGATCGCGCAACGCCGCCTCATACCAAAGAGAAGGCGTCCCCGGCCCCGGGGCGCCGCCGCTTCACCATTCCGAAACTTTTAGACCATCGTGGGGCGGCATTCCATGGCTGGATCGGCGCAGGGTGAACGCTTTTCAGGGGAAAATCCGCCTGTTTCGCCAGTTCTTTAGGCCGGAACGCGGTTTCCCGCCCCCTACCGCTTGCGGGGCGGGGCCGTCGGCGCAATAGAACCTCCTTCGGCGCCATCCCGGTGACCTGCCAGCCGGCTGGAATGGGTGATGTGACGCCCGCCCTACGAATCAGGAACGCTGCGGAATGCCGTCGCCCGTCGCAAAGCCCCGTCCCGACGAACTGCCGTTCTGGCGGCGCAAGGCGATGCGGGACATGACCCCCGCCGAGTGGGAGAGCCTGTGCGACGGCTGCGGCCGCTGCTGCCTGAACAAACTGCAGGAGGAGGGCAAGGAGCGCATCTACTACACCGACGTCGGCTGCAAGCTGCTCGACGGCGAGAGCTGCCGCTGCACCGACTACACCAACCGCTCGGCCAAGGTGAAGGACTGCGTCACGCTCTCGACGCGCAACATCAACCGCATCTCATGGCTGCCGCCGACCTGCGGCTACAAGCTCGTCGCGGCCGGCAAGGATTTGTACTGGTGGCATCCGCTTGTGTCCGGCGATCCGGTCAGCGTGCACGCGGCGGGGGTGTCGGTGCGCGGCAAGGTCGGCGCGAACGAGATCGACGTGCCGGACAAGGATTTGGAGGATCACATTGTAAGTTGGCCGCTGAAGTGGCCGAAGGGCGCGAAGGAGAGGAGGTAGCAAGGATCGCTGACAAGCCATGCAGTTTGGATCGAGCGGCCGTTCTGCGTGATAAGCCTCCACGAAGGCCTTGTCCTTGTCATCCAGGCGGGCAAGTTTCGACACGATCAAGTCCTCGGGGCACGGGCTACAGCGAACACGGTTCGCCCATCGACCTCGATATGGCGCACAAGTGCGCGCGACTGCCATCCGCTCGGCAACTTGGCGGTGTTCTCGTCTACGCCGTCGATAAAGAACCCTTAAGTCCGATAGAATTGCGAGCCGCTGCCAAACAGCGCATCGATATGTTCCGAAGCCTCAGGCCGAGAATTCGGGTCTTTTCGTTTTTCGGCAATTTCCCAAATTCTGGCGTTCTCCGGGTAGGCATCGATCTCCGGTGACTGGCGCATGTCCCGCGGAGCGTCCGGCCAGGCCATGAGAATACCCTGACTGCCTATGACGAAGACCTTGTCGGTCTTGAAATCCCTGGCAGTGCGCGGACGGTTCGCTCCACATCATTGGCGGTCCGGTGCGTTTTGGCGGTGGTCATCCAGCCGCCGGGGTAAAGGAGGTGCTGCGTCCGGCAATTTCGCGCTCGACAATTCTCTCTGCCGCGCGGCGAATGCGCCGGCGAAGGTTCGGGTCCGTGAAATCGGCCCCCTCGGCGATCACAAACGGAGACGATAGCCTGAGGCGCTTCATCTCCGCGCCTCGGCTGGTCAACAGGCGGCACTGCCGGGCCGCAGGAAGGAGCTAAGCCGGAATCTGGGTGACGACGTTTGATTGAAGGCGGCGTATCGAGGCGGGTGTCGAAGCCTGCCAGAACCTCCCCGAAAGGAGCGATACGCCATGTCGAGAGATACCACTGTCATCGCCTTCCGTCAGCCTG
>JAPLPD010000129.1 GCA_026400395.1 Alphaproteobacteria bacterium | reverse complement strand
GGCGCAGGCGCGCTCGCCGAGGAACGCGGTGGCGTAAAGCTCCTCCGGAATCGCCGTGCGGTAGGCTTGGGGCACCGTGTATTCGTGAGGAAGGCTGTTCTTCGGCCCAAGCAGCGTTGCCCTCGCCTTCGGGTCACGCGCGTCGAGCCAACTCTCGTAATCCGCGCCGGCCTCGTCGCCGTGATTGCGCACCAGCGTGACATGCTCGAAGCCGTAGAACGGCGTCTGCACGTGGGCGTTCGGCTTGGTCCAATAGGCCGGCGTCTCCTGCTCGTATTTGGCGTCCGCGAGATCGTTGCGCAGCGCCTGCCGCAGCCCCGGCGACGGCTCGTGGAAGCCTTCGCGCGGCGGCGGCCGTTTGATGATCGGATCGTGCTGGGTGAAGTTCTGCAGATGGCTCTTGCCGACCAGCGCGGTGCGGTAGCCGGCGTCGGACAGCAGTTCGACAAAGGTCACCGCGTTCATCGACAGCGGAATGCCGTTGCTGCGCACGTCGTGTACCGAGGGCATGCGCCCGGTCATCAGGCTCGCGCGGTTCGGCTGACAGACGGGACTCGCCACATGGAATTTGTCGAAGGCCGTGCCGCGCTCGGCGATCGAATCGATGTTTGGCGTCCGCAGCACCGGATGCCCGTAGCAGCCCAGAAAATCAGCACGGTGCTGATCGGTGATGAACAGAAGAAAGTTTGGACGCTTTGCACTGGATGAATTGGACATACGCCGGCCCCGGTTCGAGACGATGTGCTAGCATCCTAGCTGAATCGGCAGCCGGCCCGTAAAGGCGCGACGATGGACGAACTCTACGCCTTGGAATCGCCGCTCCAAATCCTGCTGGTAACCGGCGTGCTCGGCGGCGGCGCGGCGTTCCTCGCCGGACGCGCCATCGCCCAGACCTGGCGGCCGTTCTGGAACGTCCTGGTTTATATGGCGATGCTCGGCGCCGCGGTGCGGTTCGTGCATTTCGCGCTGTTCGAGGGAACGCTGCTGTCGCCCGCCTCCTACGCCGCCGACACGCTATACCTGATCATCGTCGGCGCCCTGGCCTGGCGGATGACGCGGGCCACCCAGATGGCGACGCAATACTACTGGCTCTATGAGCGAACCAGCCCGCTCACCTGGCGCGATCGCGGGGCGGACAATGAAAATCCTGTCGCCAGCGCCAATTCGCCCCGGTGACCGCGCTGCAAAAACCCGCCAGAATGATGCTTGCCCAGAGATCGCGGTCGGGGCGACCACTGAGGTCCGCAACTTGAGGAGAACGGCATGAAGACGATTTGGCTTGCAGGCGTTGCGTTGGGCACAAGTCTGGCGTTGGCCGGCACGGGGGCCGCCCAGGATATCACCGTCGGCGTCGCCGGGCCGATGACCGGCCAGTACGCCTCGTTCGGCACCCAGCTCAAGAACGGCGCCGAAGCCGCGGTCGCCGACATCAATGCCGCCGGCGGCGTGATGGGCAAGAAGCTCAAGCTCGAGATCGGCGACGACGCCTGCGATCCAAAGCAGGCGCGCGCGATCGGCGAGAAGTTCGCCAGCGCCAAGCTGCCGTTCGTCGCGGGCCACTACTGCTCGTCGTCCTCGATCCCGGCGTCGGAGGCGTACCAGGACGGCGGCGTGGTGCAGATCACCCCGGCCTCCACCAACCCGACCTTCACCGAACGCAACATGTGGAACACGTTCCGCGTCTGCGGCCGCGACGATCAGCAAGGCAGCATCGCCGGCGACTTTGTCGCCAAGACCTACAAGGGCAAGAACATCGCCATCCTGCAGGACAAGTCGACCTACGGCAAAGGTCTCGCCGATGAGATGAAGAAGGCGCTCAACAAGGGCGGGCTGAAGGAGAAGATGTACGAGGCCTACACGCAGGGCGACAAGGACTTCAACTCGCTGGTCTCGAAGATGAAGGCCAACAAGATCGACGTGGTCTATGTCGGCGGCTACCACACCGAGGCGGGTTTGATCCTGCGCCAGATGCGGAGCCAGGGTATGACCAGCCAGATGATCTCCGGCGACGCCATCGCCACCAACGAGTTCTGGTCGATCACCGGCGACGCCGGCGAAGGCATGATGTTCACCTTCGGCTCAGATCCGCGCAAGCGCCCGACCGCCGCCGCCATCGTGAAGAAGTTCAAAGACAAGAACGTCGATCCGGAGGGCTATACCCTCTACACCTACGCCGCGATGTCGATATGGACGCAGGCCGCCACCAAAGCCAAGACCACCGACGGCAAAAAGGTCGCCGAGACCATCAAGGCCGGCAAGTGGGACACGGTGCTGGGCCCGATCAGCTACGACAAGAAGGGCGACATCACCACGGTCGATTACGTGTTCTACAAGTGGAGCAAGGACGGAAAGTACGACGAGGTGCCTACCGGCAAAGGCTCCTAACGTTTCTGATCGCGTTGTGGCGATCCAAAATAGCAAAGGCCCGGCGGTGCGGCCGGGCCTTTGTGCGTGGTGGGACTTGTCCAAGTCCTCCACACGGTCCGCCAGTCGTGGCTTCGGGGAAAAGCCAGGAGGGCAGATTGCTATTTTCGCGCCGCACGCAATGGTTCGACACGGGTGAGGTCGTTCTTGGACCCCTCCTCCGCGCACGATTGCGAGCAGTAAAAATGTCCGTCGTTGCCGTGGATGCAGGTGCTCAGAAACGGCTTCCGGCACGACGGCAGGAAACAGCAGATTGGCGAGCCGACTTCGAGATAACGCGAGGTCATGGCCGCCTCGCCCAGATCAGCTTTCGTCTGGCCGCCCAGACCACAAGATAAGCTCGCATGTTCGAACTCCCGCTCTCGAATCTCGAAGGGAGTTTATAGAACAAAACATGAACAATTGGTCAAGAGCGGAAAGAATGCGCGCTAAGGTCGGTCGTTCAAACCTATGCGGATATTGACGATGTTCAGGTCTTTTTCCTCTGGGTAAATGGCCGTGCCGACCGGCGTCATTGCCCCTTCGGTCATCGCAAAAAATAGCCTCGGCGAGACGACCGTGTACCCCTCGGCCCGGAGGAACGCATCGATCTCCCAGGCGAACTGATCGGCCTCCGGATCGTCTTTCAACACCACGATCCTAACCCGCTTGGCTTTCGGGACATGCACCCGGATGGCATTCTGCAGATCGACATCGATATGCCGGTCCGGACGCGTGGGGCGATCCGCGGGCTTGGTAGGAGCCGCGCTGCTATCAGGCACAGCCGCCGGCGTCTCCGGCGGCGACAGCGACGGAACGAACCAAGCGATTGCGAGCAGCAACACCAACAACAGAAGACCGCCGCGAAACGCCCAGCGGTCGGCGGATCGGGCGCTCAGCCACGCCGGAACTGGGCGGATGCGCATCCAAATCGCCCACCGCGACAGGTTCGAAATGACGCGGTGCGGCCCCGTCCACGCGCCAAACATGACGATGCCGGTCACCAGCGCCGCCAGCACCCACAGGATTTCCCAGAGTGGAACCATCGCAGCAATCCGAATCGCGCCGGCAGATCAGGATGCGGTTTAACCGATGCTGCCGAGCGCCGGAAATGCTTCAAGCAGCCAGAAGCTTGCCCGCGACACGAAGCCGGTCAGAAAAGCGATGCCAGTCAACACCAGCAGCCCGCCCATGACGCGCTCGACCTGGGCAAGATGGCGGCGGAAACGCGACAGGAACTCGGCGAACGGCTCGACCGCAAACGCCGCCAGCAGAAACGGAATGCCAAGGCCCATCGAATAGACCGCGAGCAGTCCCGCGCCCTTTGCCACCGTTTGCTCGGAGGCGGCAACCGCAAGGATCGCGGCGAGGATCGGACCGATACAGGGTGTCCAGCCGAACGCGAAAGCCAACCCCATCGCGTAGGCGCCCCACAGCCCGACAGGCTTGGCCATTTCCAGCCGCTTTTCACGCAGCAGCACGTTGATCCGTAGCACGCCCAGAAAGTGCAGCCCCATGAGGATAATGGCGATGCCAGCAACGATGGAAAGTTCGGCCGAATAGACTCGGATCAGCGCGCCAAAGACGCTGGCGCTTGCTCCCAGCGCGACGAACACCGTTGAGAAACCGCAAACGAACAGCAATGCCGCCAGCACCGTCTCGCGACGGGTCTGGGACACGGCCTCCCCATCGGCAAGCCGCTCCAGCGAGGTGCCGGCAAGGTAGACGAGATACGGCGGCACCAGCGGCAGCACGCATGGGCTGAGGAAGCTAACCAGCCCGGCAAGCAGCGCGGCGAGAAGGGTCACGTC
The DNA here is from genome assembly GCA_026400395.1 of Alphaproteobacteria bacterium. Taxonomy (GTDB): domain Bacteria; phylum Pseudomonadota; class Alphaproteobacteria; order Rhizobiales; family Xanthobacteraceae; genus Z2-YC6860. The sequence continues at coordinate 41,003 of JAPLPD010000129.1, read as the reverse complement.
GGGTGTCATCGTGCCCTAGATGCATGGACCGGCGGACGGGCGCAAGCGGAACGGGCGTGGCTGGCGCTGATGTGATCGGCGCTTGATCTGGTATGGTTCACGCCCGTTGGAGTCTTTGAATTTTGGCGAGAAACCTCATCACCGATGTCGCAGGCGTCCGCGTCGGCCATGCCGACGACCGCCAGCTAGGCTCGGGTGCAACCGTCGTGCTGTTCGACGAGCCGGCGGTCGCGGCGGTGGACGTGCGCGGCGGTGGGCCCGGCACACGGGAGAGCGCGTTGCTCGATCCAGCCATGACGGTCGAGCGCATCGACGCCATCACGCTCTCCGGCGGCTCGGCATTCGGCCTCGATGCCGCATCCGGCACCCAGGCTTGGCTGCGCGCGCATGGGCGCGGCTACGCCGTGCGCACGGCGCTGGTGCCGATCGTGCCGGCGGCGGTGATGTTCGACCTGCTGAACGGCGGCGACAAGGATTGGGGCCTCTATCCGCCGTATCGAGAACTCGGCTACGCCGCAACGGCCAGCGCAACGTCCGACTTCAATCTGGGAAGCACCGGCGCTGGGTGCGGCGTCACCACCGCCGATCTCAAAGGCGGGCTTGGCTCCGCATCGGCGCAGACACGCAGCGGCGTCACCGTCGGCGCGTTGGCCGTGGTCAATGCCGTGGGATCTGCGGTCATTGGCGGCGGGCCGCATTTCTGGGCCGCGCCATTTGAGCGCGGCGGCGAATTCGGCGGGCGCGGTTTCCCCGCCTCCGTACCGCCGGAGGCGCTCGCCTTCCGCGCCAAAGGTCAGGCCGGCGAGAACACAACGCTGGTGGTGGTCGCAACCGACGCGGCCCTGACCAAGGCCCAAACGCGGCGGCTCGCGATGATGGCGCAAGACGGCATGGCGAGAGCGCTGCGGCCGGTCCACACTCCGCTCGACGGCGACCTGGTGTTCGCAGCAGCAACCGGCGCGACCCCCCTCGCCGATCCGGTCATCGCGCTGGCCGAGTTGGGCTCGCTCGCCGCCGACGTGGTCGCCCGCGCCATTGCCCGTGGCGTGTACGAGGCGCGGGCATTGCCGTTTGCCGGCGCACTGCCGAGTTGGCGCGACAAGTTCGGCGGTTAAGCCTTGAAGCGTTCCGCTGCGTAGGGCTTGGGATCGCAAACCGGCGTCGTCCCGGTCACCATATCCGCGATAAGCCGGCCGCTGACCGGTCCGAGCGTCAGCCCCCAATGCGCATGGCCGTAGTCGAGCCACAGACCCGGCTGCCCCGGCGCGCGTCCGATCACCGGCATTGAATCGGGAAAGCATGGCCGCGATCCCATCCACGGCTGCGTTTCGACCGCATCGCCGAGCGGCATCAGCGCGCGCGCCGCGGGCATCAGCCGGCCGAATTGTTCGGGCGTGGGCGGCGCGTCGCGATCGGCGAATTCCGCACCGGTGGTGAGCCGGATGCCCTGCTCCATCGGAGCCAGACAATAGCCGTTGGCGGTATCGACGATCGGCCGGGTCAGGCCAGCGTTGCCCGCCGGCCGAAAATGCCGGTGATAACCGCGCTTGAACATGATCGGCAGATCGATACCGAAGCGGGCGAGCAGATCCGGCGCCCACGGGCCAAGCGCCACCACGACGTCGTTGGCATCGACCGGGCCCTCATTGGTTTCGACGCGCCAATGCCCATCCGCGCGGTGCAGTTTCCCCGCATCGCCGTTGAGCACGACACCACCCAGCGAAGTAAAGCGCGCCACGTAGGCTTTGGTCACCGCGAGGGGATTGGAGACGCTGGCCGCTTCAGGCCAGTGCACACCGTGGCGAAACACCGGATTAAGCGATGGCTCCAGCGCCCGCGTTTCGTCCACGTTCAAAGCGCGCTGCTGGAGGCCGAGTGTCTCAGCCAGTTCGCGCTCGCGCGCGGACGCCGCGAACGCCTCGTCGGAGCGATAGAGCTTGATCCAGCCGTCCTTGCGCAGATAGCGCGCGGCGCCGGACTCCGCCATCAACGCTTCGTGCTCGCTCACCGCGCGCGAAAACAACGGCCGCATCGCCTCGGCAAACGCAAGGCTGCCTTCGGCTCGCGTGTTGTGCCGATAGGCCATGAGCCACGAAGCGACCTTCGGCAGAAACGACAGATGATAATTGGCCTCCGGCGCCTGCTTGAGCGCTATCCGGATCAGCGCACCAAACCCCGACGGGAACGCATGCGGAAACAACGTATTGCCTTCGATGATACCGGCATTGCCGTAGGACGTTTCCTCTCCCGGGGGGCGGCGATCCACCAGCGCAACCGCGAGCCCGCGCTTGGCGAGATGCAGCGCCGCCGAAACGCCGACGATGCCGGCGCCCAGAACGATCGCATCGGTACGAGCCATGAGACGTTTCCTTGCAATGAGGTTCGCATTTCTATGTAGGCGACACTATCGACTGCCGCCAGCGTGACTGTTATGCCGCAAACCCGGATGGCGCACCGCTGATGGCAAATGGATGGGGATTTCTCGATCGGCCCGCGGCCGGGCTCGCTTGGCTTGGACGACACGGCACCAATGCCGTCGCCATTTCGATCCTGCTCGGGATCGCGCTGCCGCCGCTCGGTGCGCTGATCCGGCCGATCTTTCCCGAGACGGTGTTTCTGCTGCTCTGCCTCGCCTTCCTGCGTGTCGATCCGGGCGCGTTGCGTGCGCAATTCCACAAACCGCGGCTGCTCCTGGTCGCCGCCATATGGACCATGCTGATCGTACCGGTGCTGGTCGGCGTGGGCCTGACCTGGTTCGATCTGTACGACCGCTCGACGGGATTGCTGCTGGCGCTGATGCTCAACGTGGTGGCGCCGCCGATCTTCGCCTCCCCCGCTCTCGCCGCGCTGATGGGGCTCAACGCCGCCGTGACGCTGGCACTGCTGCTGACCTGCATCGCGGCAACGCCGTTTCTGGCTCCGGCACTTGTCGCGATCTTTGTCGGTCCGGCCGTCACGTTCTCTCCAATGGCGCTTGGCGTCCGCCTTGTGCTGATGCTGGCAGGAGCGGCCTGTGTTGGCCTGGCCGTTCGGGCGTACGCCGGGAAGCCGTGGATCGATCGTCAGGCCGAACGCATCGACGGTCTGAACGTGGTCGTGCTGTTCCTGTTCGCTGTGGCACTGATGGGCGACATTGCCGCTAACACCATTGCGCGCCCGCTCTTCGTGCTTGGACTATTGGCACTCGGTACCGCGGTGACATTCGGAATGGCCGGGGTGACCGCGCTCCTGTTTTCCGGCTCCGGAAGCCATAACGCATTGCCGCTCGCACACGCGGCAAGCTCCCGCAACACCGGACTGATGTTGGCCGCAGCCGCAGGCTCCGTGCCTGAACTGGTCTGGCTCTACGTGGCGCTCATTCAAATCCCGATCTACGCGCTGCCGCTGATCGTCAAACCGCTGGCGCGCAGGCTTTCCACCGGCGCTTAGAGTTGGCGTTGCCCACCCTTCCCGCTCGTGTTACCCCGACAGGCAACCAGGGAAGCAACATGCCCCGCCCGCTCCGCATCGCACCCTCGATCCTTGCGTCCGACTTTTCCCGGCTTGCCGAAGAGGTGCGCGCGGTCGAAGCCGCCGGCGCCGACTGGATCCACCTCGACGTGATGGACGGCCATTTCGTGCCGGTCATCACCTTCGGGCCAGACGTAGTGAAAGCGATCCGCCCGGTCACGCAGAAGACACTCGACGTGCATCTGATGATCTCGCCCGTCGAGCCGCACCTGGAGGCGTTCGCCAAGGCCGGCGCCGATATCATCACCGTTCACGTGGAGGCCGGTCCGCATCTGCACCGCTCGCTGCAGATCATCCGCGCGCTCGGCAAGAAGGCGGGCGTGACGATGAACCCGGGCACCCCCGTCGAGTCGATCGAGCATGTCATCGACATGGTCGATCTGGTGCTCGTCATGTCGGTCAACCCGGGCTGGGGTGGCCAGAAATTCATTCCGGCCGCCGAGGAGAAAATTCGCCGGGTGGCCGCGCTGGTCGGCGGCCGGCCGATCGACATCGAGATCGATGGCGGCGTCACGCCGGAGAACACCGAACGGGTCACCCGGGCTGGGGCCAACGCGCTGGTCGCGGGCTCCGCGGTGTTCAAGGGCGGACCTGGCGCTTATCGCGCCAACATCGATGCGATCCGGAGCGCAGCCGCTCTCGCCCGTGGCGAAGCGGCGTGATCGCGATTAAATTCGGTATGTATAGGGCAACCGCGGCGCGCGGGGACAAGTTCTGGAGTCGCTCATGGGCGTGTTGATCGACGGCAAGTGGTCGGACGGCGAGTTGCCGCAGGAAACTGGCGAGACCGGCCAGTTCAAACGCGCCGACAGCGTGTTCCGCGGACGCATCACCGCCGACGGCTCGTCGGGCTTCAAGGCCGAACCCGGCCGCTACCATCTCTACGTGGCGCACGGCTGTCCTTGGGCGCACCGCACCCTGATCTACCGCGCTCTGAAGAAACTCGACGGCCTCATCACCGTCGCCTACTCGATCCCCGGCCTGAAGCAAGAGGGTTGGACCTTCGGCGACGACCCGCGCTATCCGGACTGCATCCCCGACACGGTCAACGGATTCAAATATCTCCACGAGGCCTATGTGGCCAGCAACCCGACCTACACCGGTAAGGTCACGGTGCCGACGCTATGGGACAAGAAGACCAAAAAGATCGTCAACAACGAGTCGTCCGAGATCATCCGGATGCTCAACACCGAGTTCAACGCCATCACCGGCGACCGGACCGATTATTACCCGGTCGCGCTCCGCGCCGAGATCGACGCGATGAACGAGCGCACCTATCACAACATCAACAACGGCGTGTATCGCGCGGGCTTCGCCAAGTCGCAGGCCGCCTACGAGGAGGCTTACGACGGTCTGTTTTCCACGCTCGACTGGCTGGAGGAGCGGCTGTCGCGGCAGCGCTATCTCGTTGGCAACCAGATCACCGAAGCCGACTGGCGGCTGTTCCCGACGCTGGTGCGCTTCGACGTCGCCTATTTCTCGATTTTCAAGTGCAACCGTCAGCGCGTCGCCGATTATCCGAACCTGTCGAACTACATGCGCGAGCTCTACCAGGTGCCCGGCGTCGCCGGCACCGTGACGCCGCGCTACTACGTCATCAACTATTACTCGATCCCCAAAGTGAACCCGACCGGCCTCGGTCAACCGCACGATCGCGCAAGACTGGCGGCCTAGATGATCCCACGTTACTCCCGTCCCGAAATGGCGGCGATCTGGTCGCCGGAAACCCGCTTTCGCATCTGGTTCGAGATCGAGGCGCACGCCGCCGATGCGATGGCCAAACTGGGCATCGTGCCGAAGTCTGCGGCGAAGAAAATCTGGGACAAGGGCAGCAAAGCCACGTTTGACGTGGCGCGGATCGACGAGATCGAGCGCGAGACCAAGCACGATGTCATCGCCTTCCTGACCCATCTGGCCGAGATCGTCGGACCCGAGGCGCGGTTCGTGCATTCCGGCATGACGTCGTCGGACGTGCTCGACACTTGCTTCAATGTGCAACTGGTCCGCGCGGCCGACATTCTGGTGGCCGACGTGGACCGGCTGCTTGCCGCGCTGAAGAAGCGCGCCTTCGAGCACAAGAAAACGCCGACCATCGGCCGCTCGCATGGCATCCATGCCGAGCCGACCACGTTCGGCGTCAAGCTCGCGGTCGCCTACGCGGAGTTCTCGCGGGCAAAACAACGGCTGATCGCGGCTCGCAAGGAGGTCGCGACCTGCGCGATCTCCGGCGCGGTAGGCACCTTCGCGCAGATCGATCCCCGCGTGGAGGCGCATGTCGCCAAGGCGATGGGACTGGCCGTCGAGCCGGTGTCGACCCAGATCATCCCGCGCGACCGCCACGCCATGTTCTTTGCGACCTTGGGCGTCGTGGCCTCCTCGATGGAACGGCTGGCGATCGAAATCCGCCATCTGCAGCGCACCGAGGTGCTCGAAGCCGAGGAGTTTTTCTCCGAAGGCCAGAAGGGTTCGTCGGCAATGCCGCACAAGCGCAACCCGGTGCTGACCGAGAACATCACCGGCCTCGCCCGCATGGTGCGCTCCTACGCCGTGCCGGCGATGGAGAACGTCGCGCTGTGGCACGAGCGCGACATTTCGCACTCATCGGTCGAACGTATGATCGGACCGGACTCGACGGTGACCCTCGACTTCGCGCTCAACCGCCTCGCCGGCGTGATCGAGAAGCTCGTGGTCTATCCCGGCAACATGCAGAAGAACCTCGACCGGCTCGGCGGTCTCGTTCACTCCCAGCGCGTGCTGATCGCACTGACCAAGGCAGGCGTGTCGCGCGAGGATGCCTACAAGCTCGTGCAGAAGCACGCCATGCAGGTCTGGCAGGGCAAGGGCGATTTCCTGACGCTGCTGAAGGGCGACAGCGCTGTGCGCGCGAAGCTGAAGCCCGCCGAGATCGAAGTGAACTTCGACCTCGGCCATCACTTCAAGCACGTCGACACGATCTTCAAGCGCGTGTTCGGCAAGGCGTAACCACGCCTCGCAGTCCTACTCCACCGACACGCCGCTCGCCTTGATCGGAACCGCCCACTTCTCGGTCTCCGTGGTCACAAGCTTGCCAAGGTAAGCCGGCGTCGTCTCGTTGCCGGTGGCGACTTCGGCGCCGAGGCCCGCGAGTTTCTCCTTCACCGCCGGCGTGTTGATCGCCTCGACCGCGGCCTTGTTGAGCCGCTCGACGATGGCGGCGGGGGTGCCCTTCGGCAGGAAGATCGCGTTCCAGGTGTAGGCGATCAGGTCCTTGGTGCCTTGTTCTTCCGCGGTGGCGAGATCGGGCAGCGCCGGCGAACGCTTGCTCTGGAAGATCGCCAGCGCCTTGACGCTGCCGCCGTCGATGTGCGGCTTGGCGGTCGATGAGATTTCGCACAGGTAGTCGATGCGGCCGGCCTGCAACTCGGTCATCGCCGGTCCGGTGCCGCGGAACGGGATGTGCGTGACGTCGGCCTTGATGATGTAGTTGAGCAGCACGCAGCCCAGATGGGTGGCGGAGCCCGCGCCGGCCGAGCCGTACTGCATCTTGGAGTGGTTGGCCTGGGCGTAGGTGACGAACTCCTTGAAGTCCTTCACCGGCAAGTCCTTGCGCGCGGTCAGCACGATCGGAACCTGGGCCAGCAGCGCCACAGGGGTGAAGTCGGTCTGCGAGTTGTAGAGCGGCTTCTTGTACAGGGTCTGGCCCTGGGCGTGGGTGCCCACCGTTCCGATCCCCATCACGTAGCCGTCGGGCTGGGCATCGGCGACGCGCTTGGAGCCGGTCATGCCGCCCGCCCCGCCGACGTTCTCGATGACGACCTGCTGGCCGAGGATTTCGCTCATGCGCTGGCCGACGATGCGGCCGAGCACGTCGGTCGGGCCGCCGGCGGCGAACGGGATGATCATGGTGATCGGGCGGGTCGGGTAGTTCTGCGCGGCCGCGCTCGCGGTGAGGCCGACAAGGCCCGCCAACACGCCGGTGATGACTTTCATCATGGGAATTTCCTCCAGTTGTTGGCCGGACACTGGCCCGGACCTGCCGCGACGGTCAAGCCGCGACTTGTCGTGCCGCGCCGCGCCACGTATGACGGACGCTGGAGGCCCTTATGGAAACCACACGGATCGCAATTGCAGGATTGGGCGCCATTGGCCGCGCGGTGGCGCGGCGGCTGACCGACGGCCTGCCAGGACTGCAACTCGCCGCCATCGCGACCGGCAATGCCGGCCGCGCGCGCGAGTGGCTGGCGCAGCAGAAGATCGACTGCCCGGTCGTCGAACTGAATGAATTTCCCAAGCTCGCCGACCTCGCGATCGAGTGCGCGCCGGCCTCGCTGCTGGAGAGCATCTGCAGGCCGATGCTGGAGGCCGGCAAGCAGGTCATGGTGCTGTCGTGCGGCGCGCTGCTGCCGCGGCCGGACCTGATCGATCTGGCCAAGGCGCACGGCGGCCGCATCCTGGTGCCGACGGGCGCACTGCTCGGGCTCGACGCTGTCGCCGCCGCCGCCGAGGGCACCATCCATTCGGTAAAGATGACGACGCGGAAACCGCCGATCGGCCTCGTCGGTGCGCCCCACCTCGTCAAGCACGGTATCTCGGTTGAAGGGCTCAACACCGCCAAGCTGGTGTTCAGCGGCACCGCTCGCGAGGCGGCAGCGGGGTTTCCGGCCAACGTCAACGTCGCCGCGGCGCTGTCGCTCGCCGGCATCGGGCCGGACCGGACCACGATCGACATCTGGGCCGATCCGGCGGTGACCCGGAATTGCCACTCGATCGAGGTTGATTCCGACTCGGCGCGCTTCACGTTGTCGATCGAGAACATCCCGTCGGAAAATCCCAAGACCGGCAAGAACGTCGCGCTGTCGGTGATCGCCGCACTTCGCAAGATGCACGCGCCGCTCGCCGTCGGGACATGACAGCCTTTAGCCAACGCTCCACCGCCCCTGTCGTTTGAAACGCGGGGGCGTCCTCCTTCACCAAGAGGATGGATGCCCTGGTCAAGCCCGGGCATGACGCCCGTTTTAATGTCAGGCCGCCGAAAGCAGCTACGCCGCGCCGATCTCCGGCAACTCCGCCGCGATGCGCCGCCGCCCCATCATGTGCGCGCGGCCATCGTTGATGGCATCGACCGCAATCAGCTTGCCGGCCTTCCGATATTCGACGGAGAACTTTCCGCCGGCGGGATCGCCGATCGTCTCGCAGGCGTCGAAGCCGTCGAGCAGGCCGGTGATCTGCAGCTTGATCTCGTACTGGTCGGACCAGAACCACGGCACCGGGTCGTAGGGCTTGGCCTGACCCATGATCGCATCCGCCGCCGTCTTGGCCTGATCGATGGCGTTTTGCACACATTCAAGCCTGATCTTGCGGCCGTAGCGATGCGAGAAGAACCGCGCGCAGTCCCCGATCGCGTAAACATCCGGCGCCGAGCGCGCCAAATCGTCGACCACGACGCCGTCCTCGCATTGAAGCCCCGCGGCAACGGCGAGATCGTCATTGGCGCGGGCGCCGGTCGCCACCAGCACCACATCGGCGGCAATGCGCTCGCCCGAGGCCAATGTGATGCCGGTTGCCCGGCCATCGCCATCGATCGAGGCGAGCCGGCAACGGAGCCGAATGTCTGCGCCGCGCGAACGATGCAGCGTATCGAAGAATCCGGACACCACCTCGCCGGCGACGCGCTTCATCACCCGGTCCTCGGCCTCCACCACAACGGCCTCGCGGCCCTCCTGGCGCATCACCGCCGCGACCTCGAGTCCGATATAGCCGCCGCCGACGATGACGATGCGCCGCGCGTCGTCCAGCGCCGGGCGGAGCCGCCGGACATCGTCGATCTTGCGCAGTGAGAACACGCCGGGGAGCGCGATCCCGGGCAGCGGCAGATCGCGCGCGCGGGTGCCGGTGGCGAAAACCAGCGTGCCGTAGCCGACGCTGCGGCCATCCCGCAGGCCGACCTGCTTGCGCGCCAGATCGACGGCCGCGACCGGCGCGCCCAACTCAAGCTGAACCTTGTGGTCGGTCCAGTAGCTGTCGCGGCGCAGCAGCAGGGTCTCGATCGACGCCTTTTCCTTGAGATAAGCCTTCGACAACGGCGGGCGCTGATACGGCGCATACGGCTCGTCGCCGATCATGCGGATGACGCCATCGTGGCCTGACTGGCGCAGGCTGATGGCAAGCTGCGCGGCCGCCTGACCCGCGCCGACGATGAGAACGCCCGCTGACATGCATGCAGGGGATGCACGACCCTTGGAACCCTGTCAAACCCCGCGGACGCCGTGATACAAGAGCATCCCGCCTTCCGATATTTCCAACACAGCCGAGCACACCGATGGCCAAAAAAGTCGCGAAGAAGTCTGCCAAGAAGCCCGCCAAACGCCTGCCCTATCGTCTCCGGGACCTTGGCGACGAGCAGATGAGCGCGCTGCAGCGAGCGTTGCGCGACGCGATCTACTCGGGGCCGCGCGGCATCCGCAAGAAGTTGACTGGGCCGTTCCAAATCTGGCTCAACGCGCCGGAACTCGGCCATCTGGCGCAGGCGCTGGGCGCCCACGTCCGCTACAAGACCTCGCTGTCGCCGCGCCGGTCGGAGACCGCGATCCTGGTCACCGCGCAAATCTGGAAGGCGCATTACGAGTGGTTCGCGCACGCTCCGATGGCGGAAAAGGGCGGCGTGAAGCCACAGACCATCAAGGACATCCAGGCCGGACGCACCCCAAAGACCGCGGCGAAAGACGAGGCCGCGATCATCGATTTCGTCAAGGAAATGTACAAGACCCGGCGGGTCAGCGATAAAAACTACAAGCGCGTGCACGCCTTCCTCGGCGATGCCGGCATGGTCGAACTGGTCGGCATTTGCGGCTACTACGCCATGATCTCAATGACACTCAACGTGTTCCGGGCGCAGATCCCGGAAGACGCGGCGCTGCCGTTCGCCGAGCCGAAGTAGGACATATCCAGCACCGATGACCACACCGTCCAACTCGGCCTACACACCGGACCTGCGCGGATTCATCGAATTCCTGGAGAAGGAGCATCCGGAACACGTCGTCCGCATCAGCCGCGAGGTCGATCCGAAGTTCGGCGTGTCCGGCATTCTCGAACGGCTGGAGCGCGACGGAAAATTTCCGCTGGTGATTTTCGAGAACGTCAAAGGCTCGAAGATTCCGCTGGTCGCCAACATGCACGCGAGCTTCGAGCGGCTTCGCCTCGGGCTCGGCATGGAGCACGGCGACGTCAAGGCGTTCGTGGCGGAATGCGCCGCGCGCCAGGCCAACCCGATCGACCCGGTGATGGTGACGGATGCGCCGGTGCAGGAAGAGGTGTTCATCGGCGATCAGGTCAGCGTCGACGATCTGCCGATCTGCACCTATCACGAGTTGGACGCGGGGAAGTACATCACCGCGGGCCTCGCGGTGATGCGCGATCCGGAGACCGGCATCAACAACGTCGGCATCTACCGGCACATGGTCCACGAGAAGAACCTGCTCGGCGTGCAACTCTCGGAGACCGCCGACGGCAACATCATCTGGCAAAAATACGAGAAGCGCGGCCTGCCCTGCCCGGTCGCCATCGTCATCGGCCACCACCCGGCGTTCTTCGTCGGCAGCCTGTGCTTTTCGACCCTCGATTCCGACGAGATCAAGATCGCCGGCGGGATGCTGCAGCGGCCGGTGCCGCTGGTCCGCTGCAAGACCATACCGCTCGACGTTCCGGCCGACGCCGAGATCGTGCTGGAGTGTGAAATCCGTCCGGTCGAGCGCCGTGCCGAAGCGCCGTTCGGCGAGTACCCGGGAACCTACGGCCCGCGGCGGATGAATCCAGTGCTGGAGATCAAGGCGATCACCCGCCGCAAAAATCCGATCTATCAGAACGCGTTCGTCGGCCACTCCGACAACCTCCTGCTGTCCGGGCTGATCCGCACAACGTTCATCGAGGAGACGGTGAAGATCGCCTGCCCCACCGTGCGTGGCGTCAACGTGCCGCGCTCCGGGCGCTTCCGCTTTATCTGCTACGTCGCGCTGGAGAAGATGCAGGAGGGCGAGGCCAAGCTCGCCGCGATGGCGGCGTTCGTCGCCGATCCGTTCCTGAAGTTCGTGGTGGTGGTCGATCACGACGTGGACATCAACAGCGACACCGACGTGCTGCACGCCATCGCCACGCGCGTGCGCGCCGACACCGACACGTTCATGGTGCCCTACGCCAAGGGCTCGCCGCTCGACCCGGCGTCGTACGATCCGGCCGGCGGCTCGAACCTCGTGACCAAGATGGGTATCGACGCCACCCGGAAGAAGAATTATCCGGACGAGATTTCGGTGCCCGGATACGAAGCGATCAACATGGCCGACTTCATTCCGGGATACCGGGGGTCTTGAGCCTCAACTTGTCGTTCCGGCGCGCGCCGAAAGGCGCGAACCTGGAATGACAAACTCAGCGGCCTGACGTGACCTTCAGTGCCCCTTGTGGTCCATACCTTCATGGCCCTTGGGCGTGCCGCCGACCGGCTCGATTGCATATTCGACGTCGACCGCGCCAGCCTTCTCGAATTGCAGCGTGCCCTTCACATTCTTGCCCTGCACGAAGGGCTCCTTCAGCCCGATGAACATGAGGTGATAGGAGCCGGGCTTCAACTCGACGGTCTGGCCGGGCTTGATCTCGATGCCGTTCGGCAGCGGCCGCATTTTCATCACGCCACCGTCCATCGACATCTCGTGGATCTCAAATTTTCCGGCGTTCTGCGAGGAGCCGCCGATCAGCCGATCGGACTCGGTTCCGGTGTTGATCAGTTTCAGATAGCCGCCGGCCACCTCCGACCCCTTCGGCGTGGCGCGGGACCAGGGATGCTTGATCTCAATCGAACCGGCCTTGAACTCGTGGGCGGACGCCGAACCGGCGGCGATGGCAAAGATGGCGGCAAACAGAATGGGCTTCATGGCATTGCTCCAAAAGCATCGACGTGCGTTGTGCGGATTCTCGGCGCGGCCCGTGACTTGAAAGCCGGGCGCGCTGCCTGTGACTGAAACCAACGGAGAATCAGACGGGCGGCGGGCCGCGCGGCGCATGCGGGTCGGCGCGATCAAGCCGCGGCAGCGTCCATTCGTCCATCGAAACCGCCGCCATGAAAACCAGCGGCTGGGCCGGCGCGACGGCGAGGCCGGGTGGGAGCGAACCGGATACGCCGTGCCCCAAGGCGGCGCAGAGCGCCGCACAGGGTAGATCGTGCTGGGCCGGCTGGCCGGTTCCATCAGCGCTGTCGTGGGAACACAGAACGGCGAACGCCCCGATTGGACCAGCCGGAGCCATCGGCACGAACATCAGCAGGAGCGCCTGCAACGCCACCGCATAAGCGGCGACAAGCGCAATGGTCCGGCGGCGGAAGCGGCCCGAATTCATGGTGCTTCTATAAGCTCGCCGCCTGACAGCGTCCACACGCCGGCGCATGGCTGAGCCTCGCGTTCCCGGCATATTCGGCCCCGAAGTCCGATCCGGCCGCAAAATCCCGTGGTAATATGGCGGACATTCAAACGGATCGCGCCGTGAACCGTCCATCGCCGAACCAGCCCGAGCGCCGTGTGCTGCCGTTTCACCGGCGCGGTTCGCCGTTTGCCGTGCGCCACGCGCCGCGTCCGCCGGCGGTGCCCGATCTGGAAAAATACGAGCGCACGGCGGGCGAGCCGGACGACTGGCGGCATCGCATGCTGATGAACGCGCTCGGGCTGGGCTTCACCGTGGCCCTGGTCGGCGGCGGCCTGTGGATTGCCGACGTGATGGCGCACATGCGCAAGGATCAGGACTGCGTGCTGGTCGGTCGCCCCGGCTGCACCCCCGTCGATGCGCCGGTGCGGACGCGCTGAGCGGTTTACATAGAATCGAGCGAGACGGTGGTGAGACCGCTGAAGCCAAGCTTTTGCGCCGCCGCCGGCGTCAGGTCGATGACGCGGCCTCTCACGAATGGCCCGCGATCGTTGATTCGGGCCTGGAAGACCTGACCGTTCCGCTTGTTGGTGACCTTGACCATCGTGCCGAACGCGAGCGTCCGGTGTGCGCCGTCAGGCCGCGCGGGTTGGCGCGCTCGCCACTGGCGGTCGGGCCACCGGAATAGCCGTAGACCGACGCGATTCCGGATTCGGCCTGGCCGGGCGTCGCCGCAACGCAGGCAACCAGACAGGCAGCGACCAACGATCTCGCGATCATCCGCAATCTCCGGCGAATATGCTGATGTCCGGCACGCGCCTGTTGCGCGGCCACGGCCGGGCCGAGAGGTCTTCGATCCTCAACGCGCCCGTCGTGGAACCCATGTTCCTGTGCTGTTAAACGCGGCAGGACAGGATTGGTTTCAGCCTCCCACCGGTGGCGAACCGCCGGGTTTTCGCGCTTTGGGAGAACCCAGCGCCGCCATTGAACTGCCCGGCCCTCTTCGCTATACGGGCACCCTGCTCATGTCGGGGAACCGGGGCGGAACCTGTGTCGCTTCCGGGGGCGCGCGGGCTCACGCGAGGACCTAGAACATTTATCATTTCAAGGACTTAGCGATGCCTTCGACGTTTGAGACCGTGGCCAACATCATTTCAGAGACCTGCGACATTCCGCGCGACACGATCACCGCGGAGAGCCACGCCATCGACGATCTGGGGATCGACAGCCTCGACTTTCTCGATATCGCCTTCGCCATCGACAAGGCGTTCGGCATCAAGCTGCCGCTCGAGCAATGGACCCAGGTGGTCAACGACGGCAAGGCGACGACCGAGCAGTACTTCGTGCTGAAGAACCTCTGCGCCCGCATCGACGATTTGGTCGCTGCCAAGGCGAAGTAATATCAGGGGACAAATGCGGCTCGAGTATTTCCAGCTCATCGATCGGATCATCGACCTCAATCTCAACGATCTGACGATCCGCGTCGAAGCCAACGTCCCCGCCGAGAGCACCATTTTCGAAGGACATTTCCCCGGCCGCCCGCTGATGCCAGGCGTGCTGCTGGTCGAGGCGATGGCGCAGGCGTCCGGCTGGCTGATCATCGGGCGCACGGGATTTCAGAAGATGCCGTTCCTCGCCGCGCTCAAAGAGGTCAAGCTGCGTACCTTCGTGACCCCCGGTCAGAGCCTCGAAGTGACAGCAAAGATCCTGCACGAGGGCTCGGGCTTCGCATTGACCGAAGCCGAGATACGCGCGGACGGCAAGAAAGTCTGCAACGCCGAGATTACGTTCCGTGTGGTCGATTTCCCGGACGGCGATTTCCGCGCCAACATGAACGACGTGGCACGCCGCATCGCCTTCCCACTCGAAAGCGTGCCCCATGGCTGACGCGGCGGACGACACGGCTCGCGAAGCCTGGATCACCGGCATCGGCATCGTGTCGTGCCTCGGCGAAGGACCGGAGGCCCATTGGGCTGCGCTCAACACGAGCCCGCCCAAGCCCGACACCGCGACTTATCCGCCGTACATCATTCACAAGCTCCCGCCGCTCGGCTTCGACAAGCAAATTCCGAAGAAGGGCGACCAGCGCCAGATGGAGGCGTGGCAGCGCATCGGCACCTACGCGGCGGGACTGGCGCTCGACTCCGCCGGCCTCAAGGGCAAGGCGGAAATGCTGGGGCGCACCGACATGATCGTCGCAGCCGGCGGCGGCGAGCGCGACATCGCAGCCGACACCGCCATCCTCGCGGGCCTGCCCGCGGCCGCGCAGCCCGAGGCATTCCTCAACGAGCGGCTGATGAACGATCTGCGCCCGACGCTGTTCCTATCGCAGCTCTCCAACCTGCTGGCCGGCAACATCTCGATCGTTCACGGCGTCACCGGTTCGTCGCGCACCTTCATGGGCGAGGAATCCGCCGGCGTCGATGCAATCCGCATCGCGGTCGCGCGCATCGGCGCGGGCCAGAGCGACATCGCGCTGGTTGGCGGCAGCCATAACTCCGAGCGTCAGGACCTGCTGATGCTCTACGAGTTCGGCGGCTTCGCCCTGAAAGACAAGTTCTCGCCGGTCTGGCAGCGCGAGGCGCATCCTGGCTTCGCGCTCGCCGCCATGGGCGCATTCCTGGTGATCGAGTCGCGCGCTCACGCCGACGCCCGCGGCGCCAAACGCATCGCCCGGCTCTCCGCCGTGTTGTCGGACCGCTGCCGGCGCCAGCCCGGCGACGTCACCGCGGGACTGCGCCGTCTCTGGGGCAAGATTTCCAGCCGCCTGCAGCCCGGCAAGGTCGCGGTCATTTCCGGCGCCAGCGGCACTGCGCCCGCCACCGCCGAGGAGCGCGTTTTCCTGGCCGAACACCAGGACATTGCCGTTCGCGCCACCGGCACTTATGTCGGGCATGCGTTCGAACCGCAGTTTCCGATGAACGTGGCGCTGGCCGCGATCGCGGTCAGCCGTGGTAACCTCTATCCGCCGGACGCCGGCCGAACCGGGGGTCGAGCGTCCGATGCAAGGCCCGCTGACCCAGGCCGTGGTGACATCGGTGGGTCACTGGCGCGGCGAAGGGCTGGCCCTGGTCGAAGCGCCCTGAAGGAGAGCTTGAGATGCCGTCCAACCATGACAGCGCGGGGCGCCCAGTCGTCGTCGTCACCGGACTTGGCGTCGTCACGTCGATCGGCGCCGGCAAGGATGACAACTGGAAGAACCTGACCGCCGGAAAGTCCGGCATCAAGAACATCACCCGCTTTGCCACCGACGGGTTGAAGACCCGCTTCGCCGGCACCGTCGATTTCGTTCCAGCCGATCCGCTGTCGTCCCCGGAACTGTCCGAGCGGCTGGCCGATCTCGCCGCCGAAGAGGCCGTCGCCGAATCCGGCATCGGCCACCGTGGGGACTTTCCGGGCCCATTGTTCATCGCGGTGCCGCCGATCGAAATCGAATGGGAGCAGCGCCGCAAGATCGCGACCGCCTCCGGTGCAAACGCCGATGTCAGTTACAACGACCTGATCCGCACCGCTGCCGCGGGCCAGTTCGTGCCGTTCCACGAGCGCTTCATGTTCGGTTCCGTCGCCAATCATCTGGCCGACAAATTCGGCACCAAAGGCTCGCCGATTTCGCTATCGACCGCATGCGCCTCGGGTGCCACCGCTATCCAACTCGGCGTCGAGGCGATCCGCCGCGGCGAGACCGACGCCGCGCTGTGCATCGGCTCGGACGGCTCGATCAATCCGGAGTCGCTGATCAGGTTTTCGCTGTTGTCGGCGTTGTCCACTTCGGCCGACCCGCCAGCGCAGGCCGCCAAGCCGTTCGCCAAGAACCGCGACGGTTTCGTGATGGCCGAAGGCGCCGGCGCCTTGGTGCTGGAGAGCATGGAATCCGCCAGGGCGCGCGGCGCCCGCATTCTTGGCGTCATTAACGGCTTTGGCGAGATGGCCGACGCCTTCCACCGCACGCGGTCGAGCCCCGACGGCAAGCCGATCATCGGCTGCATCCGCAACGCGCTGGCCGATGCGGGACTGACGCCGGACGATATCGACTACGTCAATCCGCACGGCACCGGCACGCCGGAAAACGACAAGATGGAAGCCATGGGCGTGATGGCGGTGTTCGGCGAACGGGCAAAGACCCTGCCGATGTCTTCCAACAAGTCGATGGTCGGCCACACGCTGTCGGCGGCAGGCGCTGTCGAGGCGGTGTTCTCACTGCTCACCATGGCGCGCGAACGCATCCCGCCGACCATCAACTACCAGGTGCCCGACCCGGCCATTCCAATGGACGTGGTGCCGAACACGGCGCGCGACGCCAAGGTCCGCCACGTCATTTCCAATTCGTTCGGCTTCGGCGGCCAGAATGTCTCGCTGGTGATGGGACGCGAACCGGCGTGACCGCCACCATCCGCGCACTCACGCTGCTGGGCGACCGCAAGCTTGAACTGGCCGAGGTGCCCGCCCCTCCGCCGCCGGCGGCGGGCGAGGTTCAGGTCGCCGTCAAGGCGATGGCGCTCAATCACATCGACGTATGGGGCTTTCGCGGCATGGCGTTCGCCAAGCGCAAGATGCCGCTTGTGGTCGGCGCGGAAGCCGCGGGCGAGATCGCCGCGGTCGGCGACGGCGTAACCGGATTCAAGCCGGGCGATCCGGTGGTGATGTACGGCGCGCTGACCTGCGCGAAGTGCAAAGCCTGTCTCGAAGGCCGCGACAACCTTTGCGAAAATGTCGCCGGCATCATGGGCTTCCACGTCGATGGCTTCGCCCGCGACCGACTGAACATGCCGGCGCGGCTGGTCATTCCGGTGCCGGACGGCGTCAGCATGCGCGACGCCGCCTGCGCCCCGATCGCATTTTCCACGGTCCAGCACATGCTGTTCGACAACGCCAAGCTGCAGCCGGGCGAGACCATCCTTGTGCAGGCCGGCGGCTCCGGCATCGGCACGGCGGCGATTAAGATGGCGAAGGCCCTCGGCTGCACCGTCATCACGACCGTCGGCGACGACGACAAGGCTGCGAAGGCCAAGGCGCTCGGCGCCGATCACGTCATCAACTACCGCACCGAGCGGTTTGAGACGATCACGCGCAAGCTCACCAACAAGAAGGACGTCGATGTGGTGTTCGAGCATGTCGGCGGCGAAGGCTTCAACGGCTCGCTGCTGGTGCTCAAGCGCGGCGGCCGGCTGGTGACCTGCGGATCAACCGCCGGTCCCACCATCACCTTCAACCTGATGCAGCTTTTCCAGCAACAGTACAAAATCCTCGGTTCATTCGGCGCCTCGATGCGCAACATCCGCGACAGCCTCGCCAAGATAGCGGGCGGGCTCACCCCCGTGATCGACACCGAGATCGGATTGGCCGACATCGAACGGGGCATCGAACGGCTGGAAAGCCGGCAGGTGTTCGGCAAGATCGTGGTCAGGTTCTAGGCCACAGGACATTCATGGCTCGGAACAGGCGTAGGAACGCGGCGCTGCGCCGCATCGGCGATACGGTGCTCGGCTTCCTCGCCGTGCGAACGCTGCGAATCATCCGGCTGTTCGATGTCGCGACCACGGCCAATCTCGCCGGCCGCCTGACGCGGTGGGTCGGGCCGTGGCTGCCGGAGCATCGCATCGGGCGCGCCAATCTGGCCGCGGCGTTTCCCGACAAATCGCCCGCCGAGATCGAAACCATTCTCCTCGGCGTGTGGGACAATCTCGGCCGGGTCGGCGCGGAGTTCGCTCACATCGACCGGCTTTGGGACCACAGCCGGGAACAGGGCCGCGGACGCGTGCTCGATTCAAGCGAGAGCGAACGGATCGCGCGCCAGTTGCACAACGACGGCAAGCCCGCGCTGATCTTCGCGGCGCATCTGGCCAACTGGGAACTCGCGGCGGTCGGCGCCCACGCCTACGGCATCGACTCCACCGTGGTCTATCGGCGGCCGAACAACCGCGCCATCTCCGACGAGATCATCAACCTTCGCGCCGGCTGCATGGGAACGCTGATCCCCACCGGCCTGCAGGCGCCGTTCAAGCTGATCGAGGCGCTTCATCGCGGCTCGCATGTGGCGATGCTGGTCGATCAGTACGCCACCCAGGGCGTCCCGGTGACGTTCTTCGGCCGCCGCACCCGCGCCAATGCGATGATCGCGCGGCTCGCCCGCCATGTGGATTGTCCGATCCACGGCGCCCGCGTGGTGCGCTATCCCGGCGACCGCTTCCAGTTGCAACTCACCGAGGCGATCGACGTGCCGCGCGACGCCGAAGGCCAGGTCGATGTCGAGCGCACCATGCAGGTCATCACCGACGTGGTCGAAGGCTGGGTCCGCGACACTCCGGAGCAATGGCTGTGGCTGCACCGCCGCTGGCGGGATGAGTAACGCCTTTAGCGCCCGGTCTTGATCTTGGTCCACAGCCGGTTCATCAGCCGCTGCGTCTTCTGGTCGTGGGCGGTGATGATGTACAGACTCTTCATTGTCTCGGCGTCCGGATAGACCGTGCGGTCATCGAACACCGCCTTGTCGAGCAGCGCCTGACTGGCGAGATTGCCGTTGGCATAGCCGAGGAAGTTCGAGTTCTTCGCCGCCACCTCGGGCCGCAGCATGTAGTCGATAAAGGCGTGCGCCTCGGTGACGTTTCTGGCGTCTTTCGGAATGGCGATGTTGTCGAAGAACATCTGCGCGCCGCCCTTGGGGATCGCGTAACCGACCTCAACGCCGCCATCCTTGCCGGCCTTGGCTTCGGCGGCACGCCTCTGCGCCTGCTTGATGTCGCCGGACCAGCCGACGACAAGGCAGATTTCACCGGACGCAAGCGCGTTCAAATACTCCGACGAATTGAACTTGCGCACGTTCGGGCGGATCTTGATCAGCAGGTCCGCTGCCTTGTCGAGATCGGCCTGCTGCGTGGTGTTCGGGTCGAGTCCGAGATATTGCAGCGCCGCCGGCATGATGTCGCTGGCGGAGTCCAGCATGTGCACGCCGCAATCCTTGAACCTGGCGAGGTTCTCGGGCTTGAACACCATGTCCCAGGAACTCATCGCCGCATCGACCGGACCGTCGATCTTCAGAGCCTCACGCGCCTTGCGGACGTTGTAGCCGATGCCGGTGGTGCCCCACATGTAGTTGACCGCGTACTGGGCGCCGGGATCGTACACGGCGAGCCGTTCGGAAATTTCCGGCCAGACATTCTTCAGGTTCGGCAGCTTCGACTTGTCGAGCTTCTGAAACACGCCGGCCTTGATCTGGCGCTCCAGGAAATAGGCGGTCGGCACCACGACATCGTAGCCCGACTTGCCGGCCAGGAGCTTGGTCTCCAGCGTCTCGTTGGCATCGAAGGTGTCGTAACGGACCTTGATGCCGGTCTCCTTGGTGAAAGCCTCGATCACTGTCGGCTCGACGTAGTCCGACCAATTGAAGACGTTGACGATCCGCTCGGCCTTGCTTTGCGCGCCGGCCGGCGCCGGCACGATCGCCGCCAACACCGCGGCGAGCGCGGTTGATCGAAACAGGAAAATGCGAATCGGCATGGGACTTTCGGGCACCTTCTCGAACGATCGATCTGGCAAATCGGCATGATCTTAGCGCCGTGCCACGGCCGATTGTAAGCGATGCGGCGGGGCGCGCGCGATCAGCCCCGCAAGCCTTCGCACCACCCGCGCGGTTGTGCGGCGAGTGCGACGATCGCGCTTAGGTTGTGAGATCGGCAGCAGATTTGAAGCGGTGGACCAGCGGGAGAAATGAGACTGGATGCTTAGAAATGCATCCCCCCTCAGATAAGGTTAACGAACGGGGCTCGAATTTGTAACGAGGGGTGGTGGATATGCGTCGTATCTCAGTATTTTCTGGGTTGGTTTCGTTGCTCGCGGTCACATCAGGCGCTTTCGCAGCCGATTTGCCGCCCCAGGCACCGCCTGCCCGCGCACCGGCCGTGGTGATGCAAGAACGCTTCACCTGGACCGGTTTCTATATCGGCGGACACGCCGGCTACGCCTGGAGCACGGTCAAGGGCCACGGCACCGTGGCATCAGGAAGTGCCGACCTTGATGGCTGGCTGGCAGGTGGCCAGATCGGTTTCAACTGGCAGGCTGGCGATTGGGTGTTCGGCCTCCAGGGCGACTATTCCTACGCCGACATCAGAGAGACACTGACCGGCGCGGCCGTCCTCGGTGCCGGCTCCAGCGTCACGGTCAAGCAGGACTACGTTGCCACGGCCACGGGCCGCATCGGCTACGCGTTCGACCGCGTCCTGGTTTACGGCAAGGGCGGCGTCGCCTTCACGCGCGACAAATGGAATGCGGCCAATGCGACTGGCGGCACCGGCACCGGAAATTTCAGCCGGACCGGATGGGTTGCAGGCGCGGGCATCGAGTGGGCCTTCGCTGGCAACTGGTCGGTGTTCGCTGAATACAATTATCTGAGCTTTGGCAACAAAAACGAGACCCTCGTGGCCGCTGGAACATTCCCGGTTGTTCCGGCCGCGAGCGTTTCATCGACGATCAATCTCGTCAAAACCGGCATCAACTACCGCTTCTAACGATTTCGGTGCTCTGACGTTTGGCGCGCGATCCCGGACGGGGTCGCGCGCTAATCGTTTTCGGTGGGCAGACCCGCTGCCTTCCAGGCCAGTATCCCACCGGCCAGATGGGAGTCGTACGCCAGCCCGTGCGCCTGCGCCGCCTGCGACGCGGTGACCGAGCGCCGGCCGGAGCGGCAGGCGAACACCACCTGCTTGCCTTGCGGGTCGGGAAGCTCCGCCGGATCGAAACTCGACAGCGGCACGATCACCGCCTCAGGATAGCGCTCGACCGCGGTTTCGTTCAATTCGCGGACGTCGATCAGCAGAATTTTGCCCTGCGCCAAGCCCCGCGCCACGTCCTCCGGTGTCAGATCGTGGACCTGCGGCTCTCTCGCTTCGGACATAACGCAAACCTCCACTGATGTACCCGCCCAATCTTACACCTGATCGGACGGGCGCGTCACGCCGCAGCGACGCGTCCGACCGGTTCCGTCAGATCGCAACCTGCGTACCCACTTCGACCACCCGCTCGGTCGGGATCTGGAAATAATCGGAGGCATCGTTGGCGCTGCGCGACAGCGCGATGAACAGCCGGTCCTGCCATCGCGGCATGGCGGACTGCGCCGCCGGCTTGAGCGAGCGCCGCGACAGAAAGAACGACGTCTTCATGATGTCGAACTGCCAGCCGTGCTTGCGCGCGATGGCCAGCGCCTTCGGCACATTGGGCGACTCCATGAAACCGAAGCGGAGCCGCACGCGCGAGAACGTCTCGCCGAGCGGCTCGATCTGCACGCGCTCGGCCGGATCGACGCGCGGCACCCCCACATGTTCGATGGTGAGGATGACGTTCTTCTCGTGCAGCACCTTGTAGTGCTTGAGGCTGTGCATCATCGCTGTCGGCGCGCAGGTCGGATCGCTGGTGAAGAACACCGCCGTTCCCGGCACGCGGGTCGGCGGCTTTCGCTCCAACGAGGCCACCAGCGGATCGAGCGGCACCTCGGTCTTGCGGGTCTTCTCGAACAGCAGCCGGCTACCCCGGCGCCACGTATACATGGCCACCATGATCGCAGCGCCAAGCGCGAGCGGCATCCAGCCGCCCTCGAATACCTTGAGCAGATTGGCGCCAAGGAAAGTCATGTCGATGACGAGGAACGGCGCGATCAACCCAACCGCCGCCCACAGCGGCCATTTCCAGCATTTCGTGATCACCACGATCGCCATCAACGCAGTCACCACCATCGTGCCAGTGACGGCGATGCCGTAAGCGGAGGCAAGCGCGCTGGACGAACGGAACAGCATGACCAGCAGCAACACACCCGCGAGCAGAAGCGCGTTCACCCGCGGCATATAGATCTGGCCGACCTGCGTCGCCGACGTGTGGCGTATCTCCAAGCGCGGCAGCAGGCCGAGTTGGATGGCTTGCTGGGTCAGCGAATAGGCGCCGGTGATGACGGCCTGACTTGCGATCACGGTCGCCGCGGTGGCAAGGCCGACCATCGGCAGCAGCGCCCAGTCGGGGTACATCATAAAAAACGGATTCTCGATCGCCTTGGGATTGGCGAGGACGAGCGCGCCCTGGCCCAGATAGTTCAGCGCGAGCGACGGCAGCACCACAGCGATCCAGGCGAAGCGGATCGGCGCGCGGCCGAAATGTCCGAGGTCGGCGTAGAGCGCCTCGGCTCCGGTCACGGCGAGAAACACCGCGCCGAGCGTCACCAGACCGATCAGGCCGTGATTTGCTAGAAAGCGGATGCCGGGCACCGGGCTGACCGCCGCGAGCACGCTCGGATCGGCGGCGATGTGCCAGATGCCGGCGAGCGCGATTGCGAAGAACCAGACCAGCGTGATCGGGCCGAAAAACGTAGCGACCTGCGCGGTGCCGCGCGATTGCACCGCGAATAGCACGACCAGAATGACCACCGTCAACGGCACGACATAGGGATCGAACGCCGGCGTCACGATTTTAAGACCTTCGACCGCCGAGAGCACCGACAGCGCGGGCGTGCTGACAGCGTCACCGTAAAACAGCGCGCCGCTGATAATGCCGAGCAGCACCAGGGCGCCGGTGCTCTTGCCGATAGCGCGCTGCGCCAGCGCCATCAGCGCCAGCGTGCCGCCCTCGCCGTTGTTGTCGGCGCGCAGCAGGATGATGACGTATTTCAGGGTGACGACGACGAACAGCGCCCACAGGATCAACGACAGCACGCCGAGAACCGCCTCGCGCGCCGGCGCGCCGTCGGAGCCGACCGCGGCGGTGACCGCCTCGCGGAACGCGTACAGCGGGCTGGTGCCGATGTCGCCGTAGACCACGCCGATGCTGCCGAGCGTCAGCAGCCAGAAGCGGCGGTGAACCGCGGAGGTGTCGTGCGGCAGCGCCTCGCCTGCCAAAGCGGCGTCGACCTGAGCCATGGGGTTCTCTTTTGAGGGTTGGTGGGCCGTTGAATTAGGTCAGTATTGTTGCACTGCAATAATTCCGGGTTGGCGCTTATATGGCCTCCGCCTGCCTCGTGCCTAGGCCCTCAGGGCCCGGCCAAAGCACCCCAGCCATGCGGGAAAAAACGTTGCCGCAGGCAATCATCCGCCGACGCGCGGACAATAAAACCATTTATAATCAACGACTTAAGAGCGACGCCCGAGCCGGCCACGGCAGACGATCACGGCTCAGACAGTCACTTGGGTGCCGACCTCAACCACGCGGCCGGTGGGGATCTGGAAGAAGTCCGTGGCGTCCGATGCGCTCTTGGCGAGGCCAATAAACAGCCGGTCCTGCCAGCGGGGCATTCCGGAATGGGCGGCGGGTTTGAGCGCACGCCGCGACAAGAAAAACGATGTCGACATGATGTCGAAGTGCCAGCCTTGCTTGCGCGCGATGGCGAGCGCCTTCGGCACGTTTGGCGTCTCCATGTAACCGAACCGGAGCGCCACGCGCATGAAATGCTCCGATATCGGCGCGATGGTGACACGGTCCTCCTCGCGGACGCGCGGCGTGTCCTCCGTAATGATAGTGAGGATCACGTTCTGCTCGTGCAGCACCTTGTTGTGTTTGAGATTGTGCAGCAGCGCGGTCGGCGCGAAGTCCGGGTCGCTGGTCAGGAACACCGCCGTGCCAGGCACAATGTGCGGCGGCTTCTTCTCCAGGCTGTGCAGCAGCGCTTCCAGCGGCACCTCGGTCTTGCGGGTCTTGTTGGCGAGGATCCGCGTGCCGCGCCGCCAGGTCAGGATCAGCATGACCATGAAGATGCCGAATAGCAGCGGCACCCACGCGCCTTCCAGCAGCTTGAGCAGGTTCGCTGAAAAGAATGTGGCATCCACCACCACGAGCGGCACCATCAGCAGGCCCGCCCGCCAAGCCGGCCAATTCCAGATTTTCCAGATCACGATGAAGCCGAGGATACCATCGACAACCATCGTGGTGGCGACCGCGATGCCGTAGGCCGAGGCCAGCGCATTCGATGTGTGGAACAGCCCGACCAGCAGCATGACGCCGACCAGCAGCGCGGTGTTCACGCGCGGCAGATAGATCTGCCCAGAATACTCCGCCGACGTGTGCACGATGGCGAGCCGCGGCAGCAGGCCAAGCTGGATCGCCTGCCGCACCAGCGAATAGGCGCCGGTGATGACGGCCTGGCTTGCGATCACTGTGGCGGCGGTGGCGAGCACCACCAGCGGCAACAGCAACGCCTCGGGCACCAAGCGATAGAACGGATTCTCGATCGCCTCCGGATGGGCGAGCACCAAAGCGCCCTGCCCGAAGTAGTTGATCAGCAACGCCGGCAGCACAAGGCCAAGCCACGCGCGCTGGATCGGCTTACGGCCGAAATGACCAAGATCGGCATAGAGCGCTTCGCCGCCGGTGACGGCGAGGAACACGGCGCCGAGCGCGATCAGTCCGATATGACCGTGTGTGGCCACGAAGGTGATCGCATAGACCGGATTGATCGCGGCGAAGACGCCGGGCTCGTCGAGAATGTGGGTGGCGCCGGCGACCGCGATGGTGGCAAACCAGACCAGCATCACCGGACCGAAAAAGGCAGCGACCTTCGCGGTGCCGCGGCGCTGAACCGCGAACAGCATGATGAGAATGACGATCGTCAGCGGCAGCACGTAGGGCTTGAGCGCCGGGGTCGCCAGTTCCAGACCCTCGACCGCGGACAGCACCGAGATGGCCGGCGTGATCACCGAATCGCCGAGAAACATCGCCGCCCCGATGACTCCGAGCAGCAGCAGATACGAACGCCGCCCGAGCGCGCGCGTGGCCAGCGCCGTGAGCGACAGCGTACCGCCCTCGCCGTTGTTGTCGGAGCGCAGCAGAACCAGCACGTATTTGATGGTGACCACGATCACCAGCGCCCACAGGATCAGCGACAGCACGCCAAGCACCAGGTCGCGGGTCACCGGAGCGGACTCAGCCGCGGCCTTCACCGCCACACGAAAGGCGTAGAGCGGGCTGGTGCCGATGTCGCCATAGACCACGCCGACGCTGCCGAGCGTCAGGGCCCAGATATTTCCGTTGGAATGCGGCGCGACAGCCGGAGGATCGATCGGGCGCCTAGCTTCGCCTGCGATGTCGGTCATGGTTGGCTATCGTTGCAACGCAACAAAGAGGCGCGGGTTATACACCGCCTCGCCAAAAATAACAGCGCTCAGGTCGTTTTGTTGCGCGGGAAAAATTTTTTTAAATCAAGGCCTTAGATTAGCGGGCATGGGCGGCGCCTCGCGCATCAGGGTGATTGTGACGCGGCGATTGGCCGCGACGGAGGTGTCATCGGGGAATAGCGGCTGCGTGTCGGCCCGTCCGGCGACCATGTAGAAGCTCGCCGCCGGCACCCCCTCCTCCTCCAGCACCTTGCGGATGGCATTGGCCCGGTCAGCCGAAAGCTCCCACGGGCCATAGCCCGGCTTGGACGGCATCTTGGTGGAGGCGGTGTGGCCGGCGATCGTCAGCCGGTACGGCAGGGCCTTGAGCGGCACTGCCAGCCGCTGCACCAGCCGTCGGGTGCGTTCGTAGGGTTCCTAGGAGCCTTCCGGGAACATCGAACTGCCGTTCTGATCGACAAGCTCGATGTTGAGCCCCTGCTTGGTCTCCTCCAGCATGACCTGCTTCGACAGTTCGGCGATCTCGGGCATGCTCTGCATCGCCTGCCGCAGCGATGCCGACGCCAGCGCGAATCCCCCGTCGTTGTCGACACGGGCGCCGAAGTTGGTCTTGCGGCTCTTCTCATCGGGGCTTGGCGTCGCCGACGCATCTTCGGGCTTGATCTTGTCGTCGGCATTCTTCAGACGCGGACGGGTCGGCAGGCCGTCGATCTCGATGATGCCGGAGTAGCGCGTGACGTTCTGCGTGCCGAACGCCTCCCGCATCGAACCGGCGATGATCTGCAGCTTCTGCTTGTCCTGGGTGGACGACGCGACGAGCATCACGAAAAACGCGACCAGCAGACCCATAAGGTCCGCGAACGTCACGAACCAGCCGTGGCCGCCGCCGTGCGCTTCGTGTTTCTTTTTCTTTGCCATGCCCGTACCTGATTCCGGTCAGCGCCCGTGTCAGGCCGCCGCGGGCTCCGCGGATTCATCCTCTTCGTGGTCATCGTGGCGATGCTTTTCCGGCAGATAAGCCAGCAGCATCTCACGAACCAACGTGGGGCTCTTGGATTCGCGGATCATCAGCACGCCGTCGACGATGAGCGTGCGGTTGAGATCCTCGTCGTGCAGCTTGAGCTGCAGCTTGTCGGCGATCGGCAGACACAGCAGATTGGAGAGCGCGGCGCCGTAGAACGTCGCCAGCAGCGCGGCGGCCATATAGGGGCCGAGCTTGGACGGATCGGTCATGTTGGCGAACATCTGCACCATGCCGATCAGCGTTCCGATCATGCCGAACGCCGGGGCGCAGTCGCCGATCGCCCGGTAGATTTTCTGGCCCTCGTCCAGATGCCCGAGAAAGATGTCGCGGTCGCGCTCCAGGCTGTCGCGAATGAAGTTGAGATCGTAGCCGTCGGCCACGTAGCGCATGCCCTTGGCGAGGAACGGATCTTCGATGTTCTCTTTCTCGAGGCCGATCGGCCCCGGCTTGCGGGTGACCTCGGCCAGACGGGCGATCTCGTCCACCAGTTCGCGCGGCGACCAGCGGCGCACGCTGAAGGCATACTTCATCCCCATCGGGAAGCCGTGGATCATGGCCGCGAATGGAAAGCGGATGATGGTCGCCGCCGTCGATCCGCCGAAAATAACGATGAAGGCGTGAAGATCGACGAACATCTTCAGGTCGCCGCCCATCAGGATCATGGTGCAGAGCACCACCACGCCGAACAGAAGACCGACGCCTGTTGCGAGATCCATAGGCTACTCCGACACGCACTGAACGCGCGGCCACAAGGGACCGCGCACCGAGGCACCCTAGCCGCGGCGGCTTAAGGAGCTGTAAAGGCTAACGGTCCGTCACCGCCCCCGACGGCGGGCTTCCCGCCAGCGGACGCTTGCGCTATCCAATCCTTAACGATGGGTTGACGGCTGGCGCTTCGACAGCCGGGCAAGCCCGGGCCCGCAGGAGGAATACGATGCGCGAGATCGGCCACTTTGTCGGCGGCAAGCAGGTCAAGGGCGGCTCCGGCCGGTCCGGCGACGTGTTCAATCCGAACACCGGCGAGGTCCAAGCCAAGGTCGCGTTCGCGAGCAAATCCGAGGTCGAGGGCTTCATCGCCAACGCCGCCGCCGCGCAGCCGGCGTGGGCCGCGACCAACCCGCAACGGCGCGCCCGCGTGATGTTCAAGTTCCTCGAACTGGTGCAGGCCGAATACGACGACCTCGCCCGGCTGCTGTCGTCCGAGCACGGCAAGACCTTCGTCGACGCCAAGGGCGACATCCAGCGCGGCCTCGAGGTCGTGGAATTCGCCTGCGGCATTCCGAACCTGATGAAGGGCGAATTCAGCGACAACGCCGGCCCCGGCATCGACCTCTATTCGCTCCGTCAACCGCTCGGCGTCGTCGCCGGCATCACGCCATTCAACTTCCCGGCGATGATCCCGCTGTGGAAGTGCGCCCCGGCGATCGCCTGCGGCAACGCCTTCATCCTCAAGCCATCCGAGCGCGATCCGTCGGTGCCGATGCGGATCGCCGAACTGTTCCTCAAGGCAGGTCTGCCCGAAGGCATCCTCAATGTCGTCAACGGCGACAAAGAGGCGGTCGATACGCTGCTCACCGATCCGCGTATCCAGGCGATCGGGTTCGTCGGCTCGTCGTCGATCGCCGAGTACATCTATGCGACCGGCTGCGCCCACGGCAAACGCGTGCAGTGCTTCGGCGGCGCCAAGAACCACATGATCGTGATGCCGGACGCCGACATGGATCAGGCGGTCGATGCGCTGATCGGCGCGGGGTACGGCTCGGCCGGTGAACGCTGCATGGCGATCTCCGTCGCGGTGCCGGTCGGCGAGAAAACCGCCGACGCGCTGATGAAGAAACTCGTGCCGCGGGTCGAGAGTCTGAAGATCGGCCCCTCCACCGACGACAAGGCCGACTATGGCCCGATGGTGACGCGCGCGCACTACAACAAGGTGAAGGACTACGTCGATATCGGCGTCAAGGAAGGCGCCAAGCTCGTGGTCGATGGCCGCAACTTCAAGCTCCAGGGTTACGAGAACGGCAACTTCATGGGCGGCTGCCTGTTCGACAACGTCACCACCGACATGCGCATCTACAAGGAGGAGATTTTCGGCCCGGTCCTCTCGGTGGTGCGCGCCAAGGACTACGAGGAGGCACTGCGGCTCCCCTCCGAGTGCGAATACGGCAACGGCGTGGCGATCTTCACCCGCGACGGCGACACCGCTCGAGACTTCACGAGCCGCGTCCAGGTGGGTATGGTCGGGGTGAACTTCGCGATTCCCGTACCGCTGTCGTACTTCACATTCGGCGGGTGGAAGCGTTCCGGCTTCGGCGACCTCAATCAGCACGGCCCGGATTCGATCCGCTTCTACACCAAGACCAAGACGGTGACCGCGCGCTGGCCGTCGGGCACCAAGGAAGGCGCCGAGTTCGTCATTCCCACGATGAAGTAACCGTTACGCATGCAGGACATCCGCTCGGCGATCCGCACGTCTCTTCTGGTCACAGCCCTGCTGGGACTTGCGGGTTGCGGCGGCATGAGCAGCTTCGACTTCTCGGGATCGAGTTCGCAGCCGGTGAAGATGGAGCCGGCGATCGGCGCTGCGGGTGTGCCGAGCCCGCCGCCGGTCAGCGTGGCCGGCCGCTGGCTGCTCAGTTCGCCGGGCCGCGGCCAGTGCCACATGACATTCGGATCGGCTTCGCCGAGCGCCACCGAGGGCACCATCGCCCCCGAAGGCGGCTGTCCGGGCAAGTTCTTCACCAGCCGCAAATGGACCTACGACCAGAGCGGCCTGACGGTGCGCGACCACAACGGCCAGCCGCTGGCGCAACTCGCCAACGACGGGCCCGCCTTCCAGGGCAAGTCCACGGGGGGCGAACCGGTCTCGCTGTTGCGCTGATTTCCAAGAGGGGTCGACAATGCCTGAATATCAACTCTATTGCTTTGCCCAATCCGGCAACGCCTACCGCGCGGCGCTGATGCTCAATCTGATCGGCGCAGACTGGAAGCCGATCTATGTGGATTTTTTCAAGGGCGGCGAAACGCGAACGCCGAAGTACCGCAGCGAAGTCAACGAGATGGGCGAAGTGCCCGTGCTGGTGCACGGCGACAAGAAGCTCACCCAGTCCGGCGTGATCCTCACCTACCTGTCCGACCGCTCGGGCCGATTCAAGCCGGAGGGCGAGGACGAACGGCTCGAAGCGTTGCGCTGGATCATCTTCGACAATCAGAAGCTCAACGGATTTATCGGGCCGTACCGTTTCCTGAAGAACTTCGCCAAACCGCCGGTCGATCCCGCGGTGATGGCATTCCTCAAGGCGCGGATCGACGGCAACCTCGCCATTGTCGACAAGCGCCTGGCGGATCGCGCGTTCATCCTCGGCGACAAGCCTACCATCGCCGACATCTCGCTTTGCGCGTACCTCTACTATCCGGCGGACGAGTTCGGCTTTGACATCGCCGAGACGCACCAGAACATCGGCGCGTGGCTCGGCCGTATCAAGGCGCTCCCGGGCTGGAAGCATCCGTATGACTTGATGCCGGGGCATCCGAACGAATTGATGCCGAGTTCTCCGCCGCGGCCCTGAGGGCGCGCGTCAGCGCGCGGTCAAACCGCCGTCGATGACGAACTCGGCGCCGGTGACGAACCGGGATTCGTCCGACAGCAGATAGACGCACAGGTCGGCCACCTCCGCGGCTGTGCCGAGCCGACCGAGCGGAATGTCGCGCGTGATCCGCGCGCGGGCGGCATCGGGGAAGTTCGTCTCCTTCAGCATCAAATCGACCATCGGCCCTTCGAGGAAGGCCGGATGCACGGAGTTGCAGCGCACCTGCGGATTGAGCCGGGCCCCATGTAGCGCAACCGACTTGGTCAGCAGCCGGACGCCGCCCTTGGAGGCGTTGTAGGCCGCGAAATTGTGCCCGCCGACCAGCCCCGCGACCGACGACAGGTTGACGATGGCCCCTCCGTGCAGCTTCAGGAGCGCCAGGCCGTGCTTGCAGCCGAGGAAGGTGCCGTCGAGGTTAACGGCCATGACCTTGCGCCAGGTGGCGTAGTCGGTTTCCTCGATATGGCCGAGGGCGGCGATCCCAGCCGCATTGATGAGGCCATCAAGCCGGCCGTGGGTGCGGCCGATGTCGGAGATCACCCGCAGCCAATCGAGTTCTTCGGTAACGTCGAGAGGGTGCGCGGCGCCGGCCCGGCCCGGCAGATCGCTGGTGATGGCGCGTGCTCCCTCCGCGGTGACGGCATCGGCCGCGGCCTTACCGATCGCGCCGGCCGCTCCGGTGATCAGAACAATCTTGTCGCGGAGCCGGTTCATCCCTCGTGCTTGTGGTCGTGGTGCATGCAATTTTCGTCGTGCTTGTGATCCGGATGACCATGCGCGTGGCCGTGATGATCATGACCGTGATCGTGGTGCTGATGACCATGATGCTCGTGGCCGCCGGCGGCCGCCTCGTAGGCACCGCCCTCCGGGTCGAACGGCGCGTCGATGGTAGCTAGCTTCGCGCCCAGGCTTTGCAGCAACGTCTCGATGGCCGGGTCGCGCTTGACGCGCAGCCTGCGCTCGAAAATCTGCACCGGCACATGACGGTCGCCGAGATGCCATGCAAGCCGCGCCAGCGCCGGCAGATCGGCGGCGCGCGCCTCGATCAGCGGCTCGGGCTCGGCCACCACCTCGACCAATCCGCCGGTGTCGAGCAAAAGCGCATCGTCGGTGCGCAGCCGGATAGGCTCCGCGAAATCAACTTCAACGCAGGTGCCTTTAACGCCAAACAGGAAGCCCTTTTGCGCCAGACGCTGCGCGTGGGGCAGAATCAAAGTGTCGATGACGGGCGTGTTCTGCCGTTCAGCAGCGTGGAGAACGCGGGTGGCGCGGGGCATGTTCGATCCGATCGAGCCTGGAGTTTCAGTTGAGACGGGCCGGACGGTCGTCGTCCTCCGCCGGCGGCGGTACGGCGGGCGTGTCTTCGTCAGCGTTGACGGCGGGCTGCGCCGCCAGCATCGCATCCTTGCGCTGGTATTCCTGATAGGTGACCCAGCCGAGCGGCAGGCAGCCGAGATAGAAAACCGTGCCGATCGACAGCACCCACCACGGATAAGCAATCAGCAGCCCGAAAAACAGCACCACCGCCACGAACACCGGCAGCACCATTTCCGGCTCGACACGCTTGCCGACCCGCTTGCCGGACAACACCGGCAGTTGCGAAACCATCAGGAACGCGATCGCCAGCGTGTAGACCAGCGTGACCGTCGCACCGACCGTCGGCCCGCCGAGCAGGCTCACGTAGATCGGCAGCATGGCAATCAGCGCGCCTGCCGGGGCCGGCACGCCGGTGAAGAAGTTGCCGGTCCACGGCGGGCGGTTCGGATCGTCGATCATGACGTTGAAACGCGCGAGGCGGAGCGCGCCCGCGATCGCAAACACCATGGCAGCAATCCAGCCGACGTTGCCGAGGTCGTGCAGGGTCCAAAGATAGATGATCAGCCCCGGCGCGCAGCCGAAGTTGACGAAGTCGGCGAGGCTGTCGAGTTCGGCGCCGAAGCGGGACTGTCCTTTGATCAGCCGCGCGACGCGGCCGTCGATGCCATCGAGTGCGGCGGCGAACACGATCGCCGCGAGCGCCCATTCGATCTTGCTCTCGAACGCCAGCCGGATTCCAGTCAGACCCGCGCACAGCGACAGCAGCGTGATGAGATTGGGCACCAGGATGCGCACCGGGATCGCGCGAAAACGGCAGCGCCGGGCAGCCTGTCGGTCAGGATCGAAGGGTGAATAAGGCATGCGGCCAATATAGCGCGTTATGCGCGCTATGCCACGCCGGCAATCGGCCCGTTAACCAACCCGAAAGCTCGGACCGGCGCTGGACGCGGCGAGATCGGCCAGAACGGTCTCGCCGGCAATGGAGGATTGGCCCTCCGCCACCAGCGCCCTGCTGCCTTCGGGCAGATAGACGTCCAATCGCGAGCCAAACCGGATCATGCCGATGCGGTCGCCCGCGGCCACGGCCTGGCCCTCCTGCACGAACGGCACGATCCGCCGCGCCACCAAACCGGCGATCTGCACCACACCGATCCGCACCCGCGGACCCGCGATGATGAAAGCGTTGCGCTCGTTATCTTCGCTGGCCTTGTCCAGATCGGCGCTGAGGAATTTTCCGGCGCGGTAGACCATCCGCTCGACCCGGCCCGAGACCGGGCTGCGGTTTACGTGACAGTCGAACACGCTCATGAAGATCGAGATGCGCGGCAGAGGCCGGTCGCTCAAGCCCAGTTCCGGCGGCGGCACGGCGTTCGCCACCAAGCTGACACGGCCATCGGCGGGGGCCACCACGAGCCCTTCCCGCACCGGAGTGACGCGGACCGGGTCGCGAAAGAAATAGACGCACCATGCGGTGGCGATGGTGCCGATCCAGCCGAGCGGCGACCAGACCCAGAACAGGATCAGGCTGAGAAACGCAAACACGCCGATGAAGGGAAAGCCCTGCGGATGGATCGGCGAAAGTTGCGAGCGGATGGAGTTGATAACGGACATGGGTCGATGTTACTCCGCCGCGGTGGCCGGTGCGAGTTCGTCGTCGATGGACGGCGGGTTGCGGTTCGGCGCGGACGGATCCTCGGCGACCCGGGCGAGTTTCTCCCGCGCCTCCGCGGCCTCGCGCTGCCGGTTCCACATGCTGGCATAGAGACCGCCCTGCCCCAGCAGTTCGTTGTGGGTGCCACGCTCGACGATCACTCCGTTGTCCAGCACGATGATTTGGTCGGCGCCGACGATGGTGGAAAGCCGATGCGCGATCACCAGCGTGGTGCGGTTCTGCGACACCAGCTCGAGCGCGTCCTGGATTTCACGCTCGGTGTGGCTATCGAGCGCGGAGGTGGCTTCGTCGAGCAGCAAAATCGGCGGCGCCTTCAGGATGGTGCGCGCAATCGCAACGCGCTGCTTCTCCCCGCCGGACAGCTTCAGGCCGCGCTCGCCGACCTCGGTTTCGTAGCCGTGCGGCGACATCCTGATGAACTTGTCGATCTGTGCCAGCCGCGCGGCCTCTTCGACCTCGGCGTCGGTCGCCTCCCAGCGGCCATAGCGGATGTTGTAACGGATGGTGTCGTTGAACAGCACCGTGTCCTGCGGGACCATACCGATGGCGGCACGGAGAGACGTCTGCGTCACATCGCGCACATCCTGCCCATCGATCAGGATGCGGCCGGAACTGACCTCGTAGAAGCGAAACAGCAGCCGGGAGATGGTCGATTTGCCGGCGCCGGAGGGGCCGACGATCGCCACCGTCTTGCCGACCGGGACCTCGAAGCTGACGCCCTTGAGGATCGGCCGCTGGGTCTCGTAGGCGAAGCGGACGTCCTCGAACTTGATGCTGCCGCCGCGCACCGAGAGCGGCTTGGCGTCCGGCCGGTCGACGATCTCGGCCGGGCGTTGCAGAATGTTGAACATCGTCTCGATGTCGATCGTCGCCTGCTTGATCTCTCGATAGACCATGCCCATGAAATTCAGCGGCTGGTAAAGCTGGATCATCATGGCGTTGATCATGACGAAATCGCCGACCGTGTTGGTTCCATTGCGGACGCCGTAGGCGCACATCACCATCGTGACCGCGAGCCCGATCGTAAAGATCACCGCCTGGCCCGCGTTGAGGACGTTCAGCGAAACATAAGAGCTGACGCTTGCCCGCTCGTAGCGCTCCATGGAGCGGTCGTAGCGCTTGGTTTCGCGCTCCTCCGCCGCGAAATACTTGACCGTCTCGTAGTTGAGTAGCGAGTCGATGGCCTTGGTGTTGGCGTCGCTGTCGCTGTCGTTCATGCGGCGGCGGATCGATATACGCCATTCGGTCGCGACATAGGTGAACCACATATAGAACGCGACGGTGACGAACACCGCGACCACGTAGCGCCAATCGAATTGATAGAACAGAACGCCCGCGATCAGCACGACCTCGACGATGGTCGGGATGAGTTGCAGGATCACCATGCGAACGATGGTCTCGATCGCGTTCCGGCCGCGCTCCAGCACGCGGGTCAAGCCGCCGGTCTTGCGCTCCAGATGGAAGCGCAACGACAACAGATGCATGTGCTTGAAGGTCAGGATCGCCAGCCGGCGCACCGCGTGCATCGCCACCTTGGCGAACACGCCGTCCCGCAGCTGGGTCAGCAGCGCCATCAGGATGCGCATGACTCCGTAAGCCAGCGTCATGGCGATCGGCGCGGCAAACACCCAGACCAGCCAGTCGTCGGGCGCAATGGGGGCGCTGCCCTGCCCGCTCAGCGCATCGACCGCCCATTTAAAGGTGAACGGCACAGCCACGGTGGCGAGCTTGGCGCCGAACAACAGCACCGTCGACCACACCACCCGCATCTGCAAATCGCGGCGATCGGTCGGCCAGATGTAGGGCCACAGGCGAGTCAAAGTTTTGAGCAGCGTGCCGCCGCCGTCGGCGGAGACATCGCGCTTCATCGTCTGCGCAGATCGTATGTGAGATTCACTCATGAGCACCCGGTCGGCAACTCATATAGGGGATTCTTGACCTGAAAACACCGACGGCAGCGAGTTTTCCAGGCACATGCGGCCCTCGCCAGAGTGCCCGCACCGTCCTATATCAGGGGATATGCCTCCCTTTCTCTCCCGGACCACCCGAAAACCATGAGCACCATCCGAAAGATTTGCGTCTATTGCGGCTCGGGGCCTGGCGCGGACCCAGCGTTCGTCGCCGCGGCACGGACGCTCGGCCGTATTTTTGCCGACAATCACATCGGCCTGGTCTACGGCGGCGGCTCGGTCGGGCTGATGGGTGAACTGGCCAACGCGGTGCTCGACCGCGGCGGTCAGGCGACCGGCGTTATCCCGACGTTCCTGGTCAAAAAAGAGATCGCCCTTGGCCGCGGCGACATCATCGAGACCCGCGACATGCACGAGCGCAAGCAGCGCATGTTCGATCTGGCCGATGCTTTTGTCGCCCTGCCCGGTGGCATTGGCACGCTGGCGGAGGTCGTCGAGCAGATGACATGGGCCCAACTCGGTCAGCACAAGAAGCCGATCCTGCTCGCCAACATCAAGAAGTTCTGGGACCCGCTGTGCTCGCTGCTCGACCACATGCAGCAGATGCAGTTCATCCGCGCCGGCCTCAACGTCAACTATCTTGTCGCCGATCGGGTGGAGGAGGTGCTGCCGATGCTGATCGACGCGGCGCGCCGGATGCCCGAGTCGGACAAGGCCATGAAGGCCGCCGACGCCAAGATGTGATTGCGGTTATGGCTGTGGCGAGGCGAACGTCGCAGCCTCAATCTTGTTGCCTTCGATGTCGCGAATGAAAGCGGCGTAGTAGCCGCCGATGTGTCCGGAACGCGGCCCGGGCGCCCCGTCGGACTCCCCGCCCCCGGCCAAGGCCGCCGTGTGGAACGCCTGCACCGCCTCGACGCTCGACGCCCGCAAGCAAACGTGGGCGCCGTTGTCCAGTTCAGTCGCCGGCATGGCGCGCCGCTGGTTCAGCCAGAACTCTGGATATTTCTTGCCGAAGCCGATGGCGCCGGGCCGGGACACCAGACGGCCATAGCCGAGCGCCGCCAGCACCGGCTCGTAGAAGCGCGCGCAGACGTCAAGATTGCGCACGCCGATCGAGACATGATCGATCATCCCACCTGACCCGGCTCAATAGCGCCTCGGGCGGCCGGCATCGACCGCTGTGCTGCCATAAAACATCCGTGCAACGTTCGCATCGGCCGCCCCGGCCTCGCAGGCCGGACAGGCGCGCGAGGTCGAATAAAGGATCGCGCCGGAAAGATCGCTGCGCCCGAGCCTCGCCTGCGCCTCGCGCATTGCCTCGCGTTCGGCATGGGCATACGGATCGCTCTTCTGGACCACCCGACTCGGCCCGAATCCCAGGACACGACCATCCATCACAAGCACCGCGCCGAACGGCTGATCTCCGGCGCGAACCGCGTCATCTTTCATACGGAACGCAGCGTCGATGAATTCGCGATGCTCCGCGGGAGCGGCTTTGGCGCGCGTCGTCAGCGCAACCCCTGCCGCCGCTAGAGAGGCAAGCGCTGTGCGGCGTGTGCATGCGCAGCAGCCAAGCATGGGCCCTCAGGCCGGAGCGCCGGCCTTCACGAGTTTGTAGATGATCGAATCCATCAGCGCCTGAAACGAAGCGTCAATGATATTGGCCGACACGCCGATCGTAGTCCAGTGGTTGCCGGTCTCGTCCTCGCTCTCGATCAACACACGTGTCACCGCCTCGGTGCCGGAGTTGAGGATGCGCACGAGGTAGTCGGTAAGCTTCAGCCCCTCGATGAACTTCTGGTACTTGCCCAGATCCTTGCGTAACGCCACGTCGAGCGCGTTGACCGGGCCATTGCCTTCGGCGGCGGAGATAAGCGTGTCGTCGCCGATCTTGACCTTGACCACAGCGGTGGTGAGCACCTCTTCGCCCTTTAAGCCTTGGCCCTTCAAACCTTGGCCGTTATGGGCGCGCCGCTCGACCTTCACGTCGAAGTAGCTGACGTCGAAAAACCTCGGAACGGTGCCGAGCATGCGGCGCGCCAGCAACTCGAACGAGGCGTCCGCCGTCTCGTAGGCATAGCCGATCGCCTCGCGCTCCTTGACCTCGTCGAGCAGGCGGGCGACGCGCTGGTCGTTCTTGTCGACCGAGATGCCGATTCGTTCGAGCTCTGACATCACGTTGGAGCGGCCGGCCTGATCCGACACCAGAAGACGGCGTTGGTTGCCGACCGCCTCGGGCGCCACATGCTCGTAAGTCGCGGGCTCCTTGAGGATCGCCGAGGCATGGATGCCGGCCTTGGTCGCGAAGGCGCTTTCGCCGACATAAGGCGCATGACGGTTCGGCCAGCGGTTGAGCCGCTCGTCCAGAGCATGCGACACCCGCGCCAGATTTCTCAACTGCTCGTCGGACACGCCGATCTCGAACTTATCGGCATATTCGCGCTTGAGCTTCAATGTCGGAATGATGGAAACCAAGTTGGCGTTGCCGCAGCGCTCGCCCAGCCCGTTGAGCGTGCCTTGAATCTGGCGGGCACCCGCGCGCACGGCCGCAAACGAATTCGCCACCGCCTGCTCGGTGTCGTTGTGGGCATGAATGCCGACATGATCGCCGGGGATGTGTTTGACCACTTCGGAGACGATGGCTTCGACCTCATGCGGCAGCGTGCCGCCGTTGGTGTCGCACAGCACGACCCAACTCGCGCCCTCCTCGTAGGCCGCCTTGGCGCAGGCCAGCGCAAACGAAGGATTGGCCTTAAAGCCATCGAAAAAGTGCTCGCAATCGAGCAGCACCTCGCGGCCCTTGGCCCGCGCGGCCTTTACGCTGTCGCGGATCGAGGCGAGATTTTCCTCCGGCGTGGTCTCGAGCGCGACGCGCACATGATAGTCCCACGATTTCGCGACGAAGCAGATCGCGCCGGCCTTGGCATCGAGCAAGGCGTTGAGACCCGGATCGTTCGAAGCAGAGCGTCCCGGCCGACGCACCATGCCGAATGCGGTGAACGTGGTGTGCAGCATGCGCGGCTCGGCGAACAGCTGGGTGTCGGTCGGGTTGGCGCCGGGATAGCCCCCCTCGACATAGTCGATGCCGAGTTCGTCGAGCATACGAATGATCGAAACCTTGTCGACCAGCGTGAAGTCGACGCCATTGGTCTGCGCGCCGTCGCGCAGCGTGGTGTCGAACAGATAGAGGCGCTCGCGCTCGCCGGCCATCACCAGACTCCGAAGTA
Organism: Alphaproteobacteria bacterium; assembly: GCA_026400395.1. Lineage (GTDB taxonomy): Bacteria > Pseudomonadota > Alphaproteobacteria > Rhizobiales > Xanthobacteraceae > Z2-YC6860. The sequence continues at coordinate 2,293 of JAPLPD010000129.1, read as the reverse complement.
TTTCAGCGCCAGCGCGACAGCGGCCGCGAGAACCAGGTATTTCAGCACGATGTAATAGCGCCAGTGGCGCGGAAAAGGCGTGTCCGGGCGTTTCATGGATTGTCCTCGTTGGCTGCGAGCGTCTTCTTCATGGTGGTGTTGCTCAACCATTCGTTGCCGATCGAAATGCTGTTGCGCTGCACCGGCGTGAAGCCGCGATGCACGAAGAACTCGCGCGCAGTGTCGCTCGCATCGACCGAAAGGTGCGGTGTGCCACGCGCCGCCGATATCTTCTCGACCGCGTCATAGAGCATCCGGCCGACGCCCTGCCCAGCAGCACCCGGATGCACGTAGAACAGGCCGATCTCGGTCGGCGCGTCGAGCGATATGAAGCCCACCGGCGAGCCCTCCATCGTGGCGACCAGAGCCAGATGCTTTCCGAGCCGCGCCGTAAACTCCTCCGTGTCGCCGGCGGCGGAAGCCCAGGCTTCTTGCTGCGGCGGGGTGTAGTCGTCCTCGGTCAGTTCCTCGACGCTGGCGCGAAAGATTTCCGCCAGAATCTCGGTGTCCTGCGGCAAGTACGGACGCAGTGCGAAAGTCGGGCGGGCGCGCGCCATCATCGGGCGACCTCCCAGGTGGTGCCCTCCTTGGAATCCTTCAGCACCACGCCCAGCTTCGCAAGTTCGTCGCGGATCCGATCGGATTCGGCGAAATCCTTGGCTTTGCGCGCCGCGTTGCGGGCGGCGATCCGGCTTTCGATTTCAACGGCCGGAAGCGCCGGCTCGGGCACATGATCGGCCTGCCACGCCTTCAGTTCCTCCGGCCGAAAACCGAAAAAGCCCAGCGTGCCGGCGAGCGCACGGCGGCCGGCGGCATTCTTCAGCGCGTGCATCTCGGCAATCGCCTTCGGCGTGTTGATGTCGTCGAGCAAAGCTTCGAGTACACTAGGCGCAGGACGCGGTTCTGCGTCGGCAGACGCCGCGTCGAAGAACCCCGCCAGCGCTTTCTCGGCTTCCTCCAGCCCCTTCACCGTCCAGTTGATCGGCTGCCGGTAATGGCTCGACAGCATCGCCAGCCGCACCACGTCTCCCGGCCAGTCGGCCAGGACGTCGCGGATGATGACGAAGTTGCCGACGCTCTTGCTCATCTTCTCGCCTTCGACCTGCAAGAAGCCGTTGTGCATCCAGAAGTTCGCCATCACTTTCGTGTGGAAGGCGCAGCACGACTGCGCGATCTCGTTCTCGTGATGCGGGAACACGAGATCGATGCCGCCGCCGTGGATGTCGAAGCTCTCGCCTAGATGCTTCCACGACATGGCGGAGCATTCGATATGCCAACCCGGGCGCCCTGGCGTGCGGATGTTGCACGGCGATTCCCAAGAAGGATCGCCGCGGTTCGACGGCTTCCACAGCACGAAGTCCAGCGGGTCGCGCTTGTACGGCGCCACATCGACCCGCGCGCCGGCCATCATCTCGTCGAGCGGACGGTTGGCGAGCTTACCGTAGCCCTTCATGGACGGTACGCTGAAAATGACGTGCTCCTGGGCCACATAGGCGTTGCCGTTGGCCACCAGCCGTTCGATCAGCGTCTTCATTTCATCGATATGATCGGTGGCGCGCGGTTCGACGGTCGGCGGCAGGCAGCCGAGCGCCGCCACGTCCGCCTTGAAATTCTGGTAGGTTTCCTCGGTCAGATCGCGGATCGAGACGCCTCGCTCGGCCGCGCGCGCGTTGATCTTGTCATCGACGTCGGTGATGTTGCGCACATAGGTGACGCGGCTTTCGCCATAGAGGTGGCGCAGCAGCCGAAACAGCACGTCGAACACGATCACCGGCCGGGCGTTGCCGATGTGGGCGAAGTCGTACACCGTCGGCCCGCACACATACATGCGCACGCGCTGCGGATCGATCGGGGCAAACACTCGCTTCTCTCGCGCCAAGGTATCGTAGAGTTTCAATTCCATAGACATGTGCCGTTGCAAAATGACGTTACGAAAGACGTTCCCTGGGCCTGCTGGCCGGGCGTCTATGATGTCTCGATCAGGAGAAAAGACGGCCGCAGCCAGCGTGTGCGCTAGCTAATAATCTCGCAGCAAATGCAGCAGATTGCGTTAAGGCCGTTCATGGCGGGACAATGGTCCAAGCTCCGCGCAGGGTCAAGAGCCGCCCGCGGCGGTGTTAGCGCACAATGAGAATGTCCCCTTTGTGCAAAGTGAGAATGTCCCCTTTTCGAGTTTGATTCGACGGGGCATTGATGGACAGGGGATTACTGACGATGAGCGCGTCGGAGCGCGAACGGGCGGGCGTCGTGCGTT
>JAPLPD010000342.1 GCA_026400395.1 Alphaproteobacteria bacterium | reverse complement strand
GAGCCGAGGAACGTCCGAGTCCGATTCACCCGCTGGGTGCGCCATGATCGCCTCGCTCGATCCAGGATAAGGTGCTGATGCCTATATCTGAATCGGCGTGAGCGTTGCGGAAATCAGAGCGTCATCCGGGGAATGCGGGTTAATGCGCCGCTGCTCGCGTCGCCCCGTCTCGATCCCGACCGTGTCGCCGAACTCGCAACCGCCAACGCGACCGGCGTGCGGGCCGCGGCGATCTTCCTGCCGGCGCAGCAGGCCCAGTCATGGCGGGTGCAGGTGCGCAACGGCGATAGTGAACAGCTATCGACCGTCATGGTGGACGATCGAAGCGCGACCGCCACGACGGTGCAGCAACAGTCCGGCGACAAGATCGCGCAATGGATCCGCTGGATTCACGAAGGCAGCCACACCGGCCCGGTCTGGCAGTTCCTGGTGTTTCTCTGCGGAGTGCTGCCCCCAGCTTTTGTCGTGACCGGGACGATGATCTGGCTGCGCAAACGCAAGGCGAGGGCCGGCGACCGGGGCATGGCACGCGTGCCGCAAATGGATGCGGCAGAGTAGCAAATAGGGCCTTTGGCCGGACCAATTGTAATATTATAACAGGCACGCTGGCGCATGGGCGGGCAGCCGCCGGCGGGATATGTAAAAGGCAGGAATTTCGTATGTTCTCGACCGTATTGTATCGCTGCCGTCCGTTTGTACTTGCGCTGGGACTGACGATGGCCGGCGCGGCTTTCGCCCAGTCGCCGGTCCAGCCGCCCGCCGTGACGGCTCCGGCTCAACCGTCCGCTCCATCTGCGACATCGGCGCCGGTTGTGGTGCCGTCGCCGGCAGCGACGTCGGTGGGCACGCCGGTGATCGCCAGCGCGGCGCTGCCGCACGACCTGTCCCCGTGGGGCATGTTCCTCAACGCTGACATCGTCGTGAAGGTGGTGATGGTCGGACTTGTGTTTGCGTCGCTGGTGACGTGGACGGTGTGGCTCGCGAAGAATCTCGAATTGTGGAAGGCGATACGCCAGGGGCGCGGTGCGCTGACGGTGCTCAACGAGGCGCGCTCACTCTCGGAGGCGAACGCGCAGCTCGGCACAAGCGACGAGAGCGTGGCGCGGCTGCTGCGCACAGCTGTGCACGAGGTGCAGATATCGCCCCACCCGGATCACGAGGCGCTGAAGGAGCGGATTGCCTGGCTGCTGGGGCGCGTCGAAGCGTCGGCCAGCCGCCGCATCGGACGCGGCATGGGACTGCTCGCCACCATCGGTGCGACTGCGCCCTTCGTCGGCCTGTTCGGCACCGTCTGGGGCATCATGAACAGCTTTATCGGCATTTCCAACGCGCACACCACCAATCTCGCGGTGGTGGCGCCTGGCATCGCCGAAGCGTTGCTGGCGACCGCGCTCGGACTCGTGGCCGCAATCCCGGCGGTGGTGATCTACAACATGTTCTCGCGCCAGATCGGCGGCTATCGCGCTTTGCTTGCGGACGGCTCGGCACTGGTCATGCGGCTATTGAGCCGCGACTGCGAGCGCGTGTCGTCCGGCATGTCGCCCACCCATATGACCCGCGCGGCGGAGTAGCACCGTGTCGATCCGTCTCGGACACGACGGCGACGATTTCGCGGAAACCCACGAGATCAACGTCACGCCGTTCATCGATGTGATCCTGGTGCTGCTGATCATCTTCATGATCGCGGCGCCGCTCGCCACCGTGGATGTCGCGGTCGATCTGCCGGCCAGCACGGTGCAGCGCCAGCCGCGGCCGGAAAAGCCGGTGTTCCTCACCATCAAGGCCGACCGCACGCTGGCGATCGGCGACGATCCGGTGCCGCCGAATATGCTGGCGTCGTCACTGGAAACCGCTTCCAAAGGCAATCGCGACGAGCGGATATTTCTACGCGCCGATCGCGCGGTCACCTATGGCGATGTCATGACGGTGATGAACACGCTGCGTTCGGCCGGCTATCTCAAGGTCGCACTGGTCGGGCTGGAGGATCGGGAGCCGAAATGAGGCCGGGCGCTCTCATTCTGCCCGGCGCGGAGCTTGGGGCGGAGTTCAGGCGCTGGGGCCTCGCCGCTGCGTTCGTCGTAGCCGCGCATGGCGGGCTGATGGGCGGCTATCTGCTGCTGCCGGACTCCGAGCCCGAGGGTTCGGCTCTGTCGCCCGCAGTGGTCGTCGATCTCGCGCCGGTGCCGCTTGCGCCCGCCTCGCAACAGGATCTCGCTCCGGGCCCGGAGATGGTGGAGGCGCAGGCCGCGCCAAAGCCGCCGCCACAGGAGGAGCCTGAGATTGTCGAGCCTGTTCCCAGGTTGGAAGCGCCGGTGCCCGCTGAGGTGACGCTGCCGGAGCCAAAGCCCAAGGCGGTCGAAAAGAAGCCTGAAGAAGAGCCCGACACACAGAAGGCCGAGACGCCAGCCGTCCAGCAGGATACGCCGGCGCCGCAGACGACCGCTGCGCCACGCTCCGAGCAGAACACAGCGGAGACTCCGCAAGCACCGAGCCCCGGCAACGTCGCGTCGACCCGCGCCGCCATCGCGAGTTGGCGCGATCTGGTGCTGGCGCGGCTGCAGGCGAACAAGCGCTACCCAGGCAGCGCCGAAGCGCGCCACGAACAGGGTGTGGTGACGCTGAGTTTCACCCTCGACCGTAACGGTAAGGTGCTGGCCCGAAGCATCGCGCGCAGTTCCGGGGTTGCTGCGCTCGACGAGGAAGTGCTGACGATGGTGCAGCGCGCCCAGCCGCTGCCGGCGTTTCCCCCGGCAATGGTTCAGCAGTCGGTCAATCTCGTGGTGCCGATCCGCTTCTCGCTGAAGTGAAGCGGACTATTTCATAGTCTTGACTTCGCCGGGCCCCGCAATGATTGCAAAGCGGGTGATGCACTCACCCATTCGGCCCATTTTTTTGGCGCGGTTGAAGGTGGGCCAGCGCCACGCTGTGAATTGTCACGGGATTGTCGCCTGACTGCCGACGCCCTGTCAGTATGGCCGCGGATAGCTCGTGGGACCGAAATGCGGAGGTGGCCATGACAAATTCACGTTTGAATCGACGCCGGCTTTTGACGACGGCCGGCGCGACCGCGATTGCGACCGGCTTCGGCGGTATCGCGCGCACCTACCTTAGCCACGCCGCCGATCGGCCGGTGATCACCCACGGCATCCAATCCGGTGACGTGTCAGCGGACTCTGCCATGGTCTGGGCGCGCGCCGACCGGCCGTCGCGCATGACGGTCGAGGTGGCGACCACGGAGAGCTTCAAGTCCATCCACAGCGGCGTCTACATCGACGCGCTGCCGGAAAGCGATTTTGCCGTCAAAACGCTGCTGGAGGGACTGCCTTCGGGACAGGACATCTTCTACCGCATCCGCTTCGCCGATCTGTCGTCGCCAACAACTGTCGGCGAGCCGATGATCGGGCGCTTCCGCACGGCGCCGGCCGATCGCCGCTCGGTCTCGTTTGTCTGGTCCGGGGATACCGCCGGGCAGGGCTGGGGCATCGACGAGGCGCGGGGCGGGATGCGCGCCTATGCGACGATGCTCAAGAGCCGGCCTGACTTCTTCATCCACAACGGCGACACCATCTACGCCGACGGCCCGCTCGCAGCCGAGGTGAAACTGCCGGACGGCACATTGTGGAAGAACATTGTCACCGAGGAAAAGTCGAAGCCAGCCGAGACGCTCGCCGAGTTTCGCGGCAATTTCCAATACAACCTGATCGACAAGAATGTCCGCGCGTTCAATGCCGAGGTTCCAATGCTCGTGCAATGGGACGATCACGAGGTGTACAACAACTGGTGGCCCGGCGAGCCGCTGCCCATCAACGAACATCGCAACACGAAATACAAATCGAGCAACGCCCTGCTGCTCGCCGCGCGAGCGAGCCGCGCCTTCCATGAATACATGCCGCTCCGCGTCACGCCGGCCGAAGCCGGCCGCGTCTATCGCAAAATTTCCTACGGCCCGCTGCTCGATGTGTTCATGCTCGACATGCGCAGCTATCGCGGCCCGAACGGCGAGGGGAAGGAGGAGGGCTATGGCCCCGCCGCCTATTTCCTCGGGCCGCAACAATTGGCGTGGCTCAAGCGGGAATTGTTGAACTCGCGCGCGACCTGGAAGGTCATCGCCGCGGACATGCCGCTGGGATTGGTGGTCTATTATGACGGTGCGAAAAAGTGGGGCGTCGAAGCGGTTGCCCAGGGTGACAGCGGGCCGCCACGCGGGCGCGAATTGGAAATCGCCGATTTGCTAAGCTTCATCAAGCGCGCAGGCGTCCGCAACACGGTCTGGCTCACCGCCGACGTGCACTACACGGCGGCGCACTATTATGATCCGAACAAGGCGGCGTTCCAGGATTTCGAGCCGTTCTGGGAGTTCGTATCGGGGCCGATCCACGCCGGCACGTTCGGTCCGAACGATCTCGACAACACCTTCGGCCCGCAGCTTGTGTACGTGAAGGCACCGGCCAAGGAGCAAGGCCAGAACCTTTCGCCGGCCGCCGGGTTGCAGTTCTTCGGCCATGTGGCGATCGACGGCGCGACAGGTGTGATGACCGTGACGCTCAAGGATGCCGACGACCGCGCCTTGTGGTCGACGAAACTCGAACCGAAGCCGGCCTGAATTCAGGACCGGGTGCGCGAACCGCCGGGTGTGGCGAGGTGGATCGCTGGCGGTGACGACGCTTCCTGCGCGATCGGCGAACCGCCCGGGATGAACCGGTCGGTGAGATGGCCGGCGACGCTAAGCGCTGCGGTCGCGCCGATCACCCCAAACAGCGTGACGATGCGCCAATTCAGCCGCGTCCTGGCACGGTCGGCATACAGCAGGTTGTGATTGCGGAGGCGATAGTCCGTCATGGCTGCCTCACAAGTCGGAACCGGCCGGTTTCGTTCCGTCGGCCGTTCAGCCATGGGCATAACCGGGCACGGCTAACCTCTCCGTAAGTGGCGGGCGGAACTGTGAGGAAAACTTTCAGACAATTGAACGATGACGCGCGGCCTTGGTTGCGGGACTACTGCCCGCAGATGACCACCGCCACCTCACCATTGCCCGCCGCGCGCCGCTCACCGCGGCAACCGCGGCCGACGTTGAGGCAGCCGTTCATGCCGCATACGACCTGCGCCGGCGCGCCGTCGCTCTTGCGGGAGGCGGCGGGCTTCGGCTCGCGGGGAGGCGCCGGCTTTGCATCGCGCGGTTCGGGCCGCGAAGCGGATTTGGACTTTTCTTTCTCGCGCACGCAATCGCCGTCGTTGTCGAGGATGTATCCGGAGCGACACGCGATCTTGACGCAGGCGTCGTTCTCGGCGCGATAGCCGGACTGGCATTCCATCGGACAAATCCGGCCGGTTCTGCCACGGACAACGCCAAGTGCATCGAGGCTCGCCGTGCGGGTATCGAGGCGGGCTTTGGCGTATTTGTTGAACTGCTCCAGCGCGCGCCGGGAATCGCCGCCCCACGACGCGTCGATCGCGCCGGGGTAGCAGCCCAGCCGCTGCAACTCGGTGTGCAACTGCCGCGCAGTCTCGGCGATGTCAGGCTTGACCGACTCCGGTTTGGCCGGGGTCGGCGTGTTGGTTGGTGCCACCGCCACCACTGTGGGTGGCGCGGGGCTGGCCTGCGGCTGCGGATTGCCCGGCGATGCAACCGGCGGCGCCGAGCGCGATGTGCGGGCTTCGTCGGCCAGCAGCTTGGCGCGCTGTCCCTTCGCGAGGTCGGCGTAGAAGCCGGTGCTGTGGATCGACAGAAACGAATCCCAGGTTTCCTTGGTGCCGACCTGCGCGGCTAACTCGTAGTCGCGCCGTGCGTCGGCTTTTGCATCGAAGGCCGGCGCGGCCGGGGGCATCGCGGCGGCCGGCGTGCTCATCTCCGGAACCAACGACACCGTGGCGCCGCCGAGCGATCCGTACACGAACGGCTCCTGTCCGTTGCGCGTCGTCCTGATGACATCGTCGCGGACGCGTCCCAGAGCGAGCCGCAGATCGAGACCCGGCGTCGTCAGATTTTGCAGGAGTGCCGTGGTGAATGGGCTGTGCTGTTCATCGCCGTCGGATGCCGTCGATCCGGCCTTGGCGGCGAACGCGATCAACGTGTCGGAGGAGGGCGGCTCGATGCGGGCGAGCCCCCGGCCGATCGACCGGGTTTCCACCGTCCGGCGCACCGTTCGCACGAACGGATTGTCGCGGCAGGCATCGAGAATGATCAGGCGGAGCCGCTTGGCGGGCTCCAGCGTGCGTACGACACGGTCGAGCGAGATGGCCTCGTCCTCGACGTCAAGATCGCGCTTGAGCACGGTGTCCACCGGCAGCAGGTAGTTGGTGCCGTCGATCTCGATGCCGTGACCGGCGTAGTATACGACCGCGATGTCGGCGCCGCGGGATTTTTCGGCGAAGTCGCGGAACACCCGGCGCATTTCGGTGCCGTTAAGATTGTTGCTGGCATCGACGATGTCGAAATTCGCCTTCCGCAGCAGGTCGGCGACGGCATTGGCGTCGCTCTCCGGATTGGCCAGCATGCGGACGTTGACGTATTTCGAGTTTCCGATGACCAGCGCGATGCGCTTTTCCGCGGCGGCTTGGCCCCCGAACAGGCTCGACGCAACCAGCAGGCAAAGGGTCAGAGCGGTCTTCCGCATCGACGGACCTCGGGCTTGTTTCGCAACGTGACCGGCGACCGGCCGTCGGGCTAATTTAGGCTTGGCTGCTCCGATTGGCCATGGCGGATAGGGAGCGCCGGAAGCACGCGGCATTCGGCGCGGCTCGCATCGGCGAAGCGGTTCGCGCAAGTCTTTGCGTCTGAAATTGAATTTCGCATCCGGCACGATACCTCCGGCGCGGATCGGCCACTGTGTATGACACACAGGCCCCTCGCTTTTGGCTTACGCTTGGCTTAACCTTGAACTAATCCGGCCATGCCCGAAGATATGGAAGTTGCGTAGATCAACATGCGCTTGCTCTGGATCCTGTTTTCCGCCGTCGTCTTTGCGTTCGCGGCCGGCGACGCCTCGGCCCAGCAAACCGGCCTGCGGCTGGCCTTGGTTATAGGCAACGCCAACTATCCCGACGCCGATACCCCTTTGAAGGAGCCGGTGCAGGATGCACGCGCGCTCGCCGAGGAACTGCGGCGCAGCGATATGGGGTTCGACGTCGATGTGGCGGAGAACCTTTCCAAGGAGGCGACGCGCAAGGCGTTCGATCGCTTCTTCGGCAAGATCAAGCCCGGCTCGGTGGCGATGGTTTTCTTCAGTGGCTACGCCATTCAGTCGGCGCGGCAGAGCTACATCATTCCGGTCGACGCGCAGATCTGGACGGAATCCGATGTGCGTCGCGATGGCATCAGCCTTGATACGGTCCTGAAGGAAATGAATTCGCGGGGCGCGCGGGTCAAGATTGCCATTCTCGACGCGTCCCGGCGCAATCCGTTCGAGCGGCGCTTTCGTCCGGCGTCGTCGGGGCTTGGTCCGGTGGATGCGCCGACCGGATCGCTGGTGATGTATTCCTCCGCGCCGAGCACTGTCGTCGATGACAGCAGTGTGTTCGTGAACGAACTGGTAGGCCAGCTGCGCGAGACGCAGTTGCCGGCGGATGAGGTTTTCAACCGGACGCGCGTCGGCGTATCGAAGGGCTCGCAGGAGAAGCAGGTTCCCTGGCTTTCGTCGTCGCTCGCCCCTGGTTTCTTCTTCTCGCTCAATCCCGGCGCGAAGGTCGCGACGGCGTCGTCGCCGCCAGCCGCCTCCGGGGCGCCCGCAGCGGCGGCACCGGCTTCCGCCCCAACGCCACCGCCTGTGGTTGCTGCTCCGCCACCAGCCGCGCCGCCTGCGCCACCACCTGTCGCAGTTGCTCCGGCTGCAACCGCTCCGCCGGGGCCTGTGGCGGCGCTCCCGGCTGCGCCGCCGACCGGCGGCCACGCGACGCTTGCGCCCACTCCCGCCGCGCCGCCCGCCGCCGCTGTTCCGACGCCGATCCAGATACCGCCTGAGGACATGGCGGCGATCCAGGATCTCAATCGCAAGCTGGGCGCCAATCCCAACGATGCCGATTCGTTTTACCGGCGCGGCCAGATCTACGCCAAGAACGATGACTTCACGCGCGCCGCGCTTGACTTCGACGCCGCGATCAAACTCAAGCCGAAGGATGCCGAAGCACTCAACAACCGCTGCTGGGTGCGCGCCATTCTCGGTGACTTGCAGGCCGCGCTGCAGGATTGCGACGCGTCACTGCAGATCAAACCGGACTACGTCGACACGCTCGACAGCCGTGGCTTCGTCAAGCTGAAACTCGGCCAGGCGCAGAACGCCATTGCGGACTACGACGCCGCGCTGAAGATTTCCGCGAAAAAAGCATCATCGCTTTATGGCCGCGGCCTGGCCAAGCTTCGGGCTGGAAACGCCACTGGCAACAACGACATCGCCGCCGCCAAGGCGATCGATCCGGGGGTGGCTGACGAATTTGACCGATATGGTGTGCGTTAACGCACTGGCAAACGCATGGTTTTGAAGCACTATCGGGCATCGATTTAGCGGGTGCACACCATCATCCGGATGCCGGGGATGACGGGCCGAAATCCAAGGTCATCGGAAGGAGCGCCCCATGTCCACATTCCTCAAGACTCTGAAGTCCTCGGTGATTGCGGCGGCACTCGTTTTGCCGGCCGGCTATGCGATCGGACAATCGACCCCGTCGTCGCAACAGATCATCGAGGCTTTGAAGCCCAAGCCGCCGATCGCCCGGACGCGAAGTCTCTCGGCCTCTCCGCCCGCGTCGGCCGAGCAGGCGAAGAACGCGGAAACTGAAAAGTTCGTCGATTCGCTTCGCAACCGTCCGTCGCGTTCGCTTTCGACCGGCGAGCGTCAGCAGATCGCGGCGGTGGCGGAGACGAAGCCGCGCATCGATCTGGAAATCAAGTTCGATTACAACTCCGCCAATATCGCCAAGGCCGCGTTGCCGGACATGGACAATCTCGGCAAGGCGCTGACCGATCCCGCGCTGAAGAGCAGCACCTTTGTGCTGGCCGGCCACACCGACGGCGTAGGCGGAGAAGAGTACAACCAGGATCTCTCCAGCCGGCGCGCCGACTCGGTGAAGAATTATCTGGTTCAGAAGTACAAACTCGAACCCGGCCAACTCGTCACCGCCGGCTTCGGCAAGACCCGGTTGAAGGTCAAAGAGGATCCCAAGGCGGCGGCGAACCGTCGCGTCGAGGTCGTCAACATGCTGGAGAAGTGAGCGCCTGATTTTGACGTCTGGGGCCTCCCGGCGATCCGGGGGGCCTTTGTTTTTTTGGCTCATCAGGAAAACGAGTGGGTGAATCTGATGGGGAATGCGGCCTGAAGGCCTATGGATACTGGGTTTTCGGGGTTTCGTAAGGCGGTTGAATTGGGCATCATTTCCCGATGGCCAACTCATCGAAGCGACAG
>JAPLPD010000058.1 GCA_026400395.1 Alphaproteobacteria bacterium | reverse complement strand
AGAGCCATCGGGCGTCGATGCGGTGCGCATTGCACTCAGCCGCATTCAGGCTGGACAGAGCGACATCACGCTCGTCGGCGGCGCGCACAACGGCGAGCGCAAGGACCTGCTGATGCTCTACACCAGTGGCGGGTACACGCTGAAAGACAAATACGGCCCGGTGTGGGATCGCGCGGCGCAGGGCGGCGGCTTTGCGCTTGGTTCGCTCGGCGCATTCCTCGTTCTCGAAAGCCGCGAACACGCGCAGGCGCGTGGCGCCGTTCCGATTGCCCGTCTCTCGTCGGTGGCCGCCGACAGCACACGCCGCAAGCCGGGCGCCATCACCGATTCACTCGACAAGCTGTGGGGCAAGATCGCCGGCACGGTTGACGGCAAGCATGCCGCCTTCATCTCCGGCGCGACTGGTGCGGAAGCCGCGACGACCGAGGAAAAGGCTTTCCTTGCCAAGCATTCGGCCCTTCCCGTCCGCGCCACCGGCTCCCATATTGGTCATGGCATGGAACCGCAGTTCGCCATGAACATCGCGCTGGCTGCACTGGCGCTGAAGCACGGCAAGTTGTTTCCGCCGGTTGCGGATGGTTCGGGTATCGAGCAGCCGATGAACGGTTCGCTCGCGCAAGCGGTTGTGACGGGGGTCGGACACTGGCGCGGCGAAGGCCTTGCGCTCGTTGAAGCCGCCAACTGACGGAGGGGCAAGAATGACAATGCGCGACAAGAAAGGCCGTCCGGTCGTCGTCGTCACCGGCATGGGCGTCGTCACCTCCCTCGGCGCCGGCAAGGCCGACAACTGGAAAAATCTTTCCGCCGGCAATTCCGGCATCCGCGCCATCAAGCGGTTCTCGACCGAGGGCCTCAAGACCAAGATGGCCGGCGCCGTCGATTTCGTGCCCTTCGATCCGCCGTCCGCGGCTGAACTCTCCGAGCGGCTCGCCGAGCTTGCCGCCGAGGAAGCCGTCTCCGAAGCAGGCCTTGGCAGCAAGGGTTCGTTTCCCGGCCCGCTGTTCCTTGCCGTTGCACCCATCGAACTCGAATGGCCGCAGCGCGAGTCGCTGGCGGTTGCCGCAGGCTCGAATGGCGCGATCACCTATGACGACCTGATCCGCTCGGCCTCGACCGGAAAATTCGGCAACATCCACGAACGCTATGTGTTCGGCTCGGTCGGCCACCACCTTGCCGACAAGTTCGGCACGCAGGGTTCGCCGATCTCGCTATCGACCGCCTGCGCATCCGGCGCGAGCGCGATCCAGCTTGGCCTTGAAGCGATCCGCCGCGGCGAAACCGATGCGGCACTGTGTATTGCGACCGACGGCTCGGTGAACCCGGAAAGCCTCGTGCGTTTCTCGCTCCTCTCGGCGCTATCGACCCAGAATGATAATCCGTCCGAAGCCTCCAAGCCGTTCTCCAAGAACCGCGACGGCTTCGTGATGGCCGAAGGCGCTGGCGCGCTGGTGCTGGAAAGGCGTCCTCGAAGGCTGCGGCGAACTCGCCGACAGCTTCCACCGCACCCGCTCCAGCCCCGACGGCAAGCCGGTGATCGGCTGCATGCGCAAGGCGCTGACCGACGCTGGCATCACGCCGGAGGATGTCGACTACGTCAACGCGCACGGCACCAGCACGCCGGAAAACGACAAGATGGAAGCGATGAGTACGAGCGCCGTCTTCGGCGAACGCATGAAGACGCTGCCGATCTCGTCCAACAAATCGATGATCGGGCACACGCTGTCCGCCGCCGGCGCCGTCGAGGCCGTCATCACCTTGATGACGCTCCAGCACCAGCGCATTCCGCCGACCATCAACTACAAGGTTCCCGATCCCACGATCATGCTCGACGTGGTCCCCAACGTCGCGCGCGATGCCAAGATGCGCCGCGCGATTTCCAACTCGTTCGGCTTCGGTGGCCAAAACGTTTCCCTTGTTCTTGCCCGTGAGCCAGCAGCATGACCACTCCCCAGAAGCGCCACGTCATCGTCACCGGCGGCGGCCGCGGTCTTGGCACTGCCATTGTCCGCTCGCTCGCCGACGCCGGCCACGATGTCACCTTTACCTATCGCTCCGCGAAGGCCGAGGCCGACGCGCTGCTGAAGGAAATGAGTGCCGCGCACGCGGGCCAGAAATTCGCCGCCGAAAGCGTCGATCTCTCGGACAAGGCCGCGGTCGAGGCTTTCTGCGCCAAGCTCAAGGACACGCCATTCTCCGGTTTCGTTCACAACGCCGGCGCGTCCTACGACGCGCTTGCCGTGATGATCGACCAGGAAAAGGCCGAAGCGGCGATGCAGGTGAACTACTGGTCGTTCGTGAAAATCTGCGGCACCGTCGTGCGCGGCATGATGCGCGCCAAGGACGGCCGCGTCGCCGTCATCGGCTCGATCACCGCATTGCAAGCGAACCAGGGCAACGCCGCCTATGCCTCGACCAAGGCCGCGCTGCTG
>JAPLPD010000273.1 GCA_026400395.1 Alphaproteobacteria bacterium | reverse complement strand
GCTCCACGACAATCAAATCACGCGTCACGAAAATATCGCTTGCGTTATCGTCGCGCCGCGACAATCATCTCCTCGCCGCGACCGCCAAAATGGCCATCCTGATTGTCGCGGAGTTCTCATCCAGATTGTCGCGCTACAGTCGATCTTCGGGTGCTCGCGTGTCACCCACTTGCCCGCATCGGTGCCGCGCTTGAGAGCAGTAGGTAACTGCCCCGAAATCCAGGCGTCTATTCCACCTTCGAGGTAAGCGGCATCTAACCCGGCCGCCCGCAGTAATGCGGTTACACCTTGGCTTACCTCGTGTCCGTGCACGCAGTACGCCACGATTGGGCGTCCGGCGGGCAAAGTATGCCGCCATTGCTGGACTTCATCTGGGGAACGATAGAAGGCCGAAGCGATAAGATTGTCGGCCTTGTCGAACGCTGCGGTGCGCCGCACGTCGATAACGACCGGCGCGGCGGCGGTTCCAAGCCGCGCATAAAGATCCTGTAAGGAGATTGAGGGCTGATGTCCGTCCATGCGCAATACCCTCGAAAACCGAGTGTTGCGCAGAGCTTGGGCGGCAAGCCGTCTAATGGGGAGTCTGCATGTCCCCGCGCACGAGGGTAGGTCGATTGCAGAGCTTTCGCAATGGCAATACGCGACATGGCAATACGCGACAGGCAATACGCGACATGGCAATACGCGACCCCTGCGGCAAAGTTTGAGATGAAGGCGGCTGGCAACTCGGCGGGCGATCTCTGCCGGCGCTTGGTCGGGCATCGGAAACACCGAGCTGGCGTTAATCTCGCCAAGAACATAGTTGTCAATGCCCTCGGCGCTCGGCGGTCCAAGCATAAAGTCCGCGTCCCAAATCATCGGCAGGTCACGCCGCGGGATGTCCAGCTTGGAAGTCAGCTCTGGTATCCATTTGTCTTCCATCAACCGGCGCAGGCGCTGAAAGCGTGGCTCGGCGTTGCTGGTGTAAAGTCGTGCGCTCGCTTCAGCACGGCCGGCCGGTGCTTGGACCAGAGCCTTCACCTTCTGGTGGCCGAAACCCGCACAGTTGTCGCCGGCCATGTAGCAACGCACCACGCCCTCACCCAAACGCGGCTGAAATTGCTGATCGATTACACCTCCGTCGTGAAAATACTCAACGCAACGCTCAACAAACTCGTCAAACACTATGTCCTCCGAAGCATCTCTGGTCGCATCCAGCACGCGGACCATCGGCCGGTTTCGTGCAGCACTCGCCAACGCCTCGACCTTCCAGACTCCCTGACCTCCATTGCCGCGGTTGCGTTTGATAACGCGCGGGCCAGCTGCGAGTCGTCCCGGCAGTTCGACGCGCATCGCCTCGGCCGTTCGATAGAGGGCGGTGTCGCATCCCCAACTCATCGTGCGGGTGCGATAGAGAACCTCTTTGGTGCCCATTTTGAGGACCACATCGGGATGCGCGCTCACCCAGGCCCCGCGCGCCGCGACCTCGCGCAGCAACGCGTCGAGGTTGGCGCGGTTGCGCCCTTCATGTATCGGGTTGACCCAGACCAGCACGCCATCGAGCTTGGCGAGCTGCGCACGCACGGCATCGAGCACATCGTCTTCGTAGACCACTGGTTCCGCATCGACGCCGACATCGTCCAGCGCCGCGAAGATTGCCTGGAATCGGTTGTTTTGCGGCGTGGCCGCGCGACGTGCCGAGCTGTCGCCCCTCCATAAGATGGCGACCCGTCCAAGGCGTGCTGAATTTTCGCTTTCGTCCATGCGCAATCCCCTCGACACGTCGAGCGTTGCACAGAGCTTGGACGAGTGACCGTCTAATGGGGAGCCTGCGTTTCCCCGTGGCGCGAAGTTAGTCCTCGAAAATCCCGCACGCAACCTTCGACGATTGATTGTCAACGCACAATGAGAATGTCCCCTCGTTCCGCACAATGAGAATGTCCCCTTTTGGATGGGGCTGAGCGTTTGTGGGTAACGAGGGGGGTCGCGCGCCTTCACAGCGGTAGCGTCGCCCCTCGTTATCCACATCCGC
>JAPLPD010000148.1 GCA_026400395.1 Alphaproteobacteria bacterium | reverse complement strand
CCGCGCACCGTGGGTTGGGGGCGAAAGCCGGGGAACGTGTACGTGTCCCAAAGGCGCCGCTGTCGCTTCGATGAGTTGGCCATCGGGAAATGATGCCCAATTCAACCGCCTTACGAAACCCCGAAAACCCAGTATCCATAAGCCTTCAGGCCGCATTCCCCATCAGATTCACCCACTCGTTTTCCTGATGAGCCTACTTTTCTAATACAGATCAATCGCTTGTTAACCACAAACCGAATGTGGGTGAAAGCTTGAAAAGCGATAGGTCGAATTAACTCGACCGCAACGCCCCGCTGTTACGGTTTGGTCCGAATGGGTCGGAACGGCCCAGGGCCAGCTCAGACAGCCACGTGGATCCTAAGGGAGCTATCAGATGACAAACCTCGTTTCGCGTTTTGTGAAAGATGAATCCGGTGCGACGGCCATCGAATACGGCCTGATCGCCGCGGGCATCTCTGTTGCAATCATTGCGGTCGTGCAGGGACTCGGCACCAAGCTGAAGTCGACCTTCACGTCGGTTCAGAACGCGCTCAACTAAATCGCGTTCGAAGTTTCGTGCGGAAGGCTCCGGCAGGTCCGGAGCCTTTTCGTTTTTGGGACCGCAACGCCGCGGCGCCGGGCAAAGCCCCACATTTTCCGACAATTGCCCGAAAATGCAGAGTTCCATTTTACGTCGGGCTTCAGACATCGTCCGTAGAACTCCTGAAGCGCCACGAACCCGGCGCGAGCTCAGTCAGGAGTCAGAACGATGTCCTATGTGATCAGCTTCCTTCGCGACGAGACCGGCGCCACAGCGATCGAATATGGCTTGATTGCCGCCGGTATCTCGGTGGCCATCATCGCCACCGTGGCCGGACTCGGCACCAAGCTGAAATCGACCTTCACATCGGTCGACAACGCACTGAACTAAGGGCGTCGCGCGGCCCGACCGCGCTTCCCTGCAAATTCGCCTCCGCCGCGTTTCAGCCGCCGCGGAGGCGAACTTCATTTAGGTTGCGACGATAACGAAAGCGCAACGAGCGCCGGTTAGGTTGGGGTCGCCGCAGAGGATTGTCATGTTGACCGACGCGATCAGGCTCCTGGTGTTTCCCGCTTTGATGGCCTTCGCGGCCTCCAGCGATCTTTTCACCATGACCATTTCGAACCGGGTGACGCTGGCGCTGGTCGTCGGATTCGCTGCGATGGCCTTGATCAGCGGCATGAGCGCCAGTGAAGTGTTGTCGCACGCGGGAGCCGCCGCGACGGTCCTCGCGGTCACTTTCGTGTTCTTCGCGCGAGGATGGATCGGCGGCGGCGACGCCAAACTCGCGGCCGCCACGGCACTATGGCTCGGATTCGACCACCTCGTTGTGTATCTGCTCTATGCATCCATATTCGGCGGAGTGCTGACGCTGGCGATGATCCGGTTCCGTCTGATACCGCTGCCGAAGGCCCTCGCCGATCAGGAATGGATCAAGCGCCTGCACCGCCTCGATGGCGGCGTGCCCTATGGCATCGCGCTCGCCGCCGCGGCGCTGCTGATCTATCCCGACACCCCCTGGATGCAGCTCGGCTGAAATCGCGGCGTCCGCCGCGTCCGCCGATCTCGCCGAATGCGCATCAAGCCCACGCTGCGGCCGCACGGCGCTTTTCCGCGCATCGCATAAGCGCGCGCAACTGCGCGCCGCGGCCGGTCTTTCCCTCAAGACATTTTTAACCGCATTTGGATACGCACCGTTAACTACGAATTGACCTTTAACGGCTTAAATCCCGAAGGGTTCGCTCCAGCGCTGCGGAGCCACACTAGGTGCGGAGGGACGGTCCTGTGCTGGCCGTCGTGTCCCGTAACAGAGTCAGTGAGGCGTTATGAAAGCCGCGCGTATTCTTGTGCTTGCCGTCGCCCTCGCAGCGGGTGGTGCCGCCGCGTTCATGATTGGCGGCGACGAATAAAAGAAGCCGGAAGCTCCTCCCGTCGTCCAGCTTGAGACCACCGACGTGCTGATCGCCAAGAGCGACATCGGCATGGGAACGGCAATCGCCAGCCAGGATATGCAATGGCAGGCTTGGCCCGCCGCCACCACCGGCGACAGCTACATCACCAAGTAGGACAAGCCGGGCGCCCTCGAGGAGCTGGCGGGCGCCATCACCCGGGCACCGTTCACCGCGGGCGAGCCGATCCGCGACGCCAAGCTGATCCGGGCCAACGGCGCCGCCGGCTATATGGCGGCGATCCTGCCATCCGGCATGCGCGCGGTCTCCACCGAAATCTCGCCTGAAACAGGCGCCGGCGGCTTCATCCTGCCGAATGACCGCGTCGATGTGATTCTCTCGCGCCGCCCCAAAGAGAACGACAAGAACCAGCTCGCATCCAGCGAAACGATCCTCGTCAACGTTCGCGTGCTCGCTATCGACCAGACCATCGAGGAAAAGAACGGCCAGCGCGTCGTGGTCGGCAAGACCGCGACTCTGGAGATCGCACCTCGGCAGGCCGAAACGCTGACGCAGGCGCGCCAGGTTGGCACGCTGTCGCTCGCGCTCCGCAGCCTGCTCGACGCCAGCAAGGTCGTCGAAGAAGAACGCAAAACCGACATCAACACCGTCCGCTTCGGTGTCAACAGCATCAAATGACGTCACACAGGAGCAGGTCCATGACGAGAGTGACGACGATTGTCCGCACCGCAGCCTCGGCGGCGCTGATCGTCATGGCAACGCTCGGATCGTCCGCGCCGGCCGGCGCCGCAGACACCGGCGAGAGGCTGGCCGCGCCCGCCGTGCAAATTTACGGCGACAAGTCGGCGCAGTTCGTCCCGCTCGGGGTCAGCAAGAGCATCGTGATCGACCTGCCCGGCGATATCAAAGACGTGCTGGTCGCCGACCCCAAGATCGCCAACGCGGTCGTGCGGACATCGCGCCGCGCCTACATCATCGGCGTCGCGGTCGGTCAGACCAACGTCTATTTCTTCGATGCCGAAGGTAAACAACTCATGGCTTTCGACATCGCGGTGACCCGCGATCTGAACGGCATTCGCGCCGCGCTCAAGCGGTCGCTGCCTGAAGTCGAAATTCATGTTGAAGGTCTCGCCGACGGCATCATGTTGTCCGGTTCGGTCGCGAGCCAGAGCGAATCCCAGCGGGCCTTCGATCTCGCAGCCCGGCTCGCCGGCGACGGCAGCCGCGTCGTCAACGGTATCTCAGTGCGGGGCCGCGACCAGGTGATGCTGAAAGTCACCGTGGCCGAGGTGCAGCGCGAGGTCATCAAGCAGCTCGGCATCGACCTGAGCGGCACGGTGAACAGCGGCAACTCGGTGGTCAACCTCACCAACGTCAATCCATTTCCAGTGCTGGGCTCGGCGCTGAACTCCAACGGCATCAGCGCGAGCTACCGCGGCGTGACCGCCACGCTGCGCGCCATGGAACGCGCCGGCGTGATCCGCACCCTGGCCGAGCCAAACCTCACGGCCATCTCCGGCGAATCCGCGAACTTCCTGGCCGGCGGCGAATTCCCGATTCCGGCGGGCTTCACCTGCGATCCCACGACCCGCAATTGTCAGACACAGATCCAGTTCAAAAAGTTCGGCGTCGGCTTGAACTTCACGCCGGTTGTGCTGGCCGAAGGCCGCATCAGCCTGAAGGTGCTGACCGAGGTGTCCGAACTGTCGAACGACAACGCCCTGACGCTGACGCAGGCGATCAGCGCCACCCAGAACACCACGCTCACCATTCCGTCGATCAAGACGCGGCGCGCCGAAACCACGGTGGCGATTCCCTCCGGCGGATCGCTCGCCATGGCCGGCATGATCCAGGAGCAGACCAAGCAGCAGCTCAACGGCCTGCCGGGCCTGATGAACATCCCGGTGCTCGGCGCCCTGTTCAAGAGCCGCGACTTCATCAACCGGCAAACCGAGCTGGTGGTGATGGTCACGCCATACATCGTGCGCTCGGTGGCGCAGAAGGATCTATCGAAGCCGGACGACGGCTACGCGGACGCATCCGATGCGTCCACCAGCCTGCTCGGCCGGTTCAATCGACTTTACGGGACGCCGGGCCAGGATAATCCGCGTGAGAAGAGCTATCGCGGCAATGTTGGTTTCTTTCTGGACTGAGTCACGCGACGAGGAGACGACCGATGCAGTTTGAATTTCTCAACGTCGCCCGACGCCACGCCGCCGGATTCGCGTCCCGTGGCCTGCTGATCGCGGGTTGCGCCGCCGGGCTCGCCGGTTGCAACACAACGACCGCCACAGACACGACTGGCGGCATTCCGCTCGCCTACACCGACCGGCATCCGATCGCGGTGAAGGAAGGCAAGAAGTCCCTGGTGCTCTTCGTCGGCGCGGTTCGCGGCGGGCTGTCGCCGATGCAGCGCGCCGAAGTCCTCGCATTCGCCCAGAACTGGAAGCGCGACGCCACCGGCGGCGTCACCATCGACCGCCCAGTGGGTGGGAGCAACGATCGCGCCGCCAATGACTCGTTGAGAGAGGCTATCTCGATCATCGTGCAAGCCGGCGTGCCCAACTCCGGCATCGGGATCAGGCCGTATCATTCCGAGGGCAAGAACGCGAACCTTCGGCTGAATTACCCGTTGATGGTGGCGGAGGCCGGTCCATGCGGGCAGTGGCCTGACGATCTGGGGGCAAGCTACCAGACCAAGCATTTCGAGAACCGGCAGTACTACAACTTCGGCTGCGCCACTCAGCGCAATCTCGCCTCGATGGTCGCCGAACCGGCCGATCTGGTGCAACCGCGCGCCGACGCGCCGGCCTACAACGCCAAGCGCACCTTCGGCACCGACAAATGGCGCAAGGGCGAAAGCCCGGCGACCACCTATCCCGATGCAGGCAAGGGCGCGATCAGCGAGATAGGCAAATGATCAGAACCTCCTCACAAGCTGTCATGGCTGAGCCGAAGGACGCGGAGGCCGCGCCGCGCGACGAGCACATTGCTCCAGCGCCGCGCGTATCCGTGCAGGCGTTCAGCGAAACGGTCGAGACCGCGGCCGCGATCCAGTCCGCCGGCGAGGATCGCCGGCTGGGCAAGGCCCACGTCAAAATCCAGATGGGCGGCATCGCCGCCGCGATTGAAGCCTATCGCGGCTCGCCCACCCCCAACGTCATCATGATCGAGGCGGACGGCCGCGGCGACGGCATCCTGGCCGGCCTCGATGCATTGGCCGAATTCTGCGACGCCGGCACCCGCGTCGTGGTGATCGGCCGGACTAACGACGTGACGCTGTACCGGGAACTGGTCCGGCGCGGCGTCAGCGATTACATGATCTCTCCGGTCGGCACGATCGACATTGGCCGCGTCGTCGCCGTCGTTGGCGCAAAGGGCGGCGTCGGGGCCTCCCCCATCGCTCACAACATCGCATGGTCTGTCGCCCGGGATCTCTCGCTTGATTCCGTGGTCACCGATATGGACCTCGCGTTCGGCACCGCCGGCCTCGACTACAACCAGGACCCGCCACAAGGTATCGCAGACGCAGTGTTTTCCCCCGACCGCATCGACACCGCTTTTGTCGATCGCTTGCTGTCGAAATGCACCGATCACCTGAGCCTGCTGGCGGCGCCGGCCACGCTTGAACGCGCCTACGACTTCGGCGTCGAGGCATTCGATGGCATCTTCGACGCGCTGCGGGCCACCATGCCCTGCATCGTGCTCGACTTGCCGCACCAGTGGAGCGGCTGGACCCAGCGCACCCTCGTGAACGCCGACGACATTCTCATTGTCGCGGCGCCGGACCTTGCCAATCTTCGCAACGCCAAGAACCTGTTCGACTATCTGCGGGCCGCGCGCGTCAACGACCACCGCCCGTCCTACTGTCTGAATCAGGTCGGCGTGCCGAAGCGGCCGGAAATCAAGCCGGCCGATTTCGCCAAAGCTTTGGAAGATCAACCGGTGGCCATCATTCCGTTTGACCCGCAGATGTTCGGGACCGCCTCCAACAACGGCCAGATGATCGCCGAGGTTTCAGCGAACCATCGCACCGCGGAGACGTTTCGGCATCTTGCACAACTCTTGACCGGCCGTTCCGAAGTGAAGAAGGCCAAGGGCGGCCTGTTCACGCCGCTGCTCGGCAAACTGATGAAGAAGTAAAGGTTGGGACGTCGTGTTCGGCAAGCGTAGCACCACCGATGCAAGGCCAGCGCCAGCGGCGCCGATGGCAGCGCCGAAGCCAGCGCCGGCGCCGCAAAGCAGCCCGGACCGGCTTTCGCCGCTTTCCTCGGCGGGACTCGGCGCGCCGCTCGTCAGCGCCCCGGCAACACCCACCCGCATCGCCGCTCAACCGCCAGCGATGGCAACCGACGCGCGCCGCTCTGAAAGCTACTACGAAACCAAAGGCACGGTGTTCGGCGCGCTGATCGAGGCGATCGATCTGGCGCAACTCGCACGACTCGACGCCGACGCCGCGCGCGAGGAAATCCGCGATATCGTCAACGAGATCATCGCGATCAAGAACATCGTGATGTCGATTTCCGAGCAGGAGGAACTGCTCGACGACATCTGCAACGACGTTCTCGGCTACGGCCCGCTTGAGCCGTTGCTGGCCCGCGACGACTTCGCCGACATCATGGTCAACGGCTCGGGCCACGTATTCATCGAAGTCAGCGGTAAGATCCAGAAGACCGGCATCCGGTTTCGTGACAACCAGCAGCTTCTCAACATCTGTCAGCGCATCGTCAGCCAGATCGGCCGCCGTGTCGATGAATCCTCTCCGATCTGCGACGCCCGCCTCCCGGACGGATCGCGTGTCAACGTGATCGCGCCGCCGCTTTCGCTCGATGGTCCTGCCCTCACCATTCGTAAGTTCAAGAAGGACAAGCTTCGGCTCGCCAATCTCGTCAAATTCAATTCGATCACGGAAGAAGGCGCGGAGGTTCTCAGAATCCTTGGCCGTTGCCGGGTCAACACCATCGTCTCCGGCGGCACCGGCTCGGGCAAGACCACTCTGCTCAACTGCCTGACGCAGTTCATCGACGACGACGAGCGCATCATCACATGCGAGGACGCCGCCGAACTGCAGCTCCAGCAGCCCCATGTGGTGCGTCTGGAAACCCGGCCGCCGAACCTCGAAGGGGAAGGCCAGGTCACCATGCGCGATCTGGTCAAAAACTGCCTGCGTATGCGCCCGGAGCGGATCATCGTCGGCGAAGTCCGCGGACCCGAAGCATTCGATCTTCTGCAAGCGATGAACACCGGTCACGACGGTTCGATGGGCACGCTGCACGCCAACTCGCCGCGCGAGGCGTTGTCCCGTATCGAATCCATGATCACCATGGGCGGCTATTCGCTGCCGTCCAAGACCATCCGCGAAATGATCGTGGCGTCCGTCGATGTCGTGGTGCAGGCCGCGCGTCTGCGCGACGGCTCGCGCAAAATCACCCACATCATTGAGGTGGTCGGTCTGGAAGGCGACGTCATCATTACGCAGGACCTGTTCGTCTACGAGATGACCGGAGAGGACGCGCAGGGAAATCTGATCGGCTCGCACAAGTCGACCGGCAACGGGCGTCCGAAATTCTGGGATCGCGCGCGCTACTACGGCGAGGAAAAGCGGCTGGCCGCCGCCCTCGACGCCGGTGAAATCGCCATGGCGCCGGTGCGATGAGGGACCGCATCCGATGAAAATGCAGGCGTTGGCCATGTTCGGGATGGTGGCGACCGCGATCGGCGGCGTTGCCTACGTGTTCATTTATCCGCTCATTTCGGGCGAACGGAAGGTCGAGCAGCGGCGCGCCAACGCAACGCGCTCGGAGCCGGCCGCCCGCGCAGCCATCCGTGTGCAGAAATCGCGCCGCGAGCAGGTTGAAGACACGTTGAAGGAAATCGACGTCAAGGCGAAAAAACCGAATAATCCGCCGCTGGCCATGAAGATCTCCCAGGCCGGCCTGACCTGGTCGAAAAATCAGTTCCTGATGATCTCAGCCGGCCACGGATTGTTTGCCTTCGTGGCGGTGTTCGTGTTCGTCGGCAACCCGCTGCCTGCGCTGGGCGTCGGCTTTGCCGCCGCATTCGGCGTCCCCCGCTGGCTTTTGTCGTTCCTCAAGAAGCGCCGCGAAAAGAAATTCCTCAACAATTTTCCCGATGGCGTGGACGTGATCGTGCGCGGCATCAAGGCCGGACTGCCGCTGCTCGACAGTCTCAAGATCATCGCGCTCGACGCGCAAGAGCCCATCAAAAGCGAGTTCAAGGCGATCGTCGAAA
The DNA here is from genome assembly GCA_026400395.1 of Alphaproteobacteria bacterium. GTDB lineage: Bacteria > Pseudomonadota > Alphaproteobacteria > Rhizobiales > Xanthobacteraceae > Z2-YC6860. The sequence continues at coordinate 43,538 of JAPLPD010000148.1, read as the reverse complement.
CGCAGACCATCGGCATGCCAATCGGCGAAGCCTGCGCCAAGCTCTATGATCGCATGCCGCTGCCCGAAGCCAACTTCTTCGGCATCGTCATTTCGATCCAGCAGAAGGCCGGCGGCAATCTGTCCGAAGCGCTCGGCAACCTGTCGCGCGTGTTGCGCGACCGCAAGAAGATGAAGGCCAAGATTCAGGCCATGTCGATGGAAGCCAAGGCTTCCGCCTCGATCATCGGCTTCCTGCCGATCGCAGTCGGCACGCTGGTCTGGATCACCAGCCCGGATTACATCGAACTGCTTTGGATGACCGACCTGGGCCGCTTCATGATGGCCGGATGCGCCATGTGGATGGGCACCGGCGTGTTCGTCATGAAGCAGATGATCAACTTCGATTTTTGAGCCAGCCCCATGCTTCGGACACTGATCGAGACGATCTACAACATGAACCCCAAGCAGCTCACAGCTCTGCTTGCGGGGCTGGCTGCTGTGGCCACGGTGCTGACGATCGCAATGCCCGTGCTGTCGCCCAACGTGCTCGACAAGCGCATGAGGTCTGTCGCGCTCGAACGCGAAAAGATCCGCCAGCGCGAACGTGAACGTCTGTCGCGCGGCGAGAAGGAAAAGGTTTCGCTGCGGTCGTCGCCCAAGCAGTACATGGCGAGGATCGTCGAACGATTCAATCTGACCAAATGGCTTGCGCAGGAAGAGGCGCGCGAGAAGCTGGTGCAGGCCGGCTATCGCGGCCAGGCAACCTATGTCGCATTCCTGTTCTTCTGGCTTGTCACGCCGGTCCTCATGTTTGTGGCCGCGCTGTTCTACATGTTCGTGGTTCTGGAACTCGACCAGCCGGCGATGGTCAAGGTCGGTATCTGTCTGGCCGCCGCGTACGCCGGCATGCAGGTGCCGTATTTCTTCCTCAAGAACCGTATTGCCAAGCGGCAGCTCTCCATCAAGCGCGCCTTTCCCGACGCACTCGATCTGCTGCTGATCTGCGTCGAATCCGGAATGTCGATCGAAGCCGCGTTCAAGCGGGTCAGCGCGGAAATCGGCTCGCAATCGATCCCTCTGGCGGAAGAACTAACGCTGACGACAGCGGAGTTGTCCTATCTGCAGGACCGCAAATCCGCCTACGAGAATCTCGCCAAGCGCACCGATCTCGACGGCGTCAAATCCGTGTGTATGGCGCTGCAGCAGGCGGAGCGCTACGGCACGCCGCTCGCCCAGACGCTACGGGTGATGTCGCAGGAAAACCGCGATATGCGCATGTCGGAGGCCGAGAAGAAGGCCGCAGCGCTGCCGCCCAAGCTCACCGTGCCGATGATCCTGTTCTTCCTGCCGGTGCTGTTCGTCGTCATTCTGGGGCCAGCGGCCATCCGCGTGATGGCCACGCAGGACACCAACACCAGCACGCCGGTCCTCAAGCCGAAGTAGAGCGATCCGGGTATCAGCCTAGGAGCCGGTCGTCGGCGCCAGCGGAGAGCCACGCTTGGTCTTCTTCCAATCGCCCTGCTGAGCCAGCATCTGCCGCAGATAGGCGACATTGGCCGCGGCTTCGCCTTCTGACAGATCGCCCCGCGCAATGGTTTCCGCCTCCTGGAAACGGCCCTGCAAACCGACGACGAGCGCGAGGTTCTGCCGCACCTTCGGCTCGGCCCCGCGCTGCTCCGCGGCACGCCGCAAGGTCGTTTCCGCCTCACGAAGGTTCTTCGACAATGCGTAGGACAGTCCGAGATTGGAAAGCACGGAGGGCTCGTCCGGCTTCAACCGCAGAGCGCTGGCGTAGTATCGCTGTGCTTCGGGATGGCGGCCCATCTGGTCGAGCACCGCGCCCTGGACCGACAGGATGCGCCAATCGGGCTGATCCTGCGTGTGGGCCCGGTTGAGAACGTCGAGCGCCTGCTGGAAATTTCCGTTGTCGGCCAGCGCGCGGCCGTAGGCGCCGAGCACTGCCCGATTGTCGGTGTTGTGGATTGCCGCCTGTTCGAGCACGGCGGCGGCCTGCGCGCGCTGCCCAATGGCGCGGAGCGCCTGAGCATAACGGACGGCGGCATCCGGGTCCGCCGGGCTGGCGCGATAGCGCTCACCCCAGGTGTCCATCTCCTGCCGCCACTGCACTGCCGAGCGCGGCGCGGAGTTCGTGGCGATCGATCCGGTGGTGTCACCCGTCCCGGCCGTGGTCGAACAGCCGCCAAGAGCCAGGGCTGCGAATACGGCGGCGGAGGCGAGGAGGCGCGCGGGTGGTCGTGGCATTGTGCGCAAGCCCTCAACGGGGATCGAACGGCGCTGACCGCCGGGCGAGGACTCGAGCAATAAAACGTTAACCCTAATGAGTGGTTAATCCAGCAGAACCGGCACTTTCCGCGGCTTCAAAGGCACCGGGCGTCCTTGTTGCGCCCGGTTCGCCATGACATGCTTTCTATGGTTGAGAGGTCAAAACAGCATCATGCATCCCGTTTTTGTGGCCCGCAGCGCAGCGGCATTGCCGATCTGGTTCGTGACGCCGGCAACCGTCGCAAAGGTCGTCAGCAAGCTCGACAAGTTCGCCCGCGCTTATGTGAAAGCCGCCGGGTTCGAACCACGGCCTGGCCGGCACCTGATCCTGCCATCGCGGCAAGGGGTGGGCGGCGTGTTGTTTGGCCTGGAAGGCAGCGCGGACGGTCACAACGCCTTTTTGCCGGGCCTGCTCCCTGGCGTATTGCCGCCAGGCACTTACCGGTTCGCCAATGCGCCGCATGACACGCGGCTTGCCGCGCTCGCATTTGCACTCGGATCCTATCAATTCACCCGCTACCGCAAGGCCAAGGATAAAGCCGTCCGTCTGGTGCTGGCCGACGGCGTCGATGGCGACGAACTCTCACGCATCGCCGAAGGCATGACGCTGGCCCGCGATCTCATCAACACGCCGGCCAACGACTTGGGCCCGGCCGATCTGGAGGACGCCGCCCGCGCGCTGGCCAAGCAGCACGGCGCCAAGTTCCGTTCGACCGTCGGCGACGATTTGCTGAAGCAGAATTTCCCGCTGATCCACGCCGTCGGCCGCGCCGCCGATAACACCCGCGCGCCGCGGCTGATCGACCTGCGCTGGGGCAAATCCAGCCATCCCAAGGTTACGCTGGTCGGCAAGGGCGTCTGCTTCGACACCGGCGGACTCGATCTCAAGCCCGAAAGCGCCATGCTGATCATGAAGAAGGACATGGGCGGCGCGGCGACCGTACTCGCCTGCGCGCACATGATCATGGACGCGGGCCTGAAGGTTTCACTCCGCGTGCTGATCCCCGCGGTCGAGAACTCTGTCGCCGGCGATGCCTTCCGGCCGCTCGACGTCTATCCCTCGCGCAAAGGTCTCAACGTCGAAATCGGCAACACCGACGCCGAGGGCCGCTGACCACCGGCCTGATGACTCTGCAGCGCATTGATGAAATTGAGTCGGATCATCTGGCAGAGGTGAAGGCTGTGGAAGCGCTACGATCAGAACATCGACTCCAAGGTGGCCGACGTGAACAACGTCGCCGCCGGCGCCATGGCCGGCTCGATCATCTGCGCGCTGTTCCTCAAGCGGTTCGTCTCGTCGGCCAAAAGCTGGCTGCATTTCGACATCTACGGCTGGACGCCATCGGCGAAGCCCGCGCGGCCTGAGGGCGGAGAATGCCAGGCAGCGCGCGCGCTCTACGCGCTCCTGACGGAGCGTTACGGCAACTAACAATCCCTCTCCTTTGACGAAAGGCCGATCCCGTTGAACCTCGATCCTCGTGTCACGCCGGCGCGTCCCGATCTCGCAGCCGCGCATCTGCGCGGCAAGGTCAAGGCGCAGCAATTGGTCGAAGGCACGGCGCAGGAGGTGATCGCAGGTATCGCGCCGCTGCGCAGCGAGCCGCGCCCCGATGCGCCATTGCTCACCGAGGCATTGTTCGGCGAACGGGTGACTATCTACGAGACCGACGAGGAAGGCTGGGCCTGGGGCCAACTCAAGTCCGACGGCTATGTCGGCTGGCTGCCCGCCGCCATGCTGCTGGCGCCGGGGCCCCCGCCGACGCACAAGGTCGCGGCGTTGCGCACCTTCGTGTTCCCCGGCCCCTCAATCAAACTGCCGCCGATCGATGCGCTGCCGCTCGGAGCGCAGATCGCCGTGTCCCGGCAGCAGGAAAGCTTCGCTGTCACAGCCTCCGGCGGCTTCGTGCCGGCGCAGCATCTGGCGCCGCTCGCCGCGTCCGAGCCCGATTTCGTCGCGGTCGCGGAGCGATTCCTCGGCGTGCCCTATCTGTGGGGCGGCAAGTCGAGCCTCGGCCTCGACTGCTCAGGACTGGTCCAGGTGGCGCTGACCGCCTGCGGCATCACCTGCACGCGCGACAGCGACATGCAGGAAAGCGCGCTGGGCAAGCCCGCGAGCCTTGCCGGTCTGCAAAGCGGCGATCTCATCTTCTGGAAGGGCCACGTCGCCATCGCGCGCGGCCGCAACAGCATGATCCACGCCAACGCCTTCCACATGGCGGTGGCGATCGAACCGGTGGCCGAAGCATTGGGGCGAATCGGCGCGACGGGCAGCCAGGTCACCAGCGTGCGGCGGCTGAAGTAGCCCGCGGCGCCTAGCAGACCACCGCCTTGCAGGTGCGCACCGCCGCCACCAGCTTGCGCAGCGGTTCGAGCCCGGGATGGCCAAGGATCGCAACGCCTGCGATGACATAGGCGGGCGTCGCCATCAGCTTCAGCGCAGTGCCTAACTTTGCATGGACCGTCATCGTGTCGGTAACGCGCTGGGTGTTGGCCACATCAATGATCTTCTTCCGGTCGATGCCCATAGCCTGCGCCACCGCGAGCGCGCGTTCGCCGTCGATGGTGCCGCGGCCGGCGTAGATCTTGCGATGGAATTCCAGGAACCGCTGCGGCGTCACGAGTTCGCGCAGCGCGAGTTCGACACGCGCGGCGGCAATCGACTGCACCGACAGCACCGGATATGGCACGAACACCAATCGCAGCGCTGGATCGCCGCGAATGAGCCGGTCCACGTCCGCCGCCGCCTCGCGGCAGAACGGACAATTGACGTCGTAGAACTGATAAAGCGTCACGTCGGCCTTCGGCCCACTCACCGCAACCAGCCCCGGCAACTTCGCGACCTGCGCCATCTGATCGCTGCTCAAGCCGTGGTTCGACATCGGATCGCCGTCGTCGTCCTTGATCGGGAACTGCGGCGGCCCAAGCTGCTGGGCGAGCGCGACGACCGGGAGCACCAGCAGGGCTATGGCGAGAGCGATGCGAGCGATCATACGGCCACCTATCAATAACCACGGAGAGCCATCAATAGCCGCGATGGCGGTCGATCAGGTTTTCGAGGGGCCGACCGCGCTCGAACGCCTCGATTTGCGCCATGACGTGTGGCGCGAACACGCGCGGCGAGATGTCGCCGGCATTGTGCGGTGTGATCGTGACCTTGGGATGGCTCCAGAGCGGACTTTCGGCGGACAACGGCTCCTGCGGAAAGACGTCGAGCGTCGCACCGGCCAGCGTTCCTTCAGCGAGCGCTGCGATGATGTCGGCATCGACCTGCAGCGCTCCGCGCCCAGCGTTGACCAGATACGCGCCGCCGGCCGCGCCATTGCGGTGGAGCTTGCGGAAGAGCGCGAGATTCAAAATCCGTTCGGTGTCCGGCGTGCGCGGCAGCAGGCAGACCAGAATTTCCGTGCGCGCCAAAAAACGGTCGAGTCCCGCATCGCCGTGAAAAGTCTCGACGCCTGGAATGTCCCTGGGCGTGCGGCTCCATCCCGCAACCTGGAATCCCAACCGCGCCAGCGCCTCCGCTGCATGACTGCCGATCGCGCCGAGCCCCATGACGCCGACCGCCACTTCGCCGGCGGCGGGTTGATCGTGCGGCTGCCAAATCCGCCCGCGCTGCTGCGTATCGTACAGCCGCTGCCGGCGATGGTGCATCAGCACATGCAGCACGACATATTCTGTGACCCGCGCGGTCAGGTCGGGATGCGCCACGCGCGCCAGCGGCACGTCCGGCACATTCGGATCGGCCAGCAGATGATCGACACCGGCTCCAAGATTGATGACCGCCTTCAGCTTCGGTATTCGCGCCAGCAGGCCGTGCGGCGCCAGCCAGACGCAAGCGTAGGCGATGTCTACCGCATCTCCGACCGCGTCGGGCCAGACGCGCAACTCACGGCCCTTGGCATTGGCGGCCAGCACTTCATGCCATTCCCGAGCCTGCGGCCCATTGAAGGCAACGAGAACGGCGCTCATCGCGAACCGAGTTGTCGCAGACGCTCGCGATTGAGCGCGAGCCATTGCAGCGCGTTCACGGCCGCGCCGTAGTGCAGCTGGCCGGCCGCGAGCGCCTCCAGCGCCTCGCCGACCGGCACGCGCAGCGGTCGCGTGTCCTCCTGCTCGTGCGCGGCGCCGGCGCGCGCCGGCACCTTCGAGGCATCGACAAGGCCGAGAAAGAAAAACATGTGCTCGTCCGACGATCCGGCGGACGGCATCAGATCGAACAGCGGCGTCAGCGAATGCGGCACGACGCCGATTTCCTCCCGACATTCGCGGCGCGCCGCATCGGCGATCTCCTCGCCAGGCTCAACCCTTCCGGCAGGCACCTCGACCAGATCGCCCTTGCCGAGGGCCAGATGCGCGCCGAGCCTGAATTGGCGGATCAGCACGATCTCGTCGCGTTCCAGATCGATCGCCAGAATGACAACGATGGGGCCGATCCGTACGGAATCACGCTCGATCCGCGCGCCGTCCAGTCTCACCCGATAGCGTTCATAGCGGTAGAAGCCGCCGCCGCGGCTTTCGGGGGCGCTGAGTTCGACCTCGACGGCGGCATCTGAAAGATCGGGGTCGGCCATCGTTGACCTATTCGGCGGCCGCAACCTCGGCCGAAGCTTCCAGGTTGAAAGCAGCCGCGAACAGCGCGCGGGTGTACGGGGTCTTCGGCGATTTGAAGATTTCCGCCGCCGGTCCGCTCTCCACCACCTTGCCGTCCTTCATCACCATCAGGCTCGATGACATCGCAGCCACGACGCGAAGGTCGTGCGAGATGAACATGTAGGTCAGGTCGTGGCGCTTCTGCAGCGCGCACAGCAGATCGACCATCTGCGCCTGGATCAGCATGTCGAGCGCGCTGGTCGGCTCGTCGAGCACCACGAAGGTCGGCTCCAGCACGACGGCGCGGGCCACTGCGATGCGCTGGCGCTGGCCGCCGGAAAATTCATGCGGATAGCGATGACGCGTCTCGGGGTTGAGGCCGACATCACCCAGCGCCTTGATCACGCGCTGTTCGCATTCTTCGCGCGACAGGTGCGGCAGGTGAATCCACATGCCCTCCTGGATGATGTCGGATACCGACATGCGCGGCGACAGCGAGCCGTATGGATCCTGGAATACGATCTGCATGTTGCGTCGATGCGGCCGCATCTCCTTGAAGCGCAGGCCCTGCAGTTCATTGCCCATGAACACGATCGGGCCGTCGGAGGAGATCAGCCGCATCAGGGAGAGTCCCAGCGTGGTCTTGCCCGAGCCGGATTCGCCAACCACGCCCAGCGTCTCGCCCTTGCGCACCTCGATGCTGACGCCATCGACCGCCTTGATGTGGCCGACGGTCTTGCGGGACACGCCGCGCTTGATCGGAAACCAGACCTTGAGGTTGTCGGTCTTGAGCACGATCTCGCCGGTCGGATTGGGCTGCAGTGCATGGGGATGCGGCTCGGCGGCGAGCAGCGCGCGGGTGTACGGATGCTGCGGCGATTTGAATATCTCGCCTACGACATTCTCCTCGACGATTTTGCCGTCCTTCATCACGCAGACCCGGTCAGCGATCTTGCGGACAATGCCGAGGTCATGGGTGATGAACAGCATGGCCATGCCGAGACGGCCCTGCAGTTCCTTCAGCAGCTCGAGGATCTGCGCCTGCACGGTGACGTCCAGCGCGGTGGTCGGCTCGTCGGCAATTAGCAGGTCCGGCTCATTGGCGAGCGCCATCGCGATCATCACGCGCTGGCGCTGGCCGCCGGACATCTGGTGCGGATAGCTCTTCAGCCGCGTCTCGGGATTGGGAATGCCGACCTGGGTCAGCAGTTCGACGATACGCGACCGCGCCGGCGCCCCGGTCATGCCCCGGTGCAACAGCAGAATCTCGGCCAACTGCTGCTCGATCGTGTGCAGCGGGTTGAGCGAGGTCATCGGCTCCTGAAAGATGATCGTGATATCGGCGCCGCGAATTCCGCGAATGTCGCGCTCCGAGAGGCTCAGCAGGTCTCGCCCCTTGAACATCACCTGCCCGGACGGATGGCTTGCCGCCGGATAAGGCAACAGCTTCATGATCGACAGCGCGGTCGCCGACTTGCCGGAGCCGGATTCGCCGACCAGCGCCAGGGTCTCACCCTTGCGGATACTGAACGAGATGCGATCGACCGCCAGCACCTGACGCTCGCCGGCACCAAAGGCGATCGACAGGTCTTTAACGGAGAGCAGCGGCTCGGTGGTCATGTCCATGCGGCTCACCGGAAGGTCTTGCGCGGGTCGAAGGCGTCGCGCACCGCCTCGCCGATGAAGATCAGCAGCGACAGCATGATCGCCACGGAGAAGAAGCCCGCGAGCCCGAGCCAGGGCGCCTGGATGTTGGTCTTGCCCTGGGACAGCAACTCGCCGAGCGACGGCGAGCCAGGCGGCAGGCCGAAGCCGAGGAAGTCGAGCGCGGTCAGCGTCATCACCGACGACGACAGGATGAACGGCAGGAACGTCATCGTGGCGACCATCGCGTTCGGCAGCAGATGGCGGAACATGATGGTGGTGTTGGAAACGCCGAGGGCGCGGGCCGCCTGGATGTATTCGAAGTTTCGGCCGCGCAGGAACTCGGCACGGACGAGACCGACGAGCGACACCCAGGAGAACAGCAGCAAAATGCCGAGCAGCACGAAGAAGCCCGGCACCAGCACCGAGGAGATGATCAGCAGCAGGTAAAGCGACGGAACCGAGGTCCAGATTTCAATGACGCGCTGGAATAAGAGATCGGTCCAGCCGCCGAAATAGCCCTGCACGGCGCCCGCGGCGATGCCGACGACTGACGATATGATCGTCAGGATCAGGCCGAACAGCACCGAAATGCGGAAACCGTAGATCAGCCGCGCGACGACGTCGCGTCCCTGATCGTCGGTGCCGAGCCAGTTGTATTCGAGGTCTCGGCAGCCCGAGAGCTTCTTCTTCTCGACCACCGGCTTGCACTGCTCCTCGGTCAATTTCCAGGTCGGCGGCGACGGCGCCGGCGTCGGCAGATCGAGGTTGTGCGAGTCGTAGCGGTAATGGATCGGCGGCCAGATCATGGTGCCGCCCTTCTTGGCGATCAGCTCCTGCAAAAACGGATCGCGGTAATCGGCCGCGGTCTCGAAGTCGCCGCCGAACCGCGTCTCCGGATAGGTGACGACCGCCGGGAAATAAGCCTTGCCGTCCATCAGGATCAGGAACGGCTTGTCGTTGGCAATGAACTCGGCGAACAGCGAAACAAAGAACAGCACGAGAAACAACCACATCGACCAGTAGCCACGGCGGTTACGGGTGAAGTTCTCCCAACGGCGGCGATTGAGCGGCGACAGCGCAAATCGGCTGAGCCGCGGGGCCGGATCGGCGGCAATCGGAGCGGTCGGCTCCGCAGCCGGAGCATTTTCCGTAACGCGCGCGTCCACCTCAGACCTCCCGCGTCTCGAAGTCGATCCGCGGATCGATCCAGGTGTAAGTCAGATCGGAGATCAGATTCACAACGAGGCCCACCAGTGCAAAGATATAGAGCGTGGCAAACACCACCGGATAGTCGCGGTTGAGCACGCTTTCGAAGCCGAGCAGGCCGAGCCCATCGAGCGAGAAGATCGTCTCGATCAGCAGGGCGCCGGAGAAAAACGCGTGCACGAAAGCGCTGGGGAAGCCGGCGATCACGATCAGCATGGCGTTGCGGAAGACGTGCCCGTAGAGCACCTGGTTCGGCGCGCAGCCCTTGGCCCGGGCGGTCAGAACGTACTGCTTCTTGATCTCGTCGAGGAACGAGTTCTTGGTCAGCAGCGTCATGGTCGCGAAGGCGCTGAGCATCATGGCGATGATCGGCAGCGTCAGGTGCCAGAAATAATCGAGGATTTTCTGCCACCAGGACATGTTCGCCCAGTTGTCCGAGGTGAGTCCGCGCAGCGGAAACACGTCCCAATAGGAACCGCCGGCGAACAGGATGATCAGGAAGATCGCGATCAGGAAGCCCGGGATGGCGTAGCCGATGATGATGATGCCCGAGGTCCAGGTGTCAAAGCGCGATCCGTCGGAAACGGCCTTGCGGATGCCGAGCGGAATCGAAATCAGATAGGTGAGCAGCGTCATCCAGATGCCGAGCGACATCGACACCGGCAGCTTCTCGCGGATCAACTGCATCACGCTGACGTCGCGGAAGTAGCTTTTGCCGAAGTCGAACACCAGGAAGTTTTTCAGCATCAGGAAGAAGCGCTCGTGGGCCGGCTTGTCGAAGCCGAACTGCTTTTCCAGCTTCTTGATGAACTCCGGATCGAGACCCTGAGCGCCGCGATACTTGGAGGTGGTGGAATCGATCGACGAGCCGCCCTGGGCGCCGCGCCCGCCGAAGTCGCCGCCCTGCCCCGAGCCTGGAATGCGGGAGCTCGCCCCGGTGTCGGAGCCGGACAGTTGCGCGATGACCCGTTCGACCGGACCACCGGGCGCGAACTGCACCACCACGAACGATACCAGCATGATGCCGAGCAGGGTCGGGATCATGAACAGCAGACGGCGGATGATATAGGCGGACATGCGGAGGGAACCATTCCTAATCGATTGCAGCACGATCCTAGCCGAAACCGTGCCCTAGCCGGGTATCTCTATTTTGGACGCCCTGTTGCGATCATGCCACCACGTTTCCGGCACGCCCCGCGCATAGCGCGGTTTGCCCGGCGGACGGCCGAACGTATCCCAATAGGCGATCCAATGCGACGCTTTGTACCAGTGCGGAATCCAGTACCGGCCGACTCGGATCAACCGGTCCAGGGCGCGGCAGGCGGTGGTGAGATCGGCACGCGAGCCCGCGGCGATGACGCGGTCGATCAGGGCGTCTATCGCCAGATCGGAGATCCCGGCGAGATTTTGCGAGCCTTTGAGCTGGGCCGCATGGGACGAGAAGTAATTGCGCAGCGAATCGCCCGGCGTCGCCGAGAACCCGAACCGCTGGATGGTCAGGTCGAAATCGAAGTCCTTGAGGCGTTGCTGCATCTGCACCGGGTCCACCAGGCGGAGCTTGGCGTCGATGCCGAGAGTTTGCAGATTCTTGATGTACGGCATGTGATGGGGCTGGAACGACGGCGTATCAATCAGGAATTCGAGCGTCAGCGGCTCGCCCTGGGCCGTCATGCGCTTGCCGCCTTTGACCGGGCAGCCGGCGTCCTGCAGAAGCTGCGAGGCCCGCCGCAGCAGCGCGCGGTCCTTCCCGGACCCGTCCGACACCGGCGGCACCAGCGGCTCGCCGAACACCTCGTCGGAAATCTTGCCGCGGAACGGCTCCAGCAGAGCGAGTTCGGCGCCGGCGGCCTTCCCCATCGCCATCATGTCGGAATTCTGGAACACCGAGTGGGTGCGCTCATAGGAGCCGTACATGATCGACTTGTTGGTCCATTCGAAGTCGAACGCGCAGTTCAGCGCCTCACGCAATTTCGGATGGCTGAACTTCGGCCGCCGGGTGTTGATGAACCAGCCCTGCGCTCCGGACGGAGTATCGTCGGCCAGCACGTCGCGCTTGACGCGCCCGTCCTTGACGGCCGGAAAGTCGTAGCGGGTCGCCCAGATACGCGAGGTAAACTCCTCGCGGAACAGATAGCTCTTGGCGGTAAAGCCCTCGAATCCGACATCACGGTCGCGGTAGAATTCGTAGCGCAGTACATCGAAGTTGTTCTGGCCGCGGCACACCGGCAGATCGGCGCCCCACCAATCCGCCACGCGCTTGTATTCGATGTAGCGCCCGGCCTCGAAACGCCCGACCTGATAGGGTCCGCTGCCGAGCGGAATGTCCAGCGTCGACTCGTCGAACGGCCGCTTGGCGTAATAGGCGCGCGAGAAGATCGGCAGGCCGACGATGAACAAAGGAACGTCGCGGGCGCGGTTGGGTGCAAACCGCACCGCCACGGTCGCATCGTCGATGGCCTCGCAGCCGGCGAAATCGCGCATGAATTGCGTGATGGTCGGATGGCCGTGCTCCTTCAACGTCGTCAGCGAGAACGCCACGTCATGGGCGGTCAACGGGCTGCCGTCGTGAAAGCGCGCCTGCGGGCGCAGCGCGAAGCGATAGGTCAGGCCGTCGGCGGAGACACGGACGGCACGGGCGGCCAGCCCGTACATCGCATCGGGCTCGTCGTTTGCCCGCGCCATCAATGTCGCGAACGTCGACTCCATGCCCTGCGCCGCGTCGCCGCGCAGGATGAAACTGTTGAGCGAATTGAAGGTCTGGCTGTTCTGATTAAAGATCGTGCCCGGGCCGATCTGCGAGAACGCGCCGCCCTTGGGCGATTTCGGATCGACGTAGTCGAAATGCGGAAAGTCGGACGGGTATTTCAAATCACCGAACGACGACATGCCATGCCGCTCGGCATCGGCGGCCGGCTGCGCCCGGGCAGCGGGTCCAACGGCAATCGAAACAAGGGCGCCGGCGCCGATGCTCACAACGTCGCGGCGCGACAGATCGGTCACGAGCGCGATCCCACCTTCGCCGCCTTGGCCTGATCCCACCACCAGATCGTCGGGAACGAGCCGGAGCCGTATTTCGGCAATTCCGCGGGCCGTCCAAAGCGGTCCCAGCGCGCGCTGCGCACTTTGCCGTAGGTCCATTGCGGCACGACGTAGTGGTTCCAAAGCAGCACGCGGTCGAGGGCTTTGACGGTGGCCACCAATTCGTCGCGGCTCTTGGCGAAGATCAGCCGGTCGACCAGCGTGTCCACCGCGGGATTCTTCATGCCGACATAGTTGCGCGAACCGACCATATCGGCCGCCTGGGAGGTCCAATAGTTGCGCTGCTCGTTGCCGGGCGACAGGCCCTGGCCCCACGACATCACCACCATGTCATAGTCCCAGCTCCGCAGCCGGTTCTCGTATTGCGCGTCATCGACATTGCGGAGCGTCATTTCGATTCCGAGGCGCTCCAGCGATGGCTTGTAGAACAGAACGATTCGCTCCCACTCCGGCCGGTCGATCAGCACCTCGACGGTCATCGGCTCGCCGGTCTTGGCATTGACCAGCTTGCGGTTCTGGACCTCGTAGCCTGCCTCACGCAGCAGCCGCGTCGCCTCGCGCAAATTGTTGCGCACCGCGTCGGCTCCGTCGGCTTCCGGATTGTTGTACGGCGTCGTGAACACCTCCGGCGGAACCTTGTCGCGAAGCGTTTCCAGGCTGGCGAGTTCGGCGCCTTCCGGCAGTCCGCGCGACGCAAGCTCCAGCCCCTCGAAATAGCTGTTCACACGCTTGTACTGGCCGAAGAACAGCTGCTTGTTGATCTCCTCGAAATTGAGCGCGTAGTTGAAGGCGCGGCGCACGCGCGGATCGGCGAACTTCGGCCGCCGGGTGTTGAAGGCGTAGCACTGCATGCCACCGGATGAGTTGATCGGAAACTCCTCCCGCACCGCGCGGCCTTCCGTCATCGCCGGAAAGTCGTAGGCGGTGGCCCAGTTCTTAGCGCTGTTCTCGGTACGCCAGTCCACCACATCAGCCTTGAACGCTTCGATCGCCACGGTCGAATCGCGGAAATACTCGAACCGCAACTCGTTGAAGTTGTCGCGCCCGATGTTGACGTTGAGATCCTTGCCCCAATAGTCCTCGACCCGTTCGAACACGATGGAACGGCCGGGCACGAAGGTCTTGATCCGGTAGGCGCCGCAACCCAGCGGCGGCTCCAGCGTGGTCGCGCCGACATCGCGTTTTTTGCCCGCGCGGTCGGTGCCCTGCCACCAATGCTTCGGCAGCACATTGAGCTCGCCCATGATCTGCGGCAGTTCGCGGTTGCCCGGGGTATCGAAGGTAAAGGTCACCTCGCGTTCGCCGGTCTTCTCCGCCTTCGACACGTGCTGGTAATAGGACGAGTAGAACGGATGGTGGGCTCGGAACGATTCGAGCGAGAACAACACGTCCTCGACCGTGACCGGCATCCCATCGTGCCATTTGGCGTTGGCGCGCAGCCGGTAGGTGACGGATGAAAAGTCCGCCGGGCCGGTCAGGGCTTCGGCGAGAAGGCCATAGCCGACCGCGACCTCATCCATCGCATTGACCAGCAGCGTGTCGTAGACGAGGTCCATGCCGCCGGCGAGCGAGCCCTTCACGCCGGCCACCACCAGATTGAAATTGTCGAACGTGCCGAATCCGATCATGCGCGCGGCGCCAGCCTTCGGCGCGTTGCCGTTGACGTAATCGAACTGCTTGAAGCCTTCGGGATACTTCAGTTCGCCGAACAGCGACAAACCGTGTCTCCACGCCCGTGCCGGGGCCTGCGCCATCGCGGGGGACGACAGTGGCAATCTTTCCAACGCGACGGCCGGGGCGGCGAGCGCCGCGGCTCCGTTACGCAGCAAGGCTCGGCGGGTCAGGCGCATGCGGTGCTCCAGGCAGCCGGGAATTTTGGCCGCGGAATCAGGCCACGATGGTCAACCGATTATGTCGGTTTTCCGATGACCTGGCACCGCGGCATACGCCGCCGCCATCAATTCTGCGGGAGGCGCGAGGCCCCGCCGCGACCCTTTACTTGGCCGCGGCCTGCTTCGGCAATTCCGCCGGCTTGTCAGACTTGCCGTTGAGGAAGGTAATGAGGTCGGCGCGTTCACGACCGCGCGGGATGCCGGCAAACGTCATATTGGTTCCGGGCACCATGGCCTTGGGATTGGCCAGATACTTATCCAGGTCCTCGGGCGTCCATGCTCCCTTCATGGCCTTCATCGCGGTGGAATAGTTGAAACCCGCCTCGGACGCCTTGGTCCGGCCAACGACGCCGTACAGGTTCGGTCCGACGCGGTTCGGCTCGCCTTTGCCGAAGGTGTGGCAGGCGGCGCACTTCTTCGAGGAATTCTCTCCGCGGCTGACATCGGCGCTGGCGAACAGCACAGGCAGCGGCTCTTCCGCCACCACCGGCCCGGCCGCCGGACCGCCGCCGTGGCCCTCGTCCTTGGCCGCGATCTCAAAGCCCGGCTTCTCCGGGTTATGCGAGGTAAAGATCGCTCCCGCCGCGATGTTCAGCGACAACAGGGCAAGGCAGGTGCCGAGAGCGGCACCGAGGACTTTGTTGAGTTCGAAGGAATCCATGGCGGATCGCTCTTGCTGAGTGGCGGCGCAGGGGGTGCCGCTTGACCGTGTGGCGGCGCACAAATACCTGGTTTTCCTCGCCTCTGGCAACCCGTATAACGCAGGCAGGCTGATCCTTCGGCGACGGTCCGGCTGCGCGCAAATCTCCAAGGTTTCTGAAAGCCGAGGTTTTGACAGCGATGGCTGACGACGTCCTGATCCTCATTCCCGCCCGCATGGCCTCAACGCGGCTGCCCGGCAAACCGCTGGCCGATATCGCCGGCCTGCCGATGATCGTGCAGGTGCTCCGCCGCGCCGAGGAAGCCCGGCTCGGCCCGGTGGTCGTGGCCTGTGACGACCAGGCCATCGCAACGGCTGTGGAAAAGGCCGGCGGACGGGCGCTCATGACCCGATTCGACCACCCGTCCGGGTCCGACCGCATTTTCGAGGCGCTCGGAGTGGTCGATCCCGATTCGAAGGTGCGAATCGTCGTCAACGTGCAGGGCGACCTGCCGACGGTGGCGCCAGCCGACATCGCCGCGGCGCTCAAGCCGCTCGACGATCCGGCGGTCGATATCGCGACGCTCGCCGCCGAAATCAGGAATCCACAGGAGCGAACCAATCCGAACGTGGTCAAAGTGGTCGGCTCGCCGATCGCGCCGGGCCGGTTGCGCGCGCTCTATTTCACCCGCGCCACCGCGCCGTCCGGCGACGGTCCGCTCTACCATCACATCGGGCTCTACGCCTACCGCCGCGCCGCGCTCGAACGCTTCGTGAAGCTGCCACCCTCGCCGCTCGAACTGCGCGAACGGCTGGAGCAACTCCGCGCGCTGGAAGCCGGCATGCGCATCGACGTCGCGATCGTCGACACCGTGCCGCTCGGCGTCGATACGCCGGAAGACCTTGCGACAGCCCGCGCCATGCTGCGATAAGGGCCGGATAAAAGAGCCCCAAGGAACGTCATGCCGCGCCTTTTGCTGCTGCCGACATCCGCTGCCGCGCTGGCGGCGGCGCTGTTTGCCTTGCAGCCGGCGCACGCGGCATGGCCCGAACGCACCATCACCGTCGTCTGCGCGTCCGCCGCCGGCGGCGCCGTCGATATCACCACCCGCATCGTCACGGACCACATGGCGAAGACGCTGGGGCAAACCATCGTCGTGCAGAACGAGCCCGGCGCCGGCGGCACGCTGTCGATCGCCAACGTGAGCAAGGCCGCGCCGGACGGCTACACTCTTCTGACCATCGGACCGTCGGTCGGGACCATCAAGGAACTGTTTCCCAAGGCCGCAGTCGACGTGCAGCGCGACCTGCAGCCGGTGACGATCATCGGCCAAACGCCGATGGTGCTCGTCGTCAACAAGGAGGTCCCGGTCACCGACTACAAGTCGCTGCTCGCTTATATGAAGGATCATCCCGGCGACCTGACCTTCGCCAGCAACGGCCGCGGATCGGCGGGACACCTTGCAGGCTCGCTGTTCAAGAAGATGTCGGGCGCGGACCTGCGCTACATTCCGTACCGCTCGACACCGCAGGCGACCGCGGACCTGATGGGCGGGCGCATCTCGATGATCTGGTTGTCGTCGCTCGGCAACCTTGCCGGCTCCGATAAGGTCCGGCCGTTTGCCACCACGATGGCGGGCGAACGCTGGAACCAGTTTCCCGACCTGCCGACCTTCGACGAACTCGGCCTGAAGGACTACGAGATCACCACCTGGGTCAGCCTGTACGCGCCCAAAGACGCGCCTAGGGAGATTGCGGAGACACTCACCGCGGCGGTTAACGCCGCGCTGGCCGATCCCGAAGTGCAGGCGCGGTTCACCAAGATCGGTGTGGTCAAGCCGCGCGCCACCGGGCCCGCCTTTCTGGCGAAGTACCTGAACGACGAAATCGAGAAGTGGGGCGACATTCTGCGCACCACCAAGGACACCGACTAACCCGACGAAGCTCGCTTCGTCCCGGCAGGCAGTATCGCGTCATGAGCAAGCAACGCATCGTTTTCCAGGGCGAGCCAGGGGCGAACTCGCACCTCGCGATCAGCCAAGCCTATCCCGACGCCGAAGCGGTGCCCTGCGCCACGTTCGAGGACGCCTTCACCGCGCTGACAGCGGGCGACGCCGACCTTGGAATGATTCCGGTCGAAAACTCGGTGGCCGGCCGCGTCGCCGACATCCATCACCTGATGCCGAATTCAAAGCTGCACATTGTCGCTGAGCATTTCATGCCGGTGAACCACCAGTTGCTGGGCGTGAAAGGCGCGAAAATCGAAGACATCAAGACTGTCGAGAGCCACGTCCATGCGCTTGGGCAGTGCCGCAAGATCATCCGCAAGCTCGGCATCCGGCCCATCGTCGCCGCCGATACCGCGGGCTCCGCCCGCGAGGTTTCCGAGCGCGGCGACAAGAGCTGTGCGTCGATCGCCACGCGCCTTGCCGGCTCTATCTACGGGCTCGACATTCTGGCCGAGAACATCGAGGACGAGACACACAACACCACGCGTTTCATCGTGTTGTCGCGCGAGAAGAAATGGGCGCCGCGCGGACAGCGCAAGGTGGTCACCACCTTCGTGTTCCGGGTGAAGAACGTTCCGGCGGCGCTATACAAAGCCATGGGCGGCTTCGCCACCAACGGCATCAATATGACCAAGCTCGAAAGCTACATGATTGAGGGCAACTTCTTCGCCACCCAGTTCTATGCCGACGTCGAGGGCCATCCCGACGACCGCGGTCTGGTCTTCGCTCTGGAGGAACTGTCGTTCTTCTCCAAGGAACTGACGATTCTTGGCGTCTATCCCGCGCATGCGTTCCGCGAGACTTTCGACGAAACCAAAGGCTGACGGTCAGACAGCATGAAAATCAAAGCCAACGGCATCACATTCAATTACGAGATCAGCGGCCCGGAAAACAAGCCGTGGCTGATCTTCTCCAATTCGCTCGCCACCAACCTGCACATGTGGGACCCGCAGGCCGAGGCGCTGAAGAATTCGTTTCGGATGCTGCGCTACGACCAGCGCGGCCACGGCCAAACCGAAGCCACAGCGGGCCGCTACACGTTCGATCTTCTGTGCGCCGACGTGATTACGCTGATGGATGCGCTCGGCATCGCCAAGGCGCACTGGTGTGGCGTATCGATGGGCTGCGCCACCGGCATGGGCCTCGTTCAGAAACATCCCGACCGTTTCGATCGGCTGGCGCTGTGCGACAACCCCGGCCGCTCGTCGCCGGAAACCCAACGCCAGTGGGAGGAGCGCATCGCCGTGGCGCAGAAGAACGGCATGCCGGCGCTTCTGGAATCCACCATGCAGCGCTGGTTTCCGCCCGAGACGCTCAAGGCCAACCCGCCGCACATGGACATCCTCCGCAAGATGATCCTGACCACGCCGGTGAACGGCTTCGTCGGCTGCTCGGCCGCGCTCGGCGATCACGACTTCCGGCCGATGATGCCGAAGGTCAAAAATCCGGTGCTGTGGATGTGCGGCGAGAAAGATGGTCACAACGCCGCCGCCATGAAGGCGATGCAGGACGAATTGCCCGGCTCACCGTACGTGATACTTCCCGGCGCCGGTCATATCTCCAACATGGATCAGCCGGAAATGTTCACGCGGTCTTTGCGAAACTTCCTGGCCGGCTGAGCTCACGCCGCCTTGGCGATCGAATTTGTTAAATCGTCTGGTTGTACGCCCCGACCTCCGGATGGGTGCGCAGCACCGCATCCACCGCCTTGAACATGTCGCGCATCCGCGCCTCCGACGTCGGGCTCTCCACCACGACGACCAGCTCCGGCTTGTTGGACGAGGCGCGAACCAGTCCCCAGCTCCCGTCCTCGACGGTGACGCGCACGCCGTTGACGGTGACCAGATCGCGGATCGCCTGGCCGGCAACCTTGTCGCCCTTCTGCTTCGCAGCCTCGAAGTGCTTCACGACCTTCTCGACAATACCGTATTTCTTCTCGTCGTCGCAGTGCGGCGACATGGTCGGCGAGCCCCAGGTCTTGGGCAGCGCGTCCTTCAACTCCGACATCGTCTTGCCGGGGCTGCGATCCATCATGTCGCAAATCGCCAGCGCCGAGACGAGTCCGTCATCGTAACCGCGCCCGAACGGCTTGTTGAAGAAATAGTGGCCGGACTTCTCGAAGCCGGCGAGCGCCTTCAATTCGTGAGTCCGGCGCTTCATGTAGGAATGGCCGGTCTTCCAGTAATCGGCCGTGACGCCGTTCTTCTGCAGCACCGGATCGGTGGCGTAGAGGCCGGTCGATTTCACGTCGACCACGAATGTCGAATTCGGATGCAGCGTGGACATGTCGCGCGCGAGCATGACGCCCACTTTGTCGGCGAAAATTTCCTCACCATGCTCATCGACCACGCCGCAGCGGTCGCCGTCACCGTCGAAGCCCAGGCCGAGGTCGGCCTTAGTGCGCAACACCTCGTCGCGCATAGCGTGCAGCATTTCGAGATCTTCGGGATTGGGATTGTACTTCGGGAATGTGTGATCGAGATCGCAGTCGAGCCGCACCACCTCGCAGCCGATCGCCTCCAGCACCTGCGGCGCGAACGCGCCCGCGGTCCCGTTGCCGCAGGCGCACACCACCTTCAGCTTGCGCTTGAGCTTCGGCCGCTTGGTCAGATCGGCGATGTAGCGCGCCGGAAAATTCTCGACGAAGTGATACGAGCCGCCGCCCGGAAGCTTGAAGGCCGAAGCCAGCACGATCTCCTTCAGCCGCGTCATCTCGTCGGGGCCGAAGGTGAGCGGGCGATTGGCGCCCATCTTCACACCGGTCCAGCCGTTGTCGTTGTGCGAGGCGGTCACCATGGCGACGCACGGCACGTCCAACTCGAACTGCGCGAAATACGCCATCGGCGTCATGCAGAGGCCGATGTCATGCACCTTGCAGCCAGCCGCCAGCAGGCCGGACAGCAGCGAGGTCTTCACCGACGCCGAATAGCTGCGGAAATCGTGGCCGATGACGATCTCTGGCTTGGCGCCAAGCTCGCGGATCAGCGTCCCGAGCCCCATGCCGAGCGCCTGCACGCCCATCAGGTTGATTTCTTTGCCCAAGAGCCACCGCGCGTCGTACTCGCGGAAGCCGGTCGGCTTCACCAGCGGCTCGGACTCATAGGCATAGGTGTTGGGCGTGAGCGACGGCTTGGGGATGGGAAACATCGAATCTCCGGGGTTGCCGGAGAAATAGCCCACCGAGCCCTATTGTTCCAGAACCATCCGGCCTCGGTCGTGCGAGAACTTGATCCGCGACAGGAAGGTCATGCCGAGCAGGTTCACGCCTAACGCGCTGTCCGGCATGATGGCGGCGTCCACATCATAGACCGTGATGCCGTTGATCTCGACCCTGTTGAGCCGCACCGGCGCGTACCGCGCCTCGCCGTTGGCCGTCGATGTGCGGCCGCTGTATTCCGACGGCCGTGGGAAGATGCCGAGCTTCGCCGCCGAGCTTTCCCGCATCACGATTTTCGAGGCGCCGGTGTCGACCACAAAGTCGATACTTCGCCCATCGACCCGCGCATCGACCCGGAAATGGCCGCTCCGATCGCTTTCAAGTTTCACGGTGCGATAGCTGCCCGAAGTGTCCTGCCTCGACACCGACGGCGCGGCGCGCGCGGGCGCCGTCGCGGCCACCGCGCTGTGGTCGCCGGGCTTGGCGATGAACTTGCCGAAGTCGCGCGACAGGCCCACGCCCACCACGGCAACAAAGATGAAGACGCAGACGATAGCCCGCATGGTCCGACCCGAGTTTTCCGGAGTCACTCCATCACGGACTGCTTCAAAGAAACGCTAACAGCGCTGCGACTTACCGCCTTTGACGAAGCGTGGTTTACGCAGCATTTGGCCGATCATTAGAATTTTATCGATCAGGTTCCGCGCGGCTTGGCGCGGCGGGTGGCCGGCGCCCGCGCTGGATCGTCTGGCCAGGAATGGCGAGGGTAGCGGCCCCGCATGTCGGACTTCACCGCCGCATAGGAGCCGCGCCAAAATCCGGGCAGGTCGCGCGTCACCTGCACCGGCCGATGGGCTGGCGAAAGCAGTTCCACCACCAGCGGCACCTTGCCGCCGGCCACGCTCGGATGGCGGTCGAGGCCGTACAGTTCCTGCACGCGAATGGCGAGCTTCGGCCCTTCCTCCGCGCCGTAGTCGATCGGCACCGAGGAGCCGGACGGCGCGGCGAAATGCGTCGGCGCCTCGGCATCGAGCCGTCGCTTGAGATTCCACGGCAACAGCCCGCCGACCGCCGCCGCCATCGCATCCGCCGACACGGAGGCGAGCGCGGTCTTGCCGTCGAGCAACGGCACCAGCCAATCGGCACCGCTCTCCGCGAGCGCTGCGTCGGACAGGTCTGGCCACTCGCCCGCTTCGGCGCGGCGAAGAAACATGACGCGGTCGCGCCACTGCTGCAGGGCGCTGGTCCACGGCAGCCGGCCGATGCCGAGCCGCGCAATGCCTTCGGCAAGCTTTGCGGCAGCCACGCCGCCGGGCTGCACCTGGAACGGCCGCTCGGCCAGCACGATCGCCCCAAGCCGGTCGCTGGCGCGGCCACGCAGGCTCGCCGACGCAGCGTCAAAGCTGATGTCCTCGCGGCGCTCGATCCGGTCGGCAAAGCGCTGCTCGATCTCGGCGAGCGTAATCGGCGCGGCCAGCAGGATGCGGCTCTGGGCGGCGGTGCCGGCAAGCTCCGCCACTGCGAGAAACGGCTCGCGCGCCAGCGGCGATGATTGATCCATATTGGCGCCGCGGCCGTTGGCCAGCAGGAACGCGCCGTTGCTGCCGCGGCTTTTGCCGATGCGCTCAGGATAGGCGAGTGAGAGGATCGCGCCGGGCGAGAGATCGGATGTCTGCGCACCCGCGCCCGCGTCGTCCGCCCAGCGCTTGGCCATGCGCCGTCCTTGTTCGCCGCGGCGCGAGCGGTCGTTGCGGAACTGATCGAGCCTGTGGGCAAGATCGACGTCGGTGCCGCCGAGCCCACGCTCCGACAGGATCGCCGCAATGGCAGCCGCGCGCTGGCCCGCGCCCTCGCTCGCGGCGGCAACCACCATGCGTGCGAGTCGCGGCGGCAGCGGCAACTGGCGCAGTTTGCGGCCCTGGTCCGTAATGCGGCGCTCCGCATCGATGGCGCCGAGTTCGGTGAGCAGCGCCCTCGCTTCCGCCAGCGTTCCGGCCGGCGGCGGATCGAGAAACGCGAGCTTGGCCGGATCGACCGCACCCCATTGCGCCAGATCGAGCAGCATGCCCGACAGGTCGGCGGTAAGAATCTCCGGCCGCGCATAGGCGTCGAGCGACGCGGTCTGCGGCTCGTCCCACAGCCGATAGCAAATGCCGGGCTCGGTGCGGCCGGCGCGGCCACGCCGCTGGTCCGCGGCGGCGCGCGAGACCCGCACGGTTTCAAGCCGTGTCACGCCCACGTCCGGCTCGTAGCGGGGCACCCGGGCAAGGCCGCAGTCGACCACGATCCGCACGCCCTCGATGGTGATCGACGTTTCGGCGATCGAGGTCGCCAGCACGACCTTGCGCCGTCCCGGTGGCGCCGGCGAAATCGCGCGGTCCTGCGTCTGGGCGTCGAGCGCGCCGTAGAGCGTCACGATGTCTACCGCCGGGTCGGCCACCAGTTCGCGCAGCACCGTCTCGGTGCGGCGGATTTCCGCCTGCCCCGGCAGGAACGCCAGGATAGAACCCGGATCGGCGCGCAGCGCCCGCGCCACCGTATCGGCCATCTGGCGCTCGACCAGCACGTTCGGATCGCGGCCGCGATAGCGCGTCTCGACCGGAAACGCGCGGCCCTCGCTCTCGATCACCGGCGCATCGCCCGATTTGTCGCCAAGCAGTTTGGCCACCCGGGCGCCGTCGAGCGTCGCCGACATCACCACCAGCCGCAGATCGTCGCGCAGATTCTGCTGCACGTCGTAGGCCAGCGCCAGGCCCAGATCGGCATCGAGCGAGCGCTCGTGGAATTCATCGAACAGCACCGCGGCAATTCCATCGAGCGACGGATCGTCGAGAATGAGCCGTGTGAAAATGCCCTCGGTGATCACCTCGATCCGCGTCTTGCGCGAGACCTTGGAGCCGAAGCGCACCCGCAGGCCGACCGTTTCGCCAACGCTTTCGTTCAGCGTCGCCGCCATCCGCTCGGCGGCGGCGCGCGCGGCGAGCCGGCGCGGCTCCAGCACCAGTATCTTTTTGTCAGCGGCCCACAGCGCGTCGCGCAGCCACAGCGGCACGCGGGTGGTCTTGCCGGCCCCCGGCGGCGCCACCAGAACGGCGTTGGCCCCCTGCCGCAACGCCGCGGTCAGGCGCGGCAGCGCCTCGTCGATCGGCAGTTCGGGGTCGAAGATTCCCATGCCCTTGGATGCCCTGCTTCAACAGGACAAGACAACCGGAATCAGTTGCCCTTGGCGGGCTTTGAGGACCGGCCGATGCTTTCGTAGACGAAGCCGTGCTGGCGCATCTCTTCCGGCAAATAGATGTTGCGCAAATCGACGATCGCGGGCTTGTCCGCCATCGCTTGTTTTAGCCGATCGAGGTCAAGCGCGCGGAACTGCTCCCACTCCGTGACAATGACCAGCGCGTCAGCGCCCTTGGCGCATTCATATTCGTCCTCGCAGTAGGTCAGCTCGGGCAGCATCTTCTTGGCCTGCTCCATGCCGATAGGATCGTAGGCGCGTACCGTCGCCCCCATGTCGTGCAGCGCCGTGATCAGCGGGATCGACGGCGCGTCACGCATGTCGTCGGTGTTCGGCTTGAAGGTCAGGCCGAGCACGCCGACGGTCTTGCCGCGCAGGCTGCTGCCCAGCGCCGCCGTCACCTTGCGCGCCATGGCGCGCTTGCGGATTTCGTTGACCGACGCCACCGTCTCAACGATGCGCAGTGGCGCCTCGTAGTCCTGGCCGGTCTTGATCAGCGCCAGCGTGTCCTTGGGGAAGCATGAGCCGCCGTAACCCGGCCCGGCGTGCAGGAATTTACTGCCGATGCGGTTGTCGAGGCCGATGCCGCGCGCGACCTCCTGCACATCGGCGCCGACCTTCTCGCACAGATCAGCCATCTCGTTGATGAAGGTGATCTTGGTGGCAAGGAAGGCGTTGGCCGCGTACTTGATCAGTTCGGCGGTGCGCCGGCCGGTGGTGATGATCGGCGAGCGGTTGAGATAGAGCGGGCGATAAAGCTCCGCCATCACCTTCGACGCGCGCGGGTCCTCGGTGCCGACCACGATGCGGTCGGGGTGCTTGAAGTCCTGGATCGCCGCGCCCTCGCGGAGAAACTCCGGATTGGAGACGACGGAGACATCGGCATCGGACCGCGCCTCGCCGATGATGCGCTCGACCTCATCGCCGGTGCCGACTGGAACGGTGGACTTGGTCACCACAACGGTGAAGCCGTCGACCGCCGCTGCGATCTCGCGGGCGGCGGCATAGACATAGGACAAATCGGCGTGGCCATCGCCACGGCGCGACGGCGTGCCGACCGCGATGAACACCGCGTCGGCCTCGGCCACCGCCGCCTTCAGCTCGGTCGCAAAACTGAGGCGCCCCGCCTTGACGTTGGCGGCGACCAGATCGTCCAGGCCCGGCTCATAGATCGGCATCACGCCGCGCTGCAACGCCTTGATCTTGGCCGCGTCCTTATCGACGCAGACTACATGGTGGCCGAAGTCGGCAAAGCAGGCCCCGGAAACGAGGCCGACGTAGCCGGAGCCGATCATCGCGACGCGCATGGATTCGAATCATGGTTAACGGGGCGGCCGGCGCCTCATAGCAGAGGCCGGTCATGATGACGAGGCTTCGAGGCGGGAGATTCCACGACGCCGTAAACGGGGCTGAAACCACGGCCGGGTGACACTGGCGCGACAGCTTGGGGGTTATGCCCAGCCACAGGAGCATCATGTGAAAGGCGCCGCACCGGCCAATCGGATCGACTGGGTCGATTACGCCAAGGGCTTCTGCATCGTCATGGTGGTGATGATGCACTCCACGCTGGGCGTCGAGCAGGCCGCCGGCCGCGAAGGCTGGATGCACGCCGCCGTCGCCTTCGCCAAGCCATTCCGGATGCCCGACTTCTTCCTGATCTCAGGTCTGTTTCTGGCGCGCGTCATTGACCGCGACTGGCGCGACTATCTCGACAAGAAGGTCGTCCACTTCGCCTATTTCTACGTGCTGTGGGTAACCATCCAGTTCGCGTTCAAGGCGCCGATGTTCGCCTCCGAGATGGGCTGGCGCGGCGTCGGCTTCGCTTACGTCGAAGCCTTCATCGAGCCGTTCGGCACCCTGTGGTTCATCTACCTGCTGCCGATCTTTTTCGTCGCCGTGAAGCTCACCCGCAACGTGCCATGGCCCGTGGTGTGGCTCGTCGGCGCCGCGCTGGAGATCGCCCACATCAGCACCGGCTGGACCGTGATCGACGAGTTCACCAGCCGCTTCGTCTATTTCTACACCGGATACATCTTCGCCACGCGGATCTTCGCGCTGGCCGCCCGCGTGCAGGACAAGCCGATGCAGGCGCTCGGCGCGCTCGCGGTCTGGGCGATATTCAACGGAATGCTGGTGATGGGCGGTTACGGCGACCGGCCGTTCGTGTCGCTCGGCCTTGGCCTTGTCGGCGCCGGCGCTGTGGTGACCGTCGCCGCGCTGATCGCCATGAGCGATGTGTTCAAGCCGCTGCGCTATTGCGGCCAGAATTCCATCGTCATCTACCTCGCGTTCTTCCTGCCGATGGCTTTGACGCGCATGGTTTTGCTCAAGACCGGCATCATAACCGATCTTGGAACCGTATCGCTGCTGGTCACCGCCGCCGGCGTGATGGGCGCGCTGGTCTGGTACTGGTCGGTGCGCGGAACTCCGCTCCGCATCCTGTTCGAGCGGCCGGCCTGGGCTCGGCTGAAGTCTGCGCGCGGGCCCGTTCTACAGCCGGCGGAATGATTCACAGCGTCCACCGCGCGCATTGATTCACGGCGGCTGACGGCCCACATTCGGGGCATGCCCTCGAAACCCAAGACTACCGCCGCGAAACCCGCAGCCGCCGCGTCCGCAGCAAAGAAGTCCGCCGCAATCGCCGGCTCGCTGAAGAAGGGCGACCACGTCTTCCTAGTCGATGGCTCGGGCTACATCTTCCGCGCCTATCACGCGTTGCCGCCGCTGACCCGCAAGTCCGACAAGTTGCCCGTCGGCGCCGTGCTGGGCTTCTGCAACATGCTGTGGAAGCTCCTGAACGACATGAAGCCCGAGGAGAAGCCCACGCATCTCGCGGTGGTGTTCGACAAATCGGAAAAAACGTTCCGCACCGAATTATATCCGCAATACAAGGCGCACCGCCCCGACATCCCCGCCGATCTCATCCCGCAATTTCCCCTGATCCGCGAGGCGACACGGGCCTTCGACATTCCGTGCCTGGAACAGGCGGGCTTCGAAGCCGACGACATCATTGCGACCTACGCGCGGCTGGCCTGCGAGGCTGAGGCCACAACCACCATCGTGTCGTCCGACAAGGATCTCATGCAGCTCGTGAACGACTGCGTGACCATGTACGACACGATGAAAGACAAGAGGATCGGCATTGCCGAGGTGATCGAGAAGTTCGGCGTGCCGCCCGAGAAGGTGATCGAAGCGCAGGCGCTGATCGGCGACACCAGCGACAACGTCCCCGGCGTGCCCGGGATCGGCCCAAAGACCGCGGCGCAGCTGCTGGCGGAGTTCGGCGATCTCGAAACGCTGCTCAAGCGAGCCGGCGAGATCAAGCAGGAGAAGCGTCGCCAGACCCTGATCGACAATGCGGAGCTTGCGCGCATCTCCAAGAAGCTCGTCACGCTGGACCAGAACGTCCCGCTCGAAGTGCCGGTCGAAGACCTCGCGGCCCACGAGCCCGATTACAAGAATCTTGTCGCCTTTCTCAAAGCGATGGAATTTTCGACGCTGACGCGGCGCGTGGCCGAGAAATCCGGCATCGAGGCCGGCGAAATCGAGGCCAACAGCAAGCTCGCATCGGCGGCGGCCGCCGCGCCCGCTGATGCGCCGGCCGTACGGGCGTCGGCCCCCTATGGCAAAAGCGGCGACCTGTTCGCGCCACCGGCACAGCCGCGCAGCAAGGCGGAGGCCACCGGCGAACTATCGCCGGCCGCCTTCGCCACCGAGCAACTGGCCGCGGCGCGGACCAAGACATTCGACCGCAGCACATACGAGACCGTCCGCACGCTCGACCGGCTCAACGCCTGGGCGTTGCGCGCCAGGGACCTCGGCGTCGTTTCCATATCGACCAAGACCACCGGCATCGACCCGATGGTCGCGCAGCTCTGCGGCGTCGCGTTCGCGGTGGGCGATAACGAAGCTTGCTACGTGCCGATCGGGCACCGCGAAGGCGGCAGCCAGGGCGGCAGCGATCTGTTCGCGCCGGAGGCGCAGCTTCGCGCCGACCAGCTTCCGGAACAGGCCGTACTCGACGTGCTGCGGACCATTCTCGAAGACCCCGGCGTGCTCAAGGTCGGCGAGGATCTAAAATACCACTGGCAGATTTTCGCCCGCCACGGCATCGAGGTTCACCCCTACGACGACGTGATGCTGATGTCTTACGTGCTCGACGCCGGGCGCGCCATCGAAAAGGCCGCCGAGCACGCCGCCGAGGATGCCGACATCACGCTCCGGCTTTGGACAGCGCTCAAGTCGCGCATGGCAGCCGAACACGTCGCCACAGTGTACGAGACGCTGGAGCGTCCGCTGGTGACGGTGCTCGGGCGCATGGAGCGGCGCGGAATTTCCATCGACCGGCAGGTGCTGTCGCGGCTGTCCGGCGAGTTCGGCCAGAAGCAGGCCGGCCTCGAAGACGAAATCAGCAAGCTCGCCGGCCAGCCGCTCAATCCCGGCAGCCCGAAACAATTGGGCGACGTGCTGTTCGGGTCGATGGGCCTGCCCGGCGGCACCAAGACCAAGACCGGACAATGGGCGACCGGCGCCCGCGCGCTGGAAGAACTGGCCGAGCAGGGCCACGAACTGCCGCGCAAGATTCTCGACTGGCGGCAGGTGTCGAAGCTGCGTTCGACCTACACCGACGCGCTTCCGGGATACGTCAACGCCGAGACGCACCGGGTCCATACGAGCTACGCGTTGGCCGCCACCACCACCGGCCGGCTTTCGTCGTCGTAGCCGAACCTGCAGAACATTCCGGTGCGAACCGAGGAAGGCCGGAAAATCCGCCGCGCCTTCATCGCCGAGCCGGGCGCACAGCTCGTCTCCGCCGATTATTCGCAGATCGAGCTGCGGCTGCTGGCCGAGGTCGCCGACGTGCCGGCGCTGCGCAAGGCGTTCCGCGACGGCCTCGATATCCACGCCATGACCGCGTCGGAAATGTTCGGCGTGCCGGTCAAGGACATGCCGGGCGAAATCCGCCGCCGCGCCAAGGCGATCAACTTCGGCATCATCTACGGCATCTCGGCGTTCGGTCTGGCCAACCAGTTGGCGATCCCGCGCGACGAGGCCGGCGCCTACATCAAGAAATATTTCGAACGGTTTCCGGGCATCCGCGACTACATGGAAGAGACCAAGGCATTCGCCAAGAAGAACGGCTATGTGGCGACGCTCTTCGGGCGGAAGTGCCATTACCCCGATATCGCGGCGGGCAATCCGTCGCTGCGCGCTTTCAACGAGCGCGCGGCGATCAACGCGCGGCTGCAAGGCTCCGCCGCCGACATCATCCGCCGCGCCATGGTGAAGATCGAACCAGCGCTGACCAAGGCGAAGCTCAACGCCAAGATGCTGCTGCAGGTGCACGACGAGTTGATCTTCGAGGTGCCCGAGGGCGAGGTCGCCAAGACCCTGCCGATCGTCAAGCGGATCATGGAGGAGGCGCCGATGCCCGCCGTATCGCTGTCGGTGCCGCTGCAGGTCGATGCGCGCGCCGCCCACAATTGGGACGAGGCGCATTGAGCGCGTGGCAATTCCACCGTCGATCGGTCACCGCGCTCGCCTGCGGCATGCTGCTCGCGGTGTTGACATCGGTCGTGGCCGCTCAACCGCTCACGAAGGAGCAGTCGGAAGCGCTCGACACCTACAATCAGGCCCTCAGCGACTTCAAAGCCATCCTGGCCGAACGTCGGGCACAGATCGCGGCCAAGGAACTGCCGGAAGATAAGCCGGGACAGGCATTGTATACGGGGCGCAACGCGATGATCAGCGCCTACAAGGACCTCACCGACCTGCTGCCGTCAAAGATCGGCCGCCAGAGCAAGTTCGGATTTCCCCCGGCGTATTTCGACGCCGACAACTAGCCGCTGCTCGAAGAGTATTCGAATCTCTTCAAGGCGATGCAGTCGCCCCCCTCCGGTGCGCAGGACTCGAAAACCCCGTTCGACGATGTGGTTGCGCTTGGCGCCGCCATCGGCCGCGCCAAAGGTCTCGACGCGGCCCACGCCGAGATCGCCGGCCGCATCAGTCTCGGCATCTTCTTCGCTGAAACCGGCGGCGTGCAAAATCTCGAGAACGCACGGTCGAGCGCCTACAAGGGAAGTTATCAGACCGGCCCGTCCGAGGACCGGATCGGCCAGAAGAAATGGGCGGCGCTCAAGGAAAAGGTCGCCGCCGTTGACTCGGCGCTGATCGCCCGCGACGAAAAAGAGCAGGCGCGCGTCGGCAAGCACAGTCAGCGGTACAATCACTGGACCGCGGTTCGGAATGGCATCATGAATGCCCACGCCGATCTGTTTCCGCAGCTCCCGGCGATCGTGAAGGCGCTGCCCGAACCGATCGATCAGATCAGGCTGTTCGAGCTCATCCAGATCGTGCCGACACCGACGCGCGCCGCCATCAAATCGGGCGATCTCCTCAACTATCGCGTTTCCGACCGGCGGATCATGGGATATCTGCGCAACAACAGCATGTTCACCTTCGGTAAAAAGGACCGCGCAAGGACATCGGCCACCTATCGCGAGATCATGGACGCGATGTGGTTGTTCAACGGCTCGCTGCGCCGCGCCCTCGCCAAGTACGATGAGATCAAGGCGCCGAAAAAGAAATAGGTCACGCTCCGCTCCGGCCGGGGGAGCGTGACCGGCACTTCAACGCACTGCCACCACCGCGATGGCCTCGACCTCGAGCAGCGCCTCGGGCCGCGCGAGCTTTGAAATCTCGATGGTCGTGCTCGCCGGCGGCGCGCCGGTGATGTACTTGTTGCGCACATCGCGGAACTGCGGCAGGTGCGAGATATTGGTCAGGTAGTTGTTCAAATTGACCACGTGCTCGAAGCCCGCGCCGACCGAGGCCAGCGCGATCTTCAGGTTTTCGAAACACTGGGTCGCCTGCGCGGTGAAATCGCCGATTTCGCCGGCGCGCTTACCGGCCGAATCGTAGCCGAGCTGACCGGCGATGTAGATGGTGCGGCCCGGACCGGTCATCTCCACGACGTGGGTGTAACCGGCAGGCTTGGCGATCCCATCCGGATTGGCGAACTTCAAATGCGACGGGGTGGTCTGCGCATGCGCGAGCGGCGCGCCGCCCGCCGACGCTGCGAGAACGCCAGCGCCCAGCAGCATGCGGCGGCGTGACAGCAGATCGGCGAGCGAAGAAAAGGACAGCGAACGGTGCAGTTCCATGATGTGTCTCCCCTGAATACGCGCGCGGCCGCGCGGCATCAGGAGCGTGACGGCGAGGCGCGCCGCGCACAATAGGGAGATCGGATCAAAGTTTTTGCGCGAGCTGCTTACGGAATTTGCGGTCGCGCTTAAGGTACCACTCGCGGCTCATGGCCTGACGGCGGGTGCGCAGCCGCTCAAAGTGCAGCAACACCCAGGCGCGGCCGCGCGTGGTCCGCGCGCCGGTGCCGGAATTGTGCTGGAGCAGACGCCGCTCGACGTCGGTGGTCCAGCCGACGTAGGTGAGCGTGCGGTCCGGCGTGCGGCAGCCGAGGACATAGACGAAACTAGGCATCCGCCGATTGTGAATGATTCGCGTGGAGGCGTCGTCGGCCTTGCGCGGGAGACGATCAACGCTTTTTGCGCGCCGGCTTTTTCGCCGCCCCGCGTTTCGCCGCGCTCCGTTTGGCGCCGGCCGCCTTCGGCCGCGCCGCGCCGGGGATCACGGCGACCGCTTCTATTTCGAACAGTGCGCCATCCCGTGCAAGCTTGCTGATCTCGACCGCGGTGCTGGCCGGCGGCGCCTTGGTGTTCACGTAGGTGTCGCGCACCTCGAAGAACACCGGAAGGTTTGCCATGTCGATAAAGAAGTTGGTGATCTTGACGATGTGCTCCATCCGTCCGCCGACCGAGGCCAGGCCGATTCTGACGTTTTCGAACGCCTGGACCACCTGCGCCCGGAAGTCGCCCGGCGCGCCGGCGAACTTGCCGTCCGGTGTCATGCCAAGCTGTCCCGACAGATAAACGGTGCGCCCCGGTCCGCTCGTCTCCACGATGTGGGTGTAGCCGCGCGACGGTCCCATGGTGTTCGGATTCACAAAACGGCTGGTCAAGTCGATCTCCCTTTCCGGTGCTGGTTCGCCCGCATCATAGCGCAGCCGGCGCTCGCGAGTCGCATTGACTTCCCACCGCCGCTGCTTGAGCTTCCAGCGGGGCATCGCGCGGGGACGGGAATGGGCGGACACGCATCACACATCTACTTCGGGCTCGATGCGATGTGGGTCTCCACCATCCTGCTGGCGGTCACCTACGCGATCATCATTTCGGAGCAGGTCAACCGCGCCATCATCGCGCTGCTCGGCGCGGCGGCGATGGTCATCGTCGGCGTGATGAGCCAGGAAGAGGCGCTCAAGGGTGTCGACTGGAACACCATCGGCCTGCTCACCGGCATGATGATCCTGGTATCGATCTCGCGCCGCTCGGGGATGTTCCAGTATGTGGCGGTGTGGGCCGCCAAGGCCGCCAAGGCTCATCCGGCCGGCATCCTGCTTCTGCTGCAGCTCACCACCGCGGTGCTGTCGGCCCTGCTCGACAACGTCACCACCGTGCTGCTCATGGTGCCGGTGACGCTCGCCATCGTCAAAGAGCTCGAGGTGCCGCCCTATCCCTATTTGTTCGCGGAAATCTTCGCCTCCAACATCGGCGGCACCGCGACACTGATCGGCGACCCGCCCAACATCCTGATAGGCTCGCAGGTCGGCCTCGACTTCAACGCCTTCGCGATCCACCTCACGCCCGTCGTCGTCGTCGTCCTGGCGGTGCAAACCATCATGATCCATCTGCTCTGGGGCAAGGACCTCAAAGCAACGCCGGAGCGCGAGGCACGGGTGATGGCGATGCGGCCGGAGCAGGCCATTGCCGATCCGCTGCTGCTGAAGCAATCGCTCGCCGTGCTGACCATCGTGATGGTCGCTTTCGTGCTGGCGCGCCCGCTGCACCTGGAGCCGGCCACCATCGCCATGGCCGGCGCCGCCGTCCTGATGCTGCTCGACAACTGGACACACCACAACGAGAAGGCATCCGACAACATCCACAAGACCTTCGGCGACGTGGAGTGGATCACCATCTTCTTCTTCATCGGCCTGTTCATCGTGGTGCACGGCGTCGAGACCGGCGGACTGCTCAAGCTGCTCGCCGACAAGCTGGTCGCGGCGACCGGCGGCAACATCGCGCACGCCGGCTACGCCATCCTGTGGGCATCGGCGGTGCTGTCCGCCATCGTCGACAACATCCCGTTCGTCGCCACCATGATTCCGCTGATAAAGAGTATGGCCCCGGCCTATGGCGGGCCCGATGCGATCCTGCCGCTGTGGTGGTGCCTGTCGCTCGGCGCCTGCCTCGGCGGCAACGGCACCCTGATCGGCGCCTCGGCCAACCTGACCGTGGCCGGGCTGGCGGAACGCAGCGGCGTGCCGTTCCGATTCGTCACCTACACGCTTTACGCCTTCCCGATGATGCTGGTTTCGATCGCCGTCGCCCACATCTACGTCTGGTGGCGCTATTTCTGAGGCAAACGCCCAAGTATTTGCGATTCCATCCGAAAAACGCCTCCCCGCCGCTCACATTGCATTTACTCCTGGCCGCTAGGCTGCCACTGGACGCGGACCTGCAACCGTTTTTGCGGTGCTGCGTTGTCAGTGGCGGCGCGAGCAATCGTTCCGGGCCCAGGGAGACTGC
Organism: Alphaproteobacteria bacterium; assembly: GCA_026400395.1. Taxonomy (GTDB): domain Bacteria; phylum Pseudomonadota; class Alphaproteobacteria; order Rhizobiales; family Xanthobacteraceae; genus Z2-YC6860. The sequence continues at coordinate 10,200 of JAPLPD010000148.1, read as the reverse complement.
AGTGGCCAATCGCCGATCGATCCGCCGTCTCGCCGCGATCACCCTCGCCGCCTTGAGTCTTGGCGTCCTCGGCGCCCCGCAACCGGCGTCGGCACAGGGCCTGTTCCAGGCGCTGTTCGGCGGCTTCCAGCAGCGCCGGGCGCCCGAACCGCACCAAAGCAGCGCCTACGCCGATCCATTCGGCGGCCTTTTGGGCGGCGAAACCCGGCGTCCCGCTGGTGAAGCCGGCGGGTTCGGCCACGGCACCATGTACTGCGTGCGCACCTGCGACGGACGCTATTTCCCGATGCAGCGCCTCGCCGGCGCGACGCCGGCCGATTTGTGCAAATCGTTCTGTCCCGCGGCGAAGACGATGGTGTTCTCCGGCGGCAAGATCGACCACGCAGTCGCCCAGAACGGCACGCGCTACGCCGATCTCGACAACGCCTTCGCCTACCGGGATAAAGTTTCGAGCGAGTGTTCGTGCAACGGCAAGGACGGCCTCGGCCTGGCGCGGGTGGAGAGCATCGGCGATCCGACATTGCGGCCGGGCGATATCGTCGCCACCGATGCCGGCCTCTCCACCTACAATGGCAAGAACCGCACTGCCGAGTTCACGCCGATCAGCACATCGTCGGGCGAGTGGGCGCGGCGTCTGTCCGAGGTGAAGATCGAGCCGGCACCACCGAGCGAGAAAATCGAGCCGGTCGCCGAAGAAGTCACCCGGCCTGCGCCCCGCCGCCGCGCGCAGGCTTCACGGTAAAACCAAGGGCTAGTCCAGCAATCCCGCCACCACCTCGTCCGCCAGCGATAGCGACGAGGTCAGCCCCGGCGATTCGATTCCGAACAGATGCGTCAGACCGGGCAGCCCGTGCTGCGCGCGGCCTTCGACCATGAAATCAGCGGCGGGTTCGCCCGGCCCGGTCAGCTTCGGCCGGATCCCCGCGTAATCCGGCTGCAGTGAATCATCGGGCAGCGCCGGCCAATAGCGACGGATGCTGGCGTAGAACGATTGCGCGCGCGCCGGATTGACGTTGTAGTTCTCCTCGTCGATCCATTCGACGTCGGGACCGAAGCGCATGCGCCCGGCGAGATCCAGCGTGACGTGGGTGCCGAGCCCGCCATCAATGCGCGGCGCCGGATAGATCAGCCGTGAAAACACCGGCCGCCCCGCGTAAGCGAAGTAGTTGCCGCGCGCCAGCACCAGACGCGGCAGGCGCGACTGCGGATAATCCTCCGTGCTCCGCGCCAACGCCTGGGCGCCAAGCCCCGCCGAGTTCACCACCGCATCGACCGCAAGCTCGCCGCTCTCGCCGCCGGAAAACCGCACCAGCCAGCCGGCCTGGGTGTGGGTCAGCCGCTCGACCTTGGTATTGAAAGCAATCACGCCACCGAGATCCTCCAAATCGCCCTGCAGCGCGCGCATGAACGCGTGGCTGTCGACGATGCCGGTCTCCGGAGAATGCAGCGCGGCGATGCAGTTAAGCGCCGGCTCCATTGCCCGCGCCGCCGGGCCGTCGAGCAAAGTCAGCCCTTCGACGCCGTTGGCCTCGCCCTGCTTGCGGATCGCCTCCATCTTGGCGACCTCGCCGTCCTCGGTGGCGACGATCAGCTTGCCGCATTGGCGATGCGGCACCCCATGCAAGACACAGAACTCGACCATCAACCGCCGGCCGCGCGGGCAGTGATAGGCCCGCAGCGATCCGGTCGGATAGTACATGCCGCCGTGGATGACTTCGCTGTTACGCGACGAGATACCGTTGCCAATGCCTTTGGTCGCCTCGGCGACGATCACCTCATGGCCTTTCCGCGCTGCAGCACGCGCGACCGCAAGGCCAACGACACCAGCACCGACGACCAGAACCTGCATCAAACAAAATCCTTCAAACGTATCTCTGTCTTGCCGCGGCAGGCTTCGCCGATGAACGCCGGGTGAACGACTCGCACGCAAATTCACCGTAAATCAGCACCATGATACGATGCATAAAGGAACCAATCCACGATCGACGCATTGCTTTGGCGGCTTCGTGCGGAGTTTACAAAAATGTTTCGCTTCACGACTTTGATTGCCGGCGTCATGGCCCTCTCGATGACCGCGCCTATCCTCGATGCATCGGCCCAGGCGCCCGGACGAAAGCCCGCTGGGAAAGGCGCACCCGCCGCCGCCCCGGCCGCCCGTCCCGCTCCGCCGCCACGTCCGGCCGCCGTCGCCCGCCCGGCGCCGATGGCGCGTCCGGCGCCAATGGCCCGTCCCGCTCCTTCGATGGCACGGCCCGCGCCGTCCCGCCCGGCACCGCGCATGGCTGCTCCGGCGCGCCAAGTGCCCCGCATGGCAGCGCCGTCCCGACAGTCTCCGCGGATCGCCACGCCGTCCGCGCGCTCGGCGCCCGCTTCGCGCGCCGCGACCCGCGTCGAACGCCGTCAGCAGGCCATTCAGCAGCGCCAGCAGTCCGCGCCGTCGCGCGCGGCGTCCGGCACCGCCGCCGTCAAAAGTCCGCGCCTTCAGCAGTTGCAGTCGCGCAACCGTCTGAGCCGCTCCGAGCGACGCGAAATGCGCACGCTGCAAAGCCGCGAGCAGCATAATGCTCGTCAGAACGTTGCGCAGCCGCAGGCGGGCCAGTCCGCGAACCGCCTGCAGCAGCTCCAGTCGCGGGGCCGGCTGAGCCGGTCCGAACGGCGCGAGCTTCGCACGCTGCAACGCGACGAGCGGCAGAACGCCCGTCAGCAGCAGCCGAACCAGCCAGCCGCCGCCGCCGCGTTGCAGAACCAGCAGCCGCGCGCGCAGCGAACCCGCGCCGTCACCGCCCAGCAAATCACACAGGGACGCTTCGCGGTGGCGCGCGCCAGCAATTTGAACGGCAACCGCGGACAGTTCGCCGGACGCCGGGCGGCGCGGCTTGCGGCGCGCACCGCATGGGGACTCGGCCTGCTTGCGCCCTACGTCCCGTGGCGCGGCCCGGTCTATTACCCCTACGCCTACAACGACGTGTTCTATTACACGTTCTGGCCGGACGCATATGACCCGAGCTATTGGGCCTACGCCTATGACGACATGTTCGACGGCGTATTCTTCCCCGACGGCGCGCCCTACGTGGAATACGCCGCCGAGGGACCCTATGCCAGCCCGGAGGGGCGCGTTGGCACCACCGGCTCGACGGCATCGGCGCCGGCCCGTCCCGCGGTTCCGGGACGCGTCACCCAGGCGACGCGCGATTTCTGCACCGAGCAGGCCAGCGGCGTGACCGCATGGCCGCTCGATCGGATCGCCGAGGCGGTGCGGCCGAGCGAAGATCAGAAGGGTCTGCTGGACGATCTGCGCAAGGCGTCCGACGACGCCGCGGCGAAGTTCAAGGACGCCTGTCCCGACGCGGTGCCGATGACGCCAACCGGACGCTTGCAGGCAATCACCTTGCGGCTGCAGGCGACCAGCGACGCTATCCAGACCGTGAAGCCCGCGCTGACCGCATTCAGCAACTCGCTGAACGACGAGCAGAAGGCGCGCTTCAACGAGAACGGCGCGCAGCTCGTTCAGCCGAAGCGGCAGGGCGCCAAGCCCTTGCAGGTCGAGGCAAGCTGCAGCGGTGAGAAGGCCGGCATCTCCGGCCTCGCGATCAATCGCATCGAAGAGACGTTGCGGCCGACCGACGCCCAGGGCGAAGCGCTCGACAAGCTCGACGAGGCGATGCAGAAGGCGGTCGAGACGTTGAGCGCCGCCTGCCCGAACGCCGTGCCGCAGACTCCGGTCGGACGGCTCGACGTGATGCAGCAGCGGCTGGAGGCGATGATCGGCGCCGCCAACACCGTGCGCCCCGCGCTCGACGCGTTCTACACTTCGTTGAGCGACGAGCAGAAGGCGAAGCTCAACCGGCTTGGCCGCGAGACCGCGGCGAACTAAGGCGTAGTTGCTGGCCGGGGCTGAGCGGATGTGTTTGTGACAACCTCTACGCGTCATGCCCGGCCTTGTGCCGGGCATCCACGTCTTGCTTGATGTGAAGGAAGGCGTGGATGGCCGGGACAAACCCAGCCATGACAAACTTGAGTGCCTCCTGACGCCACTCCCGCCGCGCGCTTCATTCCACCACCGATCGGTGCTAGGTTTTACGGCGGTGTTTTCCGTGTGCGTGTTGGGTCCGCGTCGATGTGGCGAGAGTATCTGGGTTCGGCCGGGACCATTCTGGCGATCGTCAACGGCGTGATCGCCATTGCCATCGCGCTGCTGCCGGCGCGCCGCTCGGTCTACAGGCTTCGCCTTGGTGCCCTGGCCCTAATGCTCGGCGCGCTCGCCGTCGGGGCGGCCTTCTACGCGAAGGTCTACACCTCCATCAGTATCGAACGCCAGCAGGCCGACCGCGCCGGTGTCCGCAAGCAGCTGCAGAACCTGATCGCCGATGGCCGCGAACTGCTCGGCCAGATCAGGGACGCCCGGCAGGATTTGCCGTCGGCGGCGGCTGACGAATGGGCCCAGCGAGCGGAAGTTCTTCTGCGCGGCCGACTCGGCGAACCTTACATCGCGCGCTTCCGACAAGAGGCTGGCGAGATGTTCGGCACCGACCCGACGATTGCCGCGGCTCCGCGCCTCGCCTACTGGCGCGCGGTGCGGGATCGCGTCGTCAACCTGGCGGCGATCGTCGCCGAATTTCCCGACCGGCGACCGTGACCGCCTTTGATCGCACCTGAAACAAAAAGGGCGGCCCAGGGCCGCCCTTTCGATTTCCGTTCTCAGTGAGCCGACATCACTCCGCGGCGAGGCGAACCTCGGGAGCGGCGGCGCGAACCTCGACGTCCACCGTCTGCTCGTACTTGGCAAAGTTCTTCTGGAACATGCCGACCAGCTTGCGAGCGGTCTCATCGAACGCCTTCTTGTCGGCCCAGGTCTGATCCGGATTGAGCAGCTTGGTGTCGATCCCCGGCACCTCCGACGGCACCGAGAAGCCGAAGTACTTGTCGGTGCGGAACTGCACGTTCTTTAGCGAGCCGTCGAGTGCGCCGGTGACAAGCGCGCGGGTCACCTTGATCGGCATGCGGTGGCCAACGCCGTAGATGCCGCCGGTCCAGCCGGAGTTCACCAGCCAGACATCGACGTTATGCTTGGCGATGTAGTCCCGGAGCAGGTTGCCGTACTCGGCCGGCGGGCGCGGCAGGAACGGCGCGCCGAAGCAGGTCGAAAACTCGGGCTCAACGCCGACCAGACCCTTCTCGGTGCCCGCGACCTTCGCGGTATAGCCCGAGAGAAAGTGATACATCGCCTGCGCGGGCGTCAGCTTCGCGATCGGCGGCATCACGCCGTAAGCGTCGGCGGCGAGGAAGATGATGTTCTTCGGATGACTCGCCATGCCCGAGCGCGACGCGTTCGGGATGAAGTCGAGCGGATAAGCCGAGCGCGTGTTCTCGGTCAGCTTGTCGGAGTCGTAATCCGGAACGCGGGTCTCCGGATCGAACACCACGTTCTCCAGCACGGCGCCGAAGCGATTGGTGGCGTCCCAGATCATCGGCTCCGCTTCTTTGGAGAACTTGATGGTCTTGGCGTAGCAGCCGCCTTCGAAGTTGAAGATACCGTTCGGCGACCAGCCGGTCTCGTCGTCGCCGATCAGGATGCGGTTCGGGTCCGCCGAAAGCGTGGTCTTGCCGGTGCCGGAGAGACCGAAAAACAGCGCGCTTTCCTTGCCGTCCTTGGAAACATTGGCCGAGCAATGCATCGGCATAACACCCTGCGCCGGGAGGTAGAAGTTCAGCGTGGTGAACACCGACTTCTTCATCTCGCCTGCGTAGGACGAGCCGCAGATCAGGACGATCTTGCGGGTGAAGTCGATCGCCACCTGGGTGTCGGAACCCTCGCGGCCACCGTGACGCTTATGGTCCGGCTTGAACGACGGCAGATCGATGATGGTCATGTCCGGCACATAGCCCGCGAGCTCTGCGCGGTCCGGGCGGATCAGCAGCTGGCGGATGAACAGCGAGTGCCAGGCGTATTCGGTGTAGACGCGCGCCTTGATCCGGTACTTCGGGTCGGCGCCGCCGTATAGATCCTGCGCGAACAGGGTCTTGCCCTTCACGTGTGCCAGGAAGTCCTGGTACATCGCCTCGAACTGCGTCTGGGTCTGCTTGCGGTTGCCGTCCCACCAAACCGTGTTCTCGGTCAGCGCATCGACCACCGTATGCTTGTCCTTCGGCGAGCGGCCGGTGTGATGGCCGGTCTCGGCGCAGAGCGCGCCACCGGCGACGACCGAAGCCTCGCCGTTGCGAAGCGCGTGCTCATAGAGCGGCGCCTCGGTCAGATTCCAATGAACCGCGGCAAGGTCCTTGAGGCCGAACGTGTCAGCGCCGCAAGCGGCGTTGCGCAGACCGGTTTCTTTCACGAAAACTCCTCCTCGCATCCGGCCGCTGATGTCAGCCGGAACTCCCTGATTGGCCGCTTGGGGCGACCCTAAGGACGGTTATACCCCTCAGCCCGAATGGGCGGGACTTTTAGTCGCGATCGGTCGTGCTGCCAAGGCCAATCCGGCGCATGGATGTACGCCGTTTTCGTATTGATATGGATCAACCCGGAAACGCCGCGCATCTGCGTGCGGTAACCATAAATCCGCGCCCCGCGTTGCAGTGCAACAAGGCCGGACCAGCCGGCCCTAATCGGCCAGTCCCTTTTTCACCAGCCAGTTCTGGATCAGTTCCGCGATCTGATCGCTGTTCTTGTCCATCATCATCATGTGCGAATTGCCCTTGATGCCGGCGTCGGGCAGATCGACCAGATCGAGACTACCGCCGGCAGCCTTGAACGCCTCCGCGTAGGCGACGCTGTTCTGCCGTATGTTCTTCCAGCGCGGATGATCCTTGGCGTTGTCGCCGATCACCACCAGGATCGGCGTGCCCTTCACCGAGGCGATCTTGTTCTTGTCGCCGGCCAGCGTCGGCTCGACCGCGACCAGCGCCTTGATCTTGTCCGGCCGCGCCTCCAGCGCCTTGTAGCCGAACGTGCCGGACTGGCTGTGCACCAGCACCACGCACGGGCACACCTTGTCGATGTACTCGATATACGCCTTCACGATCTCGTCGTCGGTCGTGACCCAGCGCGGCACGCCCTGCTTCATGAATTGCGGATACGCCTCGGCGGGAAACTGCATTCCCGGATACGACACGCGCTTGGCCGGATCGTCGTTCCACGAACCGATTGGCCCCATGCGGAAGCGCTCCCACGGATCGCCGAACGGCAGCGCCATCGCATAGCCCTTGAATGTGCTGCTCCAGCCGGAGCGGCCGCGCTCCATCGCGTCGGACACATAGGTGTCCCAGCCCTTGCGGATGAAATAGTGCATCCAGCCGTCGCCGCCGTCGGGCTTGGTCTCGTAGGTGACGCCGGACAGGCCGCCGCCGTGCCACAGCAGCAGCGGCAGCTTTCCCTTCTTGTTCTGCGGCAGGAAGTACTGAACGTACATCTGCTCGACCTGATACTTGCCGTTCGGATCGACCTTGGCCGGCACGCCGCCCGGCGTGAACACAACCTCCTTCAACGGCTGGCCGGTAATCTCGATGAGGCGGCCGCCGACATGAAACGAACCCATGTCGCGCAGCGCGACCGGTTCCTTCTTGGCCTGGGCCACAGCTGATGAGATTGCGAGTGCCAGAAGAACGCCCGTCGTCAGCAAACGGCGCATGGTGACCTCCCTGAATATTTTTGTGGCGGAAAGTTTGTCCCGCCAGTTTGTCTCGCGCCAATTGTGCAGCACCGACGCCGTATGCGTCCATCCGTGGGCAGTGGTGGGCAGCCAGCCAGCATCGAAGCGCAACGGCGCCTGCGGGCCAGTCGTCCGGCGCCCCGGCACCAGGGGGCACGAGCCATGCGCCGCCGCGGGGCTCCCATGAAAGCGCCTGCGGAATCGACTGAAAAAACCTGCGTTTTCATGACGGTCATGCCGGAAGGGTGCCAAAGTGAGTGCTCAGAGCCACCGAGACTTGCAATCCGGGCCGCCCCGAAGACGCCACAGTTGACCGCCAAAGGAGGGGCAATCTCAACAACCCTCCGCCGATTCGACGACATCGCACGTTTGCGAGTTGCCGTTCCGCCACCGTTTCCCAGGAGATGAAATGAGACTGACTGCGGCCGCGATTGCGTTTCTTGTAACCACCCCAGTTGCGGCGGAGATGCCGAAGTTTCCGGTCTCAATTCCTCAGGAGTGCTTCGAACTGGCTCAGCGCGAAGGCGTGCCGTCCGTGATCGAGAACAAGTTTCAGGCGACGAAGGCCAAGTTCCGGCTGGCCCAGCTCAGCAAGGCCGATCCGCTGGTGCGCGACTGCCGCGCCGCCGTTCATCGCGCCCAGGAGGCGATGGCAGCGTCCAGCGCCCCGCAGTCCAGCGGCCGGCCATCCACCAGCGTCATCGGCTCGGCGGTGGCGGCTCCGTACCCGCAGCAGGCGGGCTTGAGTACCGCGCGCAGCACACCCGGCTGCGTCACCCGCTGCGGGAACGGCACGCGCAATCCCATGCGTCCGCTTTGCAGATCGAGCCCCTCGGGATCGCAGCCGACGCATTGCCATTCACCATCGGGGGCACCGCGCAGCTTGGTCGCGAACAGCCGGCAGGTTTCGGCGTGATCGGCATTCATGTGCTCGATCACCTCGGGCTCGGCGGCGGCCAGCGCCTCGGCGCCTGCGACATCGACCAATAGGTCGTTCGGCTTGAGATCGACGATGCGGCCGAAGCCGGCGACCAGGTGGGCGCCCTTGAGCTTGATCTCGTAGAAGGCGAAGTCGGGAAAATCCACGAACATGGCCGCCTCCGGCTGGTAGGCGAGATAACGCCGCCGCGCCTCCGGACTGTCGGTCTTGGCCGCGACGCCCATCAGCATGACGCGGGCGCCTTGCAGCGGATCGCCCTCCTTGCGCTCGTCGAGCATCAGCGTCACCCGCGCGTCGGCCAGGATGTTCTTAGTGTGCAGGGCGAGTCGCGAGATCAGCAGCAGCGGCGCGCCGTCGGCCGCCGCCGCGACGTTGACCAGCGAACAATAGGGATCGCCCGATCCAGCCATAAGCGTACCCAGGGCTCCCGACCGTCCTTCGCGCATCAGCGTTTTGGCGGCGGTCTTGGGGTCGAAATCGGCTGTGGGTTGCATATATCCCCTCCATCTTCGGTCGCGGCCCACTCCACCCGGATCGCGGTCAGTTCACAAGTGTAGCCACCCCCCGAGGCTGACAAGACCTCGGCCGCGCACGGAATATTGTCCCAGGACAGTGCCAACGGATTGACGAATTACGTATTTGTCGGACGCTTGCCACATTTCGGACCAGCTTTCCGGGCTTCAAACCATGCGGGATTTGAACCGAAGGGGAACCAAGGCCCATGCCGACCATCGCGCTCGTCGACGACGACCGGAATATTCTGACATCGGTGTCGATCGCACTCGAGGCTGAAGGCTATCGGATTATGACCTACACCGACGGCGCGTCCGCCCTCGAAGGGTTCAAGACCTCACCGCCGGACCTCGCGATTCTCGATATCAAGATGCCGCGCATGGACGGCATGGAACTGCTGCGGCGGCTGCGCCAGAAGACCGACATGCCGGTGATCTTCCTGACCTCGAAGGACGAGGAGATCGACGAGCTGTTCGGCCTCAAAATGGGCGCCGACGATTTCATTCGCAAACCGTTCTCGCAGCGACTTCTGGTCGAGCGCGTGAAGTCGGTGCTGCGCCGCGCAGTCCCGAAGGACCCGACCGCCGCGCCGAAGGAGACCGACCTCACGACCCTTGAGCGCGGTCAGCTTCGCATGGACCCTGAACGGCACACCTGCACCTGGAAGGGCGAGCCGGTTACCCTGACCGTCACCGAATTCCTGATTCTGCAGGCGCTGGCCGCCCGTTCGGGCGTAGTGAAAAGCCGTAACGCGCTGATGGACGCCGCCTACGACGATCAGGTCTATGTCGATGACCGCACCATCGACAGCCACATCAAGCGGCTACGCAAGAAGTTCCAATCCGTCGATGACGATTTCGACATGATCGAAACGCTGTACGGCGTCGGTTACCGTTTCAAGGAATTGTAAGTCGCTTTCGGGCTTCCGCGGATGCCTCGGAATGACGGGGCAAGGCCGTCGAAGGCGTCCTCGATAGTGTGCTAGAGCGTTTTCCATTTGATTTGGGTCATCACCGGTATCCGGCATGTCGAAAGTAGTTTGCGCACTGCTCGGGCGCAAACGTCTTGAGGAGTTTGCCGATGAGCTTCATCAGAGCG
>JAPLPD010000165.1 GCA_026400395.1 Alphaproteobacteria bacterium | reverse complement strand
CGGATGTGGATAACGAGGGGCGACGCTACCGCTGTGAAGGCGCGCGACCCCCCTCGTTACCCACAAACGCTCAGCCCCATCCAAAAGGGGACATTCTCATTGTGCGGAACGAGGGGACATTCTCATTGTGCGTTGACACCGCGAATAGTGGCACTGCTCTCCCGGAAGTGATATGGTGTCGAATGGCCTCGCGGCGTATTCCTTGACGCAGGTCATGTACAACAGCTGTTGTCGGGAAAAAGGGCCGCTTGCGGTTGAATTTGGCATGGCGGACCCGCCTGTCGGGCGCGTGACCGCGGCACGCCCCGTTGGCTGCGTTGCAAATCGATCGGCGTCGGCGCAGCTCACCGTGGCGACGCCGCGTTGGCGGCGCCCCTGCATCGTTACGCTCGCGGCGATAGCCGCACTGGCCACGGTGCCCCTCGCTGCGCCGGCGAAAGAAGCGCGCGTTCCGCAGATCAAGGAAGAATTCGCGCAGCGCACCACTGGCGAGCCGGTCATGGCGATCGTCTCGATCAAGACCCAGCACGTCACGTTCTACGACGCCGACGGCTGGATCGTGCGCGCGCCGGTATCGACCGGCACCTCGGGGCGCGAGACGCCCGCCGGCATCTTCGCCGTCGTCGACAAGGAAATCGACCACCGCTCGAACATGTATGACGATGCCTGGATGCCGCATATGCAGCGCATCACCTGGAACGGCATCGCGCTGCACGGCGGGCCGCTGCCCGGCTATGCGGCCTCACACGGCTGCGTGCGGATGCCGTTCAGCTTCGCAGGCAAGATCTTCGACAAGCCGAAGATAGGCATGCGGGTGATCATCTCGCCGAACGATGCGGCGCCGGTCGAGTTCTCGCATCCGTCGCTGCTGGTGCCGAACGCGGAGGCCATTGCCGCCGCGCCTGCGCGGGCGCAGAAGCTCGCCGGAGAAGCTACGGAGGCCGCGAAGGCCGCCGACACCGCGAAGAAGGCCGCCGCGAAGGTGACGCGCGACACGCAGGCGATCACCGTCTCGCTGCGCAAGCTCGAGGCGCTCAAGAAAAGCGCCGACGCCGAGCTGGCGGCCGCCGAGAAGAGTGTCGCGAACGCCAAGACCGACGACGCCAAGGCGAAGGCCGAAGAGCGCAAGCAAAAGGCCGCCGCCAAGGCCACGGACGCCGTGGCGAAGCTCGACGCAGCCAAGGCCGACGCCAAGCCAAAGCTCGACGCCATCGCAGGCGCCAAGGATGCCGCCAAGGCCGCCGAGGCGGCCAAGGCGGCCAAGGCCAGCACCGCGCAGGCCGCGCTCGATGCCAAGCTCGCGGCCGAGCCGGTGTCGATCTACATCAGCCGCGCGACGCAGAAGCTCTACGTCCGGCGCAACACGCACAAGCCCGCGCCGGACGGCGGCGGCGTGGTGTGGGACACGACCATTCAGGTTCCGGTCACCATCCGCGAGCCGAACAAGCGGATTGGCACGCATGTGTTCACCGCGATGGCGAAGACCGACGCGGGGCTGCGCTGGAGCGCCGTGACGATCGACGAGTCCGACGACGCCAAGAGCGCGCTCGATCGCATCACCATCCCGAAGGAGGTGCTCGACCGCATCGGGCCGACCGCATTGCCGCGGTCATCCATCGTTATCTCCGACGAGCCGCTGAGCGCCGAAACCAACTATCGCACGGAGTTCGTCGCGGTGCTGAGCAATCAGCCACAGGGCGGCTTCATCACGCGCGCGCCGACCGAAGTCCGCGTGGCTAACGACGACGACGGCTACCGGCGCAACGACGGCTTCTTTTTCTTCCAGAGCGGCTGGGGCTCGCAGACCGGCAGCACGCCGCCGCCGCGTCGGGCGCCGCAGGGCTGGCGCTAAGAGGCGCCTGCTGGCGAAGGCGGCGCAAAGCCCGAAAATCAGCGCGCCCCGGGCGGAGCGCGATCAGAGTTCCCGGCCGAGATATTTGCGGTCGATGGAGTACTCACCGCCGCCACGAAGCGCGACAATGAGCATCATGCAGCCCCACATCAACGGGTATTCCATTCCGCGCGTGGTCCATGACCATGTGGCTGAATGAACACCAAATGCAACGATGGCGAGCTCGATCGCGGCTGCCGCGGCAAAGAACCGGGTGAACAGCCCCAGCGCGATGCAAGTTCCGCCGATCACTTCAATCGCGACCACCACCCAGCCCCAGACGGTCGGCGGATAGAACCCTAGTTTCGCCGGATTGTTGGCGGCAAACACCGATACGCCGCGCTCGAGCTTTTCGATGCCGTGAGGGATCAGCAGAGCGCCGACGACGAACCGCATAAATGGATAGGTGTAGGGCTCGACAGACGAATAGAACGTGGCGAGCCCCGGAATGAGCAGACGATTGCGATCGATATCACTGGCCATAATGTATCCCCCTTGGATGAACCCTCAACACGCCAGCTTACGAAACGAGACCGTATCGGCCAAGACTGGTCGCCTGGAAGGCATTCGTTGCACTTTCCCCATCAACACATCTCGCCGGGCCATTCCTCATGCGCGCAGCCGGCCTGGATGCCGGTCAGCGGCGTTGCCGTCTCCGGCGGCATCCGCTGCATGAACAAGCAGCAGGCGACCGGTCTGGCGTTCATGCGTGTGTCGGAAGCGGGTGCGCGCCGCGGACCAACCTCCGCCACACAGCTTTCCTGGTCTGTAGTAGTCTCGAACCGCCCGCACCGGTCGGTTCCCCGGCACGGCACCCGAACGGTTGGCGGCTCATCCCATCACCAGTCATGAGGATTGTATGCGGCTTAAAGAAATGCGCGGACTTCCCATCATTGCGGTGCTCGCACTGCTGTCGGCAGACTGTCTCGCGCAAACTTCGCCAACAAGCGGTCAATGCGAACAGGTGCGCGCGGCGATCGCGCAGCATGGCCTGCAGGCCGCGCGCAAACACGCCATGGAAAATTACGGCCTGACTCTCGCCGATGCCCGCAGGATCGAGCAGGAGTGCGGCATCGATCATCGCGGACGGCGGCCCCAGCGCTGGGGTTTGGCGCGGCCGTGTGACGGCGGCGGAAGCGAACCTGCTTTCTGGCGCGGCTGGAATGTACTCCAATCGCCATCCGCGTCTGAATGAGCGCAATGGCCCACCGCAAACGAGCGGCCGTTTCCCGGCTCACCGCCACAAAAAGGGATCGCTATTCGATCACCTCGTCGGCACGGGCCAACATCATCGGCGGAACAGCGATACCGAGCGCCCTCGCACTCTTCAGATTGATAAGGAACTCGAAGCGCGTGGGCTGTTGCACCGGAAGATCGGCGGGTTTGGCGCCCTTCAAAATCTTGTCGGCATAGTACATAGCACGCCTCCACTGATCCAGCAGAGATGGGCCGTAACTCATGAGCGAGCCTGCACGGGCCATGATGCTGAACTCTGAGGCCACCGGAATTCCCTGCTGTCTGGCGAGGCCAACAATACGAACTCGATGTACGACCTGAATTGTATCCTCTGTGGTCATGATCGTTTCCGCACGGTCCAACGCAGCGGGCTGCAGCATTTTTTCCACGTCGTCTGCTTCTCGTATCGGCAGCGAACGGACTTCAATCTTTAGTGATTTGGCGGCCGCTTCGATTTCCTTGAGCTTCAGAACCAGGCTCGCGTTGTTGGGATTCCACAAAACTGCAACGCGCGTCACCGCGGGCAATACTTCCTTGAGCTGTTCCAGTCGTTTGGCGCTCAACTCGGTCGCCTGCAGGCTGAGACCAGTGACGTTTCCGCCAGGCCGAGCCAGACTTTCGACAACGCCTGCGGCGACGGGGTCGCCGATGGTTGTCATGACGATGGGAATACTTGTGGTCGCTTTGCTCGCGATTTGAATGGGTTCAGTACCGCCGGTCACGATCAGATCAACGCGGGCACGCACCAAGTCGGCGGCCAGCATGTGCAAGTCTTCGAGACTGCTTCCTGCGTATCTCGGCTCAAGTTTGAAATTCTGGTTTTCTGTCCAGCCCAGTTCCTTGAGCCCGGCAAGAAACATGGCAATACGGGCTTGATTCAGTGGATCGCTTTCGGTCGACGTCATGAGAAGGCCGATCCGGCGCATTCGATCCAGTGGCTGCGCCCGCGCAACCATCGGCCATGCCGAAGCACTGCCAAGAAGGCTCAGAAATTGCCGCCGCCTCATGCCCGCCCCTTTGGCTCAAGAGCAGCCATCGTAGCGGCTCAATCGGCCGCTTTGATAGGGCTTTGTGCGTTGAGCCGTCAGCGAAATCGACTGGGCTGCAAATGACGCGAGGGGTCAAAAGCAGTCATCGGGCTTCTCCAGTAACGGCCCCGCTCAAAACATCTCGTCGGGCAGTTCCATTGTGCTCCCGGCGCCGGCCTGAATGCGTGCGAGTTGCGCCGCCGTCTCCGGCAGCATGCGCTCCATGAAGAAACGGCCGGTAACCAGCTTTGCGTTCATGCGGGCCGCGGCGCCGTTGCCGGCCTTCAGCTTTGCTTGCGCCACCGCAACCATCTTCGCCCACATGTAGCCGAGTGCCACGAGCCCGAACATGTGCATGTAGTCGGTGGAGCCCGCGCCGGCGTTGTCGGGCTTGGCCATCGCGTTGGCCACGAACCACATGGTTGCCTGCTGCAGATGGCCGAGCGATTTGCCGAGCGGCTCGGTGTACGGCTTCATCGCGGCGTCGGCGCCCTGCTCCTTGATGAAGCCGGTCACCTCGGCGAGGAACGCCTGCAGCGCGCGGCCGCCGTCCTTCGGCAGCTTGCGGCCGACCAGATCGAGCGCCTGGATGCCGTTGGCGCCCTCGTAGATCATGGCGATGCGCGCGTCGCGCACGAACTGCTCCATGCCGTGCTCGACGATATAGCCGTGGCCGCCGAAGATCTGCTGCGCCATCACCGCGTTGGCAAATCCCAGATCGGTCAGGACGCCCTTCAGCACCGGCGTCAGCAGCCCCATGTGATCGTCGGCCGCCTGGCGGGTCTTGTCGGCGGCGGCGCGGCGGTGCAGGTCGGACGCCAGCGCCGTCCACACCACCAGCGCGCGCGCCGCCTCGTTGAACGACTTGATCGTCATCAGCGTGCGGCGCACGTCTGGATGCACCAGGATCGGATCGGCCGGCTTGTCCGTGTATTTCGAGCCGCTCATCGCGCGGCCCTGCAGCCGCTCCTTGGCGTAGGCGGCGGCGTTCTGGTAGGCGACCTCGGACTGCGCCAGCCCCTGCACGGCGACGCCGAGCCGCGCCTCGTTCATCATCACGAACATGGCGGCGAGGCCGCGGTTCGCCTCGCCGAGCAGCCAGCCGGTGGCGCCGTCGTAGTTCATCACGCAGGTGGAATTGCCGTGGATGCCCATCTTCTCTTCGAGCGAACCGCACGACACGGCGTTGCGCGCGCCGAGCGAGCCGTCCGGGTTGGGGAGGAACTTCGGCGCGACGAACAGCGAGATGCCGCGCGTGCCCTCGGGCGCGCCCTCGATGCGGGCCAGCACCAGATGGATGATGTTGGGCGCGAGATCGTGCTCGCCGGCGGAAATGAAAATCTTGGTGCCGGTGCTCTTGTAGCTGCCGTCCGGCTGCTTCACAGCCTTGGCGCGGAGCAGCCCCAGGTCGGTGCCGCAATGCGGCTCGGTGAGATTCATCGTGCCGGTCCATTCGCCGGCGATCATCTTCGGCAAGTATGCCGCCTGCTGTTCGGCTGTGCCGTGCGCGATCAGGGCTGCGATCGCGCCCTGGGTCAGTCCGGGATACATGGCGAACGCCATGTTCGCCGAACAGAGAAACTCGTTGACCAGTTGCGTCATCACCATCGGCAGGCCCTGGCCGCCGAACTCCGGCGGCGCGGAAATGCCGATCCAGCCGCCCTCGACGATCTGCCTGAAGGCGTCCTTGAATCCGGTGGGCGTGGTGACGCTGCCGTCGGCTGAGCGCTTGCAGCCCTCCGTGTCGCCGATGCGGTTGAGCGGCGTCAGCACATGCTCGGACAACTTGGCGGCCTCGCCGAGAATCGCATCGACCACGTCCGGCGAGGAGTCGGCGAAGCCCGGCAGGTTGGCATAGCGCTCGATGTGGAACACATCGTTGAGCAGGAACTGCACGTCTTCGACAGGCGCCTTGTAGGTCGGCATGGCTGATGGTCCCCGGCGGCGATTCGCGGCTCTCGAATGTAGGCGGGGGTCCGGGTCAAATGAAGGAGCGTGCGATTGCCGCGATGCAGCGACCTTGTTCGCGCGCGCCTTCGCTGATTCGAACAGCTTACTCGGCGCGGTGTTCAGGGTCGTTTTGGCCGATCACGCTCTGAGCAGCAGGGTGCTCGGAGCCGAACAACGGCGTTTTGACGCCATTTTCGGGCCACCGGTCATCTTTTAGGACCAAATTCTTGACAGCCGGAATCGACGCGCGCTAAACGCAAACCGCCAGCCGGGCCAGCAGGTTAACGGGTTGTTTACCGTAATAAACACAAAGTGAGCGACCGGCACAGAACCGCGCCAGTCGCCTGCCTTTCGTATCAGCGCGCCGGTTTCCGTTTGTAATTACGGCGTTTTTCCCGGCTTTCAGCGATTCGAAGGAAGGCGTGCGACAAAAGCGCAGATCATACCGAGAGCCGGATGACGACGATGACCTCGCTGGCGAGGAGATCGCCGCCGTCAACGAGCGTCTCGACGCCCTGACGCGGCAGCTTGAACGCATGGCGCAGGCGAACGCCGCGCCGCGCCCCGCAGCAACAGCAGCATCAGCAGACCATTCCGATCACGTCGCCGAAGCCCTCGCGCGTCTCGACCGCCGCCTCGACCAGGTCATCGCCGAAGGCCGCGCGGTTGCTCAGCAGCCCCCGCAGCAGGTCCGATATGCCCCACCGCCCGCCGCGCCAGTGTTTGCTACGGCCGCGCCAGCATACGCACCGCCACCACGGGCTTATGCGCCCGAACCACCGCGGCCGGTGCCGGCTCGCGGGCCCGCAAACTGGGCCGCACAGATTTCCGCCCGTCAGCGCGCCCTCGAGGGCGGCCTGACCGCCGCAGCGGCACCCGCTCCAGCTTTCACAGCGGCACCCGCTCCAGCTTTCACAGCGGCGCCCGCGCCGGCCTTCGCACCGCCGCCAGCAGCGCCGGTTGCAATGCCGACCGCGAATTGGAGCGCCGGACCGGACCTGAGCGAGCTGCAGCAGCAGTTGCAGAGCATCAATTCCCAGATTTCATCGCTGCATCAGCCCTATGAGAATGGCCTCAACGCTTTACGCGGCGACCTCGCAGAAATCGGCCGCGCGCTGACCGAAGCACTGCCGCGCCGGGCCATCGAGGCGCTTGAAGGCGAAGTGCACGCGCTGGCCGAACGCGTCGACCGCACCCGCCAGGCCGGCGCCGACGGCGCAGCGCTTGGATCGCTCGAACGCGAACTCGTTGAGATTCGCAACGCTCTGCACAACCTCACGCCGGCTGAGAACCTCGCCGGCTTCGAAGAGGCGGTACGCGGCCTCTATCACAAGATCGACGAAATCGCCGCGGCCGGCCAGCCGGCCCATGGCGATCCGATGGCGTTCAAACAGCTCGAACAGGCCGTGGTGTCGCTGCGTGGCATCGTATCCAACGTGGCATCGGATGGTGCCTTGGCGCAACTCGCCGCCGAAGTCCGCGGCCTCGGGGCTCAGTTCGAACACGCAACCAGCGACAGCATCGCCGAAGCACTCGGCAAGCTGGAAGCCAGGGTCGCGGCGTTGATGGAGAGCGGCCGCACCGTACCACCCGAATTGGAAGGCTCGATTCGTCAACTGAGCGAGCGGCTCGACCGCATGCAACTCACTCAGGGCGATCAGTTGGCGCTGGGTGCGCTCGAGGACCGGATTGCGAAGCTGTCGGCAAAGCTCGACGCGTCCGATTCCCGGCTCGGCCATCTGGAAGCCATCGAACGCGGGCTGGCCGACCTGCTGGTGTACCTTGAGGAAATGCGCAGCGGAGGTCCGCGTGGCCTGCGCGCGCCTCCGGCGGAGCCCGCGCCAACCGCGCCGCGCCGCCCCGCCCCGGAACCGCCCGATGCCGCACCGGCTTTTGCGCAGTCACCGCTCGATCTGATTCAGGACGCGCCGCCGTCTACGCATCCAATCCCTGCGCCGGCACACGCTCCGGAGCCGCACGCCCGGCAGCAGCTTCAGCCGCTGGCGCCCCGATCCGCACCGGTCGAAGTCGAGCCGTTGCCGCCGCCCGAATCTGTCCGCAAGCCGGCTGCTCGAACCATGCCGCGCGGACAACAACGCCAGCCGATCGATCCCAATCTGCCGCCCGATACGCCACTTGAACCCGGCAGCGGCGCTCCGCGTATGAAGCCCGGCTCGGCAGCGGCACGCATCGCCGCCTCCGAGGCTGCGCTCGGCATGTCCCGGCCCATGGCGGCGGAATCCGGTGGCAAATCGGCTGCCATTGCCGCTGCTCGTAACGCGGCGAAGGCGGCTTACCTCGATACGCCAGTGAAGGTGCCGAAGCCGCACGGCGCACCGAGCAAATGGAAATGGCCGTTCAAGAAAGCAGCGAAAGCGACTCCGGCCGAGCCGCAATCCGTCGCGCCGACACCGGCGCCGCCCCCTTCACTGCCGCCGATGCCGGGATCGATGCCGGGCCCCATGTCAGGATCAATGTCCGGAGCGGCGCCTGGACCGATGCCGCACGCGATGCCGGCGCCCATGCCCGCCCCGATGTCGTTCGAAGACGATAACGATGAGCCGCTGACGCGCAGCCAAAAGATCATGAAACTGCCGAAGACGCTGCTGATCGCAGCCAGCGTCGCCATCATCGTTGTCGGTGTCGCGCAGACCGCCATCGAGTTCCTGCTGCCTGAGGCGACGCCTGAAAGCTCCCTGCCACCGAAGGACCAGTCTCAAAGCCCGGCCCAGCCGAAATTGCAAGCCCCAGCCACCACGCCCAGCCGACCGATGCCAGCGCCTGAGGGCACCGTGCCGGCACCTTCGGAGGCCGAACCCGGCTCGACCAATTCTATCAGCGGCGGGTCGTCGTTCTTCGATCCTTCCACCGCGATCACGTTGCCCGACGTCACCGGCTCGATCTCGCGGAAGCCTGCCTCGCCCCGTACCCCGGCGACGGGCACCCCCCCGGCCGGACAATCGAACATTGAAGCGCTGCCGGCCACCATCGGCCCGGCGTTGCGCACCGCCGCAGCCGGCAGCGATCCTGCCGCCGCATACGAAATGGGCGCACGTTATGCCGAAGGCCGCGGTGTTCCGCAAAGCATGCCGGAGGCTGTCCGCTGGTTTGAGAAAGCGGCGGCCGCCGGATTTGTGCCGGCCGAATTCCGCCTGGCCAGCCTGAGCGAAAAGGGCGAAGGCGTGCGAAAGGACGTGCAGGGGGCACGGCGGCTCTACCTCGCCGCCGCTGGCAAGGGCCACGCCAAGGCCATGCACAACCTCGCCGTCCTTTATGCCGAAGGCATTGATGGAAAGCCTGACTACAAGGCCGCTTCGGAATGGTTCCGCAAGGCAGCCGCCCACGGCGTGACCGACAGCCAATACAATCTCGCCATACTCTATGCCCGGGGCATCGGCCTGCCGGTCAACCTGACCGAATCCTACCAGTGGTTCGCCCTCGCCGCCGCCAACGGCGACAGTGACGCCGCCAAAAAGCGCGAAGAGGTCGCTGGCCGGCTGGACGCGAAGGCGCTGATGTCGGCACGGCTCGCGGTGCAGAACTTCGTCCCCGAACGGGAACCCGATGAAGCCACCAATCTCAAGGCGCCTCCGGGCGGATGGGATCACACCCCGGCCAAGCCGCGCCGCCCGGCGGCCCCTGCGTCAACGACACGCTGAATAAACAACCGGCTGCGTTGTTACCTTTTGCGTGTTGTTACCTTTTGCGTGGACATCCTCGCAATCGAGCCTATACCGAACGGGTCCGAGTTGCCGCGGTGGGCGTGACGTGACGCTTCGGACTTGAATCACAACCCCCTGCCGGACCGCCTCCCGTGCAAATCTATCTTCCCATCGCTGATCTACCTGTCGATATTTTTCTGGTCCTTGGCATGGGACTGGCGGTCGGATTCATCTCAGGGATGTTCGGCATCGGCGGCGGCTTCCTGATGACGCCGCTATTGATTTTCATCGGCATTTCGCCCGCTGTCGCGGTGGCCAGCGTCGCCAGCCACATCGCGGCATCCTCCTGCTCCGGGGTGATTTCCTATTGGCGCCGGCGCACCGTCGATCTCGCCCTCGGCCTTATGCTGCTCGCCGGCGGCATCCTGGGCACCGCGGTCGGTGTCTGGCTGTTCACTGTGCTGCGCTCGCTGGGCCAGCTCGATCTCACCATTGGTATTTCCTACGTGGTGCTGCTTTCGGCTGTCGGCGGCCTGATGATCAACGAGAGCGTGCGCGCGATCCTTCGCCAGCAGCAGGGCAAACCGGCGACTCCGCGTCGCGGCGGCGCACACACCTGGATTCACGGCTTGCCGCTCAAGATGCGGTTCAAACGATCGAAAATCTATGTCTCGGCCATTCCGGTCTGGCTGATCGGATTCATCATCGGATTCATCGGCGCCGTGATGGGCATTGGCGGCGGCTTCCTGCTGGTGCCGATGCTGATCTACTTTCTGCGCGTGCCCACGGCGACCGTGATCGGCACGTCGATGGTGCTCACGCTGATCACCATGGCCTCCGCCACAGTCATGCATGCCGTCACCAACCATCTGGTCGATGCCGTGCTGGCCTTGATCCTCATGGTCGGCGGAGTGATCGGCGCGCAGTTCGGCGCGCGCGCGGGACAGAACATGCGCGGCGAACGGCTGCGGCTGCTTCTTGGCTTGCTGGTGTTCGCGGTCGGTCTGCGTTTCGCGTTCCAGCTCGTGGTGCAGCCCGAGGAAATCTACTCCATCCGGATGCTGGGCGCCGAATGACGGGACGACTCACCATCGCCGCCGCGGCGCTGTTCGCCGGCTTTCTCGCGGGCACCGGCCCTGCCGCGGCCGAGCGGCTGGTGACTTCGATTTCGCGCCATCAGGTGCTGGTGAACTCGAGCTTCACCGGCACATCGATCGTGCTATTCGGGACCGTGGAGCCTGACAGCCCAACCGCCCGCCGCGCCACCGCCTACGATCTCATCGTCACCGTGAGCGGGCCGAAGCAGATTATCGTCGAGCGCCGCAAGGAGCGGGTCCTGGGCATATGGGCCAATATGGCCTCGCGGACCTTCCTCAATGTGCCGAGCTACCTCGCTGTGCTTTCGAATCAGCCGGTCGAGCAGATCGCCAATGCCGACACGGTCCGAACCCAACAACTCGGCCTCGCCGACAAGCTGCTGCCCCAGCAACTGGGCAATGACGTCGCCGACGTCGTGCGCGACGATCCGTTCCGCACAAATTTCATCCGCCTCAAGACCAGGCAAAATCTTTACCTGCAGCGGGCGAACGGCGTTACGCTGCTGACCCCGACGGTGTTCCGCGCGGAGATTTCCCTGCCGGCGGTAGCGCCGATCGGAAACTACGACGTCGATGTCAAAGCCTTCGCCGATGGCGTGCTGCTGACGCGCGCCAATTCCGCGTTCGAGGTCGTCAAGGTCGGTTTCGAGCAGTTCGTCGCCACGGCGGCGCAGGATTATGGGCTGGTCTACGGGCTCACCACCGCGATGATGGCGATCATGACCGGCTGGTTCGCCGCCGTGGTGTTCAGGCGGGATTAGCCGGCCCCGTTCGGTCTATGGCGGATCGAGCCCCTTGGCCTTCAGCACCGCGGCCGCTTCCGGCGACGACAGAAACGCAACCAATGCATTCGCCGCGCTCGGGTCCTGGGGCGCGGGCGACACCCCCGCCGAGAACACGATGACGAGTTGAAGCTCCGGCGGCAGCGGCGACGCGTCGATGCCGGCAACCGCCTTGAGCTCCGGCATCTGCTGCGCGGCCATCTCGACTTCGCCACGCGCCACCAGTTCGGCGACATAGCCGGTGTTGACCGGCATCGCCTTGGTCTTCGCCTTCATCTCTTCGGCAATGCCGAGCCGCTCGAACACGGCGAGCACATGCTTGCCGCTCTCGGCGCCCTCGTTGCGCGCAAACGACTTGGCGCCAAGCAAAGTTCGTTTGACCGCCTCGGCCGAACTGACGTCCGGCTTCGGGGTGCCCGCACGAACGCCCAATCCAACGCTGGATTTAGCGATAACGACGCGCCGCGCGACCTTGCCCTGCTTGATAAGGCCGTCGTTCGCCTCGACGGTGAGGATCGAGACATCGAATGCCTCACCTCCCTCAACCCGCTCCACGATCATCCGCGACGGCGTATGAACGATGGTCACCTTGTGGGCCGATTTTGCTTCGAATTGCGCCACGAGGTCGACGATGGTCGTCCGCATCGGCGCCGGACACATCAGCTTGATTTCGGCGGCCGATGCAGCCCCCGAAAGGAAAACCGTCATAGCCGCGGCTGCAAAAACTCTCGATCGTGCGCGCATGTACTCAACCCCCGCCCGGCAGGACAGTTTGATCTTAGCCTGACGCCGCGAGAAAGGTCAGTCCGGCTGGCAGTTTTCCGCCGCCACGGGATAAACCCGCTGCTGGCCCAGCATGTGCGCGGTGAAGCGCAGGGTCTGGAACACCCGCGCGAAGGCCCGATCGCGGATATTCAGCCCCCCGGCATAGGCGCCGAACGCCGGCATGACCATGCGATCGCCGTCGCAGGCGAAGCAGCGGCGGCTCACCGCCCGGCCGTGCCGCGATACCCGCGCCACCGGATGCAGATGGCCGGCGATCTCGGCACTGGCGTTCTCCTCCGGCTGATGGCGGAACGTCAGCGCCCCAACCTTGAGCGTCTCGGTGAAGCGCCCGCCGATGCCTTCGGCCGGCTCGGGATCGTGGTTGCCGGTGATCCATATCCAGTCGCGGCCGCGCTGCAGGCCGCGCAATGTCGCGCGGTCGGTGTCGGCGAGCCGCGCCGGGCCGCGGCGATCGTGGAAACTGTCGCCCAATGCAACCACCGCGCGCGGCGCGTAATGCGCGATCAGAACCGAGAGGCGGGCCAGGGTGGCGGCGGTGTCGTACGGCGGCAGCATCACGCCGCGCTCGGCGAAGCTCGATCCCTTTTCGAAATGCAGATCGGCGACGGCCAGCAAGCCCTGCTCGGGCCAGTAGATGACGCCCGCCGGGTCCGCGACGAACACGGCGCCGGCAACCGCGACAGCGCCGTCGAAGGCGGGGCTTGCCGGAAGAGCAACGGCTGTCGGCGGGGATAGGGGCACGCTTTATCTCGCGCTGGGCTTCGCCGGCTTCTTGTCGGCCTTGAGTTCCGCCACTCCGGGCTTGAGCATCAAGCGCGCGGCATCGCCTTCGATAATGAGCTTGTCGCCATCGATATGCCAGCGCTTGGCCGACCGGAGCGATGTCAGGAAAGCCTCTTCGGCGGTCATCGCGGGCTTGCCGCATAGCTTTTTCGTCGTGAAGATGCCGGTAAAGTCGATCTGGTCTTCGCGCAAAATGACGCCGGCGCTCCAGTTGTTGCAGCCCGCATTGCCGGAACCGCGCAGATCACCCTTCGCGTCGCCGGACACCGTCATCGACAGACCCTTGTTCTGCACATCGAAGCCGGAGATCGATATCGCCTTGTAGGATTGATTCATGGGAAAGCGCGGCGCCTACTGCGCCGTCGCCGGCACCGACAGCCCCGCGAGCAACAGAATGGTCATCCAACGCATCATCCCATCGCCTCCTTGATCAGATCCTCGGCCGCCTCGGCCATCACCGACTCGGAGGCTTCGCCATAGACCGTCTCACGGCCGATCTCCAGCATCACTGGAACCGCCAGGGGGGAGACCCGATCCAGGGACTTATGAACGATTCGGCCCCGGATGCGCGAGAGCATTTCGCCGAGCCGCTTGATATCGAGCAGGCCCTGGGCGGCATCGGCACGCGCCGCGCGCAGTAATACGTGGTCGCCCTGATGCTTGCGAAGCACATCGTAGACCAGATCGGTCGAGATCGTGACCTGCCGCCGCGATTTCTCCTCCCCGGGAAACCGCCGCTCGATCAGACCGGCGATGATGGCGCAGGTGCGGAAGGTGCGCTTCATCAACGCCGACTCGGCGAGCCAGGCTTCGAGATCGTCACCCAGCATGTCCTGATCGAACAGCGCTTCGAGCGACAGTCCGCCGCGACCGATGCGCGCAGTGACATCGCCCAGCCCCCAAACCGCCAGCGCATATTCGTTGGCGACGAAGCCGAGCGGCTTCAGCCGCGCGCGTTCGAGCCTTCGGGTGAGCAGCATGCCGAGGGTCTGATGCGCGAGCCGCCCCTCGAACGGATAGCAGACCAGATAGAACTTATCCGCGCGCGGAAACGTCTCGACGAGAAGATCGCGCTCGCCCGGCACCATCGAACGCCACTGCTGGAGCCGAAGCCATTCGCGCACCTGCTCCGGCAGGCCCGGCCAGTTCTTGGGCTCGGCCAGAAGGCTGCGGACGCGGCCGGCAAGATACGTCGAGAGCGGGAACTTGCCGCCCTCGTAGGACGGCACCTTCGGATCCTCCGACGCCGACCGCGAGACATAGACCTCGTTCTCGACCATCGCCTCGTATTTCAGGATCTCGCCGGCGAACACAAAGGTGTCGCCCGGCACCAGCATCTCGATGAAATGCTCTTCGACCTCGCCGAGCACCCGGCCGCCGCGCGCGATCACCCCGGTGTGACCGCTGCGGCCGGCGCGTGACCGCACCAGACGAACCTTCAGCATGTCCGCTTCGACGATGGTACCGATGTTCATGCGATAGCGCTGTGCCACCATCGGATTGGCGACGCGCCAGCGGCCGTCCTTGGTCTGCCTGATCTTGGCGAAGCGCTCGTAAGCCTTGAGCGCATAACCGCCGGTGGCGACGAAATCGATAACCGAATCGAAATCCGCGCGGGCGAGTTGGTCGTAGGGCGCGGCTGTCCGCACCTCGCGGTAAAGATCGTCTGCGAAAAACGGTTCGCCGCAGGCCGAACCGAGCACATGCTGCGCCAGCACATCGAGCGCTCCGATACGAAGCGGCGGCGTGTCCTGGGCGTGGTCGGCGACGGCGCCGATCGCGGCGTTGCACTCCAGCACCTCGAAGCGGTTGGCCGGAATGAGAATGCCGCGTGACGGTTCGTCCAGCCGATGATTCGCGCGGCCGATGCGCTGGAGCAGACGCGAGGCGCCCTTCGGCGCCCCCACATTGATCACCAGATCGATGTCGCCCCAGTCCACGCCGAGATCAAGCGAGGACGTGCACACCACCGCGCGGAGCTTTCCCGCCGTCATGGCATCCTCGACCTTGCGCCGCTGCGCCACATCGAGCGACCCATGATGCAGCGCGATCGCAAGCGAATCTTCGTTGATGTGCCAGAGCGCGTGAAAGATCATCTCGGCCTGACTGCGGGTGTTGACGAACACCAGCGTCATCTTGTGCTGCTTGATGAGTTCGTAGATTTGCGGGAATGCGTGGCGCGCCGAATGACCCGACCAGGGCAGATAGTCACCCGGCGGCAGCATCGTGACATTCGGCTCCGCGCCGCCATCGGCCACCACCAGGTCCGCAAAGGCGCGCGCCCCCTCGGACTGCGGCACGAGATAGCGGCAGAGATCTTCGGGCTCAGCCACCGTGGCCGAAAGCCCAGTCATCGCAAGTCCGGGCGCAAGCCGCCACAGCCGGGCGAGCCCGAGGGAAAGCAGATCGCCGCGCTTGGAGGTGACGAGCGCGTGCAGCTCATCGAGGACGATGCGTTTCAGGTTACCGAACAAAAATGGCGCATCCGCGCTGGCCAGCAGCAGCGCGAGTTGTTCGGGCGTCGTCAGCAGGATTTCCGGCGGGTCGCGGCGTTGGCGCTGGCGCTTGGACGACGGCGTGTCACCTGTCCGGGTCTCGATCCGGATCGGCAACCCCATCTCTCTGACAGGCGTTTCAAGGTTGCGCGCGATGTCCACCGCGAGCGCCTTCAGCGGCGAAATGTACAGCGTGTGCAGCCCCTCGGACCGCCGCAACTCCTTGCCGGTCGAAACCATCCGGCGCGGCTTGACGCCTCGTTCGCTCAACTCCACCAGCGTCGGCAGAAACCCCGCCAGCGTCTTGCCGCCACCGGTCGGCGCAATCAGCAGAACCGAACGCCCGTCGCGGGCCCGCGACAAAAGCTCAAGCTGATGCGGTCGCGGCGTCCATCCCCGCGATGAAAACCAGCGCGAAGAATTCTCCGGCAGAAGCGGCGCGGGTTCGATTTTTTTCGCGAGGCTCATTCAGAATAAATCTACCTTCCGGAAATCGCCTTCTTCACGAAAGAATCGTTGTATGTCTTGGTCAGGTCGAAGCTTGCCGCCGCCACTGCCGGATCGAACACCCGCAGGACAGCATAAGCCGTGCCGACAGCGCCTGCCTCGAAATGGCCGTCTGGCGAATACATCGGCTTCGAAACTGTGAGAGCCTTGATGTAGATCGGCAGATTGCCGAGCGCGTACTCCTCCGGCATCAATTTGGCGATGTCTTCGGCGGAGTGACTGTCTATCCACTTGAGGCTGCGCACGAACGCGTTGACCACCTTCTGCACGGCCTGCGGATTCTTCTCGATATAGGCAGGCGTGGCGTAGATCACACCACCGGGATATGGCCCGCCATAGACCGCCTTGGTGCCGCTCGCCGTGCGCGTGTCGGCGACCACCTTCACCAGGTCGTCGCTTTCCATCATCGTCATCATCGGATCGGAGCTGACGATGGCGTCGATCTCCCCGCGCCGCGCGGCGGCGACCGCGGTTGACGTGGTGCCGGTGCCGACAAAGGACGCATCGTCGGCCTTGAGCCCGCTGCGGACCAGCATGTAGGCCGCCATGAAATGCGTCGACGAGCCGGGCGAGGTGACGCCGATCTTCAGGCCCTTCAGGTCCTTCGGCGAGTTATAGATTCCGGCCTTGCTCTTCATCATCGCCAGCACGAAGCCCGGATAGCGGCCGTATTGCACCAGCGCCACCACCGGCTGGTTCTTGGCTTGCATCTGGATCGCGTGGTCGAACGTGCCGATGCCGATCTCGGCGCTGCCGCCAACGACCGACTGCAAGGTGCGGCCGCCGCTGGAGACGTCGGATATTTCGACATCGAGCCCGGCCTCCTTGAAGGCGCCGAGCCGCTCGGCCACCGACAGCGGCAGGTAGAACACCGCCGACTTGCCTCCGACCGCGATCCGCACCTTTTCCTGCGCGCCGGCGCCGCCGGCAGACAGCGCCGTCAGCGCGACCGCCGCAGCAACGCTCACAAGGTGTTTCATGGTGGCTCCCTACTCGCTTTTGCTTTTGGAACTGGGCGGCGAAGATGGCGGCTTCGAGGCTACCACCAACAGACCCTCGACCGGTGCACCCTTCTCGGTGCGGGTCGATGCGGCGGAAAGCTGTTGAAGTTCCAGCCCAGCCGCTGTGATGGCGTCGCGGACGCAGGCCGCCCCGTGGGCATAGCGCAAAGTTGGCTGCAACCGCACACCGGGGCCATCGTAAGTCTCGACCGTGAACGCGAACGTCCCGCCCGGCGCCAATATCCTGGCGACACGTTCAGCAATCGGCACGAGATCGCTGCAATAAACAAAGACATCGGCGGCGAGCACCAGTTGATGGGACGCGCCGGGCTTGGTGGACAGAAATTCCAACAGATCGGCTACCTCCAAGCGGTCGTAGAGGCCCTTGGTCCGCGCCTGCTCGACCATGCCCTGGGAAATATCGACGCCGGCCAGCCGGTCGCAATAGGGCCGGAACGCCGCGCCGCCGAGACCGGTGCCGCAACCGAGGTCGAGCACGGAACCGAACCGGAATGGCTCGCCACCCGCAGGCCGTAGCGCCGCCAGCAACAGTTCCGGTCCGCGATAGTCGAGCCGCTCCACCAACGCTTGGTCGAACTCCGGCGCGTGCTGGTCGAACAGCCGGCGCACATAAACGCCGGTCATCGCCGGCGTCGTCTCGCCCACGCCGAGGCGGGCGAGATGCAGCCGCGCGCCGTGATAATCCTCGCGGTCGGCATCCCGCGCCGCCTTGAATCCGGCGATTGCGCCGTCGCGATCGCCCATGGCCTCGCGGACGCTGGCGAGCGCGAACCAGGCGGTCGCAAAGCCCGGCGCGGTCTCGACCACCTGGGCGAGAATATCCGCCGCCGCCGCCGCGTCACCGCGCTTGAGAAAATCCAGCGCCCATTCATAGCGCCGGTCGGCGACCAGATCGCCGGATGAGACGAAGAGCGGCTGCGTAGCCATATCGGACCTTTTCCCCGCGCGGATATGACATATCTCAGCGCCATGCGTCCCGAAGAAATCCTGACGCCGACACCGTCCGGCGTGTGCTGCCAGACCGGCGGCTTCCATATCGACCCGACGCGACCGGTGGACAAGGCCGTGATCACGCATGGCCATTCCGACCACGCGCGGCCCGGGCATGGCGCGGTGCTGGCGACGCAGGAAACGCTCGATCTGATGCGGCTGCGCTATGGCGAAAACTTCGCAGGTTCCACGCAGGCTGCAATCCCCGGCGAAACGCTGACGCTGGGCGGCGCCAAGGTGACGTTCCATCCCGCCGGCCATGTGCTGGGCTCGGCCCAGGTCGCGGTCGAGTGCAAGGGACTGAAGATCGTCGCCTCCGGCGACTACAAGGACGCGCCCGATCCGACCTGCGCGCCGTTCGAACTGGTCCCGTGCGACGTATTCATCACCGAGGCGACGTTCGGCCTGCCGGTGTTCCGCCACGGCGACACCTCTGGCGAGATCGCCAAGCTCCTTCATTCTGTCGCGGTGTTTCCCGAGCGCGCCCACCTGGTGGGAGCCTATTCGCTCGGCAAGGCGCAGCGCGTCATGGCGCTGATCCGAAAGGCCGGATACGACAAACCGATCTATCTGCACGGCGCGATGGAAAAGATCACGAACTACTACGTCAGCCGTGGCATCGACCTTGGTGAACTCAGGCCGGTGCGCGGCGCGGACAAGACGGAACTCGCCGGCGCCATCGCCCTCTGCCCGCCGTCTGCACTGCAGGACGTATGGACGCGGCGCTTTCCTGATCCGTTGCCGTGTTTCGCCTCAGGCTGGATGCGGGTGCGGGCGCGTGCCCGGCAGCGCGGCGTCGAATTCCCGCTGGTGATCTCCGACCATGCGGACTGGGACGGCCTGACCACAACGATCGCCGCGACCGGTGCGTCGGAAATATGGGTGACGCACGGCCAGGAGGACGCGCTGGTTCACTGGTGCAAGGCGCGCGGTCTGAGGGCACGCCCGCTCGCCATCGTTGGATATGGCGATGAGGAGGAGAGCGGTGGCGGCGCCGAAGGCGGGAGCGGCGAGACGCCGGCAGCCCAGCCATGAACAAGTTCGCCAAGTTGCTCGACCGCCTTGCCTACGAGCCGGGCCGCAACAATAAATTGCGGCTGATTGCGGATTACCTCCGCACCACACCCGACCCGGAACGCGGCTTTGCGCTCGCGGCGCTGACCGGCGCGCTGTCGTTCCAGCACGCCAAGTCCGGCCTCATTCGCACGCTGATCGCCGAGCGGACCGATCCGGTGCTGTTCGAGCTTTCCTACGATTACGTCGGCGACCTCTCCGAGACGGTTGCGCTGATGTGGCCCGCCGACCCGGCCAAGCGCCCCAATGCCATTCCTTCGCTATCGGACGTGATCGAAACGCTTTCGACGCTCGGCAAGGCGCAGCTTCCCTCCCAGCTCGCCCGCTGGCTCGACGGCCTCGACGAGACCGGACGCTGGGCGCTGCTTAAGTTGGTCACGGGCGGATTGCGCATCGGGGTTTCGGCGCGGCTGGCCAAGACCGCCGCGGCATCGCTCGGCGGCAAGGAGCCCAACGAAGTTGAGATTCTGTGGCCCGGCCTCGCGCCGCCCTTCACCGAATTGTTCGCCTGGCTGGAAGGCCGCGCGGACATGCCGGTGTCGCGCGACCCGGCGCCATTCAGGCCGGCCATGCTGGCCCATGCGATCGAAGAAGCCGACTTCGCCGGACTCGATCCGAAGGATTTTTCGGCTGAATGGAAATGGGACGGCATTCGCGTGCAGGCGGTCGCCGGCAACGACGAGAACGGCGAAATGGTGACGCGGCTCTATTCCCGCACCGGCGAGGACATTTCCAAGAGCTTTCCCGATCTGGCCGAAGCGCTGCGTATGCCGGGTTCGATCGACGGCGAATTGCTGATCGTGCGCGATGGCCACGTTCAATCGTTCAACGTGCTGCAGCAGCGACTTAACCGCAAAGCCGTTACGCCAAAGCTGTTGCAGGAATTTCCCGCACATCTTCGCGCCTACGACCTGCTGGTCGATGGGACGGAGGACTTGCGGGAGTTGCCGTTCGCCGACCGGCGCAAGCGCCTGCAATCTTTTATCGAAAAGCTGAACAACCTGCGTATCGACCTCTCACCGCTCATACCGTTCGACACCTGGGACGAGCTGACCGCGGCCCGCGCCAACCCTTCAAAGGCCGGAACCGATTCCGAGGCCGTCGAAGGCGTCATGCTCAAGCGGCGCGACGCGGTCTACGTGCCGGGCCGGCCCAAGGGGCTGTGGTGGAAATGGAAGCGCGATCCGCTCGTTGTCGACGCGGTGCTCATGTACGCCCAGCGCGGTCACGGCAAGCGCTCCTCGTACTATTCCGACTACACATTCGGCGTCTGGACGAATGGCGAGGCCGGCGACCAGCTGGTGCCGGTCGGCAAAGCCTATTTCGGCTCCACGGACGAAGAGCTGCAGAAAATCGACCGCTTCGTCCGCAACAACACCATCGAGCGATTCGGCCCGGTGCGCGTGGTGACCCATGACCCGGACAAGGGTCTGGTATTCGAAGTCGCCTTCGAGGGGCTGCAACGATCGACCCGGCACAAGTCAGGACTCGCCATGCGGTTTCCCCGCATCAGCCGGCTGCGCTGGGATAAGCCGCCGCGTGAAGCCGACCGGCTGGAAGGATTGGAGAAGATACTGACGAAAATCGAGACAGGCCGTAGCGCTCGGCCTTCCCTTGTGGGAGAGGGTTAGGCCGCACTCGTGGTAAGCTTGGGCGTTCGGGAGATTCGCATGGCTGACAACATCAATCGCTTTCTCGGCGGCTCGCCGCTCGCGGTGATCGGAAAACTGATCCTGCTGTCGATCCTGATCGGCGTGGTGCTGTCCGCGCTCGGGCTTGACCCGATGAACATCTTCGCGAGCGTCCAGCGCCTGTTCCGCGGTGTCTGGAACATGGGCTTCGATGCGGTGCGCTGGCTCTGGCAGAATTTCCTGCTCGGCGCGGTGATCGTGATCCCGATCTGGCTGATCCTGCGGCTGATGCGGGCGCCGAAGGGCCGGTGATCAGGCCGGCCGGGGCTCGGCGGTTATCGCCGCCGCATCGACGCCGACCAGATCGGAGAGCTTGCCGGCGTCCCCCCGGTCGAGCGCGGCGGAAAGCTCTGACTTGATCTCTCCGACCAGTCCCAGGCCGCGATAGACCAGCGCGCTATAGAGCTGCACGAGATCGGCGCCTGCCCTGATCTTGCCGAGCGCGGCTGCGCCGCTGTCGATGCCGCCGACGCCGATCAACGGGAACGCGCGCTCCGCCCGCACATAGGTCTCCGCCAGCATCCGCGTCGCCAGCGGGTAGAGCGGCCGCCCCGACAATCCACCGGACTGCTTAGCCGTCACCTGGTCGCGCAAAGCAGGCGGTCGGCCGATCGTGGTGTTGCCGACGATCATGCCGTCGATCTTTCGCGCGCGAGCAACACCGACGATATCGTCGAGGTCGGGCAGCGACAGGTCCGGCGCGATCTTCAGCAGCAATGGCAACGGCCGGCCGCGCGGCACGATGCGGTCGCGGACCTCGACCACGCGCGCCAGCAGATCGTCCACCGCGGAGGCGCGCTGCAGTTCGCGCAACCCCGGCGTATTGGGCGACGAAATGTTCAGCGTGACATAGCTCGCCACCGGCGCGACCTGCTCGATCAGGCGAACATAGTCTGCTGTGCGATCCGGCGATTCCTTGTTGGCGCCGACATTGACGCCGACGATGCCGCCGGCGGCAGCGCGCGCGACAAGCCGGGGCAGCACAACGGCTAGTCCGTCGCTGTTGAATCCCAACCGGTTGATCACCGCCTGGTCAGGCTCGAGGCGGAACACGCGCGGTCGCGGATTGCCTTGCTGCGGCAGGGGAGTGACGGTGCCGATCTCGACGAAGCCGAAACCGACGCCGAACAGCGCGTCCGGCACCTCGCCGCGCTTGTCGAAGCCTGGTGCTATGCCGACCGGATTGGGAAAATTCAGCCCGAAGGCGCGCACCGCAAGGCGCGAATCGCCCCCGCCGGGATGCCGACGGGGGGCGAATTTCAGTGCCCTCACGGCAAGCGAGTGGGCGTCCTCCGGATCGAAGGCCCGCAGAACAGTCCGGGCTATGCGATCCAGAATTCCAATCAACGGGCGCTCCAGGGGCGAAGGCGGCGCGGACCCTATCGGCCACGACCGCGTTCTTCAAGGTAGGACTCTTCAAGGTAGGACTGTGTCAACGCACAATGAGAATGTCCCCTCGTTCCGCACAATGAGAATGTCCCCTTTTGGATGGGGCTGAGCGTTTGTGGGTAACGAGGGGGGTCGCGCGCCTTCACAGCGGTAGCGTCGCCCCTCGTTATCCACATCCG
>JAPLPD010000003.1 GCA_026400395.1 Alphaproteobacteria bacterium | reverse complement strand
GCAAACCCCAAGCCTCGCCATCCGCACCACCGCGCCGGCGTCATTCGCCAGCCTGCTATCCCGCGCGCCCACAACCATCAGGCGAGCCGCCCCCCGCGCCCGATCCGCGCCCCGCACCACGTGATGAATTTTTCGGGTTAGGGCTTGCGGGCTACCTCTCTGCCGGGGTCTCCTCCCGTTCGGCTTCGTATGCCATGGGGG
This sequence comes from Alphaproteobacteria bacterium, assembly GCA_026400395.1. Taxonomy (GTDB): domain Bacteria; phylum Pseudomonadota; class Alphaproteobacteria; order Rhizobiales; family Xanthobacteraceae; genus Z2-YC6860. Next base: position 3,660 of record JAPLPD010000003.1, on the reverse strand, counting down.
ATCGATAGCCCAGTCCTGAATGCAGGCGCACTGGGTTGTGCCAGCCCTCGATGTAACTGAAGCAGGCCATCCGGGCCTCGGCCTGCGAGGGGAACCTGCGTCGGCTGAGCAACAGCCATCAATACACAGGACTCTACGTCTGATTGGATGCATTCAGGGGAGCACGTCATCCCCCGAAAAATGGCGCCATTCCAGGGGAGCACGTCCGCCCTGATGCCATTTCTGTTCTCCAACGCCTTAGCGAGAGGTTCAAGGATTACAACACCATCCACCCTCACAGCGGATTGCGTTTCCAGTCACCGCGTGAGTTCATCCAACAGCAGTCCATCCACCAAGCCACCTGTCCGGTTTGATGGGGGCCACTCCACGCGGGTCGGCGGCGTCAGTGAATGGGCTTAAGGAACAAGGGCCAATTTGATGCATGGATCGAAACCAAAGAAGTACAGGAAACCTGCTGCAAACCCTCACAAGGTCGATGCCGCTAAGGCGCGGCGTACGGGTGTGCTGGTTCTCGGGATGCATCGCAGTGGGACGTCGGCGCTTTCAGGAATGCTGGTTGGGTTGGGCTGCGCCGCGCCGAGAACGCTTATGGGAGCATCGAGCACGAACGTTAGGGGACATTGGGAGTCCGCTTCAATAGTCGCCCTTAATGACGAGATTTTGTCGAGCGCAGGAAGCGTGTGGAGCGACTGGCGGCCATTCAACAACGAGTGGGTGCAATCAGCGCCGGGTCTCCAATATGTCGAGTCAGCTCGCGACGTTTTCCAAGTTGAATTTAAATCCTATCCGCTTTTTGTGCTAAAGGATCCCCGAATTTGTCGGCTAAGCAAGATATGGATCCCTATCATTGAGGCAGATGACGTAGAAATCAAGGTGGTCCTTCCCATTCGGCATCCCATCGAAGTCGCTAGATCGATCAACGCGAGAGACAATATTCCAATTATGCAGGGCCTATTGACCTGGCTGCGCCATGTTCTGGATGCAGAGCGAGTTAGCCGCGTGTTTCCGCGATCTTTCGTATTCTATCCTGACTTTTTGGATAATTGGCGGGACGCATCGCGAAAGGTTGCGCGTGACCTGGGCATCATATGGCCCCGGAACTCACAGCTTGCCTATGCGGAAATAGAGCGTTTTCTGTCCGCTGAGCTGTATCACGAGCGGCGGAACAATCGTGATCGTTCGGATCATTTAGCCGAGTTGACGGACCAAGTCTACCAATTGATGCGCGAGTTAGGTTCGGGAGACACCGGCACTCGCGCCGAGGCGCGAAAAACGCTTGATCGTATTGGCAGAGAGTTCGATGCGGCGGCGTCTGTGTTTGGACCCCTCCTCGCATTTTCGGAAATGGTGAGCGGCCAGAATTCTTATCTTCGTCTCAGATTGCCGGGTGCAGAATCGCCGTTAGTGATCTCAAGCGCTCTAGAGGGTAGCTCTTATGCGGCGGTTGCCGAATACGGACACGAGTCTGTGCGCAAAGAAGTACCTACACAGAAAGAATTCGCTCACGTCGCAGATTTGGAGGCCAAGCAACAGCAGCTAGAAGTCCTCGAGGCGCAAATTGTGGAAATGCGCGGCAGTCACGACGAGCTTGTGCGGGCCATGGTCGAGAAGGCCGGCCAGCTCCGCGCGGAGGTAGCGGACCTGGATCACGCCCTGACGGAAGCTATCGCGCAAACTCAGGCCGAGCGCGAAGGGCGGCAAAGGGCGCAGCATGTCCTGAACCAGGAACGTTCGCTCGCGGAGGACCTAGCTACGAAGCTCGGCTCGTTGCAGCAGGAAAACTCAGATGTTCAAGAGAAATTATCGGACGTTACTTCAAGATTCTGCGCGACCCAATATGAGTTGGAGGAAGAACATTCGCGCGCACAGAATTTCGCGATACAACTCCGCGATCTTCAGCAGGAATATTCGGCCGTACAGGACAACCTTGCGGCCACGACGAGTGAGTTAACCGCGGTTCAAGCTATTGCGGAGGGTCAAAGGGCCGAGATCGAATTGGTCAAATCGACGCTTGACGTAGAGCGGCAAAAAATCATCGAATTGAGCCAAATTATTGACGAATCGCATACTTGGAAAATAGAATTGTCGAATCTTCTGGAGCATGAACAACAAGAGAGATTTAGCGCTATAGATCGGCTATCGAGCGCTCAGAAAGAATTAACGAAACTACGAGAAGAATTGGCTGGGCGGACAGCCGAGCTGGATTCGGCAAACGCCACCTTGATGGCCGAGCAGGCCAATTTCGTGATGCAACTCCGCGATCTTCAGCAGGAATATTCGGCCGTACAGGACAACCTTGCGGCCACGACGAGTGAGTTAACCGCGGTTCAAGCTATTGCGGAGGGTCAAAGGGCCGAGATCGAATTGCTCAAATCGACGCTTGACGTAGAGCGGCAAAAAATCATCGAATTGACCCAAATTATTGACGAATCGCATACTCGGAAAATAGAATTGTCGAATCTTCTGGATCATGAACAAAAAGAAAGATTTAGCACCTTAGATCAATTATTAAGCGCCCAGAAAACATTAAAAGAACTAAGAGAAGAATTGGCCGAGCGGACAGACGAACTGGAGTCGGCCAACGCCACCCTGATGGCCGAGCGGGCCAATGCGGAAGGCGTCGCCCGCGAACTTCAAGAGACGCATTCGGCCCGAGACGGCCTTCATAAATCTCTTTTTGCATCGAACGCCGAGCGGCAAGCCGCGCAGGATAAACTAGTAGCCGCGCAACAAGATTTAGCGACATTATGCAAAGATTTAAATGTGACGAAGGCCGATTTTGATTCCGCCTCCGCCGCGCTTGAAATGGAACGGACGAATGTCTTCGTACTGACGGGCCAAATGGGCGAAACGCAAGCAGCCCTCGACGAGTTGCGTGAACGCCTGACCGAGCAAAGAGCCCAAATTGAGAGCATCAGCCTTAAGCTCGCCAACGCCAATGCCGCGCGAACCGAAATCGAAACGAGATATGTTTGGGAGCAAGAGCAACGTATAGCGGCGCAAGAGCTATTGGCGAACGCGGCGCAGCACCTCGCGACGCACCGGGAAAGAATCATCGCTCTCGCCGCAAAAGTTAAGGGTGGTGACCTGCCTGACCTGCCCCCTGCCTGATCCCTCGGTTTGGGTGAGAGTCCGTCCCCAACAGGAGATGGACGATGAAGAAGAGCAGGTTCAGCGGTCGGCATGTATGCCGACCAGATGATCGGCGGGCTGCGGGAGCAGGGTTGAGCGCCGGAGGCGATCAACGGGGCAGCGACGGAGGATGTCTGTCGCCGGCACGGCATCAGCCAACAGACGTTCTATCGATGGAAGTCGCGATACGGCGGCACGGTGATATCATACCAATTCCCTTGGCTTTTGACTCACGTGGGGGATTCCCCGACGCGGCGCTGATGTGATTCACGCTAGTGATCCGTGGAGGCTCACCATGCCGCTTGCCATCTCGTTGCGCGCGGACTTCAACGCGTCCGATCTTCGTCGCCTCGCGCGTCGGAGCCAAAGCGCAACCCAGGCCCGCCGCCTGCTGGCGCTGGCCGCGATCTACGATGGCGGGACGCGCTCCGAGGCGGCGAGGCTTGGCGATGTCACCCTGCAGATTGTTCGTGACTGGGTCCTGCGCTTCAACGCCGACGGCCCCGATGGCCTACTTGAGCGCAAGGC
>JAPLPD010000315.1 GCA_026400395.1 Alphaproteobacteria bacterium | reverse complement strand
TGCTGGCGGTGGTATCAATGGGTCGACCTCGTCTGACGGCTCAGGCCATTAAGCCCAAGGCCTGGAACGCTCTGCTTCTTATGCAGAGTTTGATAAACCAAGGTCTTACGCCAAACGGGGCGGCTGTCCTCGTCGCTCGCGACCATCGGCCCGATGTCTCAAGTTCGCACGTGGGCGCTGTCCGGTGGCTGAAGCGCCAGCAACTGAAGCACCATCTCCAACTGAACGCATTACTCGCATCTGATGACCAGAAGCGCTTCTTCGAGTTCGCCCGCAGCCATCCAAACTGGAATACTGTGGCGACCAGCGTGCCGCTCCAGACCGCGCCGATGCGGTTCAGCAAGGTGTATCCCAGCGAGGTAGGTCTGACGGCCAGCGGGCAGCGGAAGCGACGATAGATGTCCCAACAGATCGGTTTTTTTGTCCCATACTGACTGCTCTCTTGCTCCCGAATGATAACGGGAGAGTTGGCAGTGGCCGAACAAACAACAGCATCGCAGAGCAGCGCAAGCTCGACCCCGCAGGTCTTTTTGAGCAGCGCGCAGGTGCGGCACCGCTACGGCGGCAGGTCACAGATGGCGCTGTGGCGGTGGTTGCGCGATCCGGCGATGGGGTTTCCGCAGCCGGTTTATTTCGGTCGCCTGCGGTTTTGGCGGCTGGATGCGCTGCAACAGTGGGAGCGCGCTCAAGGGACGAAGGTGTCACGATGATGGACACGTCGGCCTCGGACAGCTCGGTGATCGACGCCACCATGGTTGACACCACCACGCCGGAGACTTCGGTCCTCGGTGCTGACACCCATGAGCCCAAGTACAAGCAGGCCGTGAACAGCGGCAACGCTCGGGCGTTGGAGTTCGGGCTCAACAACTGCATCCGCTGCATCGAAGAAGCCCGCCCCGACAAGCAGCTCGGCGTCCTCAAGAACATGGCTTCGGAGGTGGCCGAATACGTCCGCCAGGGCCTCGATGAGGCAACTGCTCTCGATCGCATTAACGCCGCCGCGCTGCGATGCGACATCGTCCACAGGTTCGGGCTGGAGGCCGTGCATTCCGTTCTGCACGCGGCATTCTCTTCCTCGTCTGCGCTGAAGCGTTTGTCGAGGGCATCAGCACCCTCGCTGATACGATCCACCGCGTCGACACCGGCCTCTGGATCGTTCTCACCACCCGCAGCGGCGGACCGCTTCAGGCTCATCCCGTTTGGACAGCTTCTGAGCAGCACGTCGCCGGAAGCGCTCATCGCAGGTCTTATTCCGCGCGTGGGGCTCACCGTGGTTTGGGGGCCCTACAAGTGCGGCAAGTCGTTCTGGCTGATGGACGCCCTGCTGCATGTGTCGCTGGGCTGGGATTATCGCGGTCGAAAAGTCTTCCCAGGACCTGTCGTGTACTGCGCGTTCGAGGGAGCGGAAGGCTACAAAAAGCGCAACGACGCTTTCAGTCAACATTATGATCTCGCGATCGTCCCGCCGTTTTTCCTGGTCGCGGCAAGGATGAACTTCGTCGCCGACCACGGCGCACTGATCGATGCCATCCGCGCGCAGCTCGGCGATCAGACGCCGGTCTGCGTGGTGCTGGACACCCTGAACCGATCTCTTCACGGCTCCGAAAACAACGACGTGGACATGGCGGCCTACATTCAGGCCGCCGATGCAGTGCGAGAAGCGTTCGGCTGCGCCGTCATCATCGTTCACCACAGCGGCATCGACGGTAGCCGCCCGCGCGGCCACACCAGCCTGACGGCGGCGGCGGACGCGCAGCTCGCCATCAGGCGCGACGCCAACGACATCGTGACCGTGAAGGTCGAGTGGATGAAAGACGGGCCGGAAGGCGCGCAGATCACTAGCCAACTCAAGGAGAGGCAGGTCGGCATCGACAAGAACGGCGCGAAGATCACCTCGTGCGTCGTCCTGCCGATCGAGGACGTCCAGAAGGCCAACGCGGCGGGTCCGCGCCTGACATCCGACCAGCGCACGATGCTGACGACCCTGCAGGCTGCAGGCCAGGAAGGCTTGTCGCTTGAGGCGTGGAACGACCGCGCTCGCGACGCAGGCATCGGCAAGACCCGCGCTGGCAAGCCGCGCAACTCCAAGCTCTACGATCTTCGAAAAGCTTTGACGGACAAGGGGCTCATCCAGGAGACGGCAACCGGCTGGAAGGCAAACCAGCCATGAGCAGCATGTTCGCCACGACCGGTCGGATACGGTCGGACGGGGTTCTTAGAAACCCCCGTTCCGTACCGTATCTCCGTAACCCGTGTGAACCGTACCGTATCGTACCCGTACCGTATCCATCCGTATCTCGTGCGGGCTGGCGCGAGATGATCTCGCTCGAATGCTCGACCATGTGCGCGGTCGTCGCGCAGGTCGTCGGCTCGGTCATGTACGTGACCATGGAGTTCGTCGACGCCACCGCGTTGGAGGTCGTCGACGTCGGCGTGTTGGAGATCGCCTACTCGACGGTGATGTGCAGGTGGGGCGCGGTGGTGAACGAACCCGCATTTCAGACCTTTCGGGTGAGCAAATGAGCCCGGCGAGGACTAGGCGCATCTGCGAGATACCGTCACCCGAGACAATTACGCCGACGATGCCACTTCGCCTTGATGTCGCGGCGAAGCTCGCGTTTCCTGACGGCAGCATGGGCGTTTCCGGGCTGCGAAACGAAATCAAAAAGGGCAATCTGGTCGCTGAGATGATCGCCGGACGCATTTACGTTACACTTGGCGCGATAGAGGAGATGAGGCGGCGATGCACAATAGGAAAGCGGGCCGACGTTCCCATGGGCCACAGCTATACCTCCGTGAGGCCAAGCGACCTGGAGGTGCTCGGCGTTGGGTCATCCTCGACCGAGCGCCCGACGGTCGCCGATGTGAAATCAGCACTGGCGCATTTGAACCTGACGTTGCAAAAGCTGAGACAGCCTTTGCCAAGCACCTCGCCGAAAAGCACGTCCCACAGTTCGGCGGCGGTCGTGCCGATCAAGTCCTCGTAAGCGACGTGCTGGCGTACTACGGCGAGCACAGGGCCCCTAAGGCGCTGCGGCAAGACAGCCTTGCGACTTCCCTCGCTAAGCTCGGCGAGTTTTTTTCTCACAACACCGTGGACGATGTCACGCCGAAGCTTTGCGGTGATTATGTCGATTGGCGCATCAGACAGGGCGACGCTCGCGGCTCTAATTCAAACAAGCAGGAGCCGCGCGGACCGAACATGACCCGCCTGTTGAAGCCTTCAACTGCGGGCTATGATCTGGCAATACTCAAAGCAGCGATCAGCTTTTGTTACACTGAGCGAAAGCTGGCTCAGAACGTCCCCGTCAAGCTGCCGGAAAAGTCGAACGCGCGTCCGCGCTTCTTGACAAGGTGCGAGGCCGCACGGTTGCTCGCTGGGGCGCTCGGTTGGGACCAGCACGGCAACCGGCATCATAAGAGCATCAACCGGCACCTCGCGCGGTTCATCCTGATCGGCTTACACACTGGCACCCGCAGCGACCGCATCTTACGGCTGCAATGGGTGGAGAATTTGCAAGGCGGCTGGGTCGATCTCAAAACCGGCACGCTCCACCGCCGCGCCAGTGCCGAGCCGGTGACCAAGAAGCGCGCCCCTAGCGTCCCAATGCGCGATGAATTGCTGGGCCACATGCGCCGCTGGCGCAAGCTGACCGCGCGCTACGTCATCGAGCACAATGGCACCAACATCGAAAACGGCGTGTTCGCTGCCTGGGCCACCGCCTGCAAGCTGGCCGGGCTGCCGACTGACGTTGACGACCCGAACAAGGTTACGGCACACACCCTGCGCCATACTTGCGTGACCTGGATGCTGGATGCGGGTCGGTCGCCCTGGCAGGTCGGCCAGTACGTCGGCATGACGGCAGAGATGGTTGAGCGGGTTTACGGCCATGTGAACGACGCGATGCAGCGGGAGACCGCGAACACGCCTCGGCGGAACAAACAGGGGCGCGTCCCACACCTGTCCCACACAACTACGCAAAAAGGCATGAACATAAGCGAACGAGGATGAACGAAAGCCCGATCCTATTTGGTATAAGATCACTTCGACAACGGGTGCCAAGCCCGGAAATTGGAACGGGAGGGTGCAATGAGCCTCAAACAAGTCCTCTATTCGTCCGTGGCTGCCGTAGGCATGGCCGCGCTGGCCGCCAGTTTAGCTGTGCCCGTCAGTGCACAGCCGAAGCCGCGGACCGCGACGGTCGCCTCCGCCGTTGCGATTGACGCCGACGACATCGGTGGTGTGGTGCGTGGACCGAAGGGTCCGGAAGCCGGCGTCTGGGTGATCGCGGAAACCACCGATCTGGCAACGCGCTTCACCAAGAGCGTCGTCACCGACGACCAGGGGCGTTACGTCATCCCCGATCTGCCGACCGCCAACTATCAAGTCTGGGTGCGCGGCTATGGCCTCGTCGATTCGCCGAAGCTGCGCGCCAAGCCCGGCCAGAGCCTCGATCATGCGGCAGTTACAGCGCCGACGCCGGCCGCCGCGGCGCACTACTACCCAGCGATCTACTGGTACACGATGATGAAAATTCCGCCGGCCAAGGACTTCGGCGGGTCGACCGACATCCCGAAGAACCTGACCCGCGAGGGCTGGCTGAAGCAGATGAGCAACGTCGATTGCGTCGGATGCCATCAACTCGGCCAGGAGGCGACACGCACCGTTCCCGCGCAGTTCGGCAAGTTTGCCTCGGGCGAAGACGCCTGGATTCGCCGCATCTCGTCCGGGCAGTACGGCGAGCAGATGACCAACCGCATCGCCGGCCAGTGGGCTGGCGTGCCGTACAAGTATTTCGGCGACTGGACCGACCGCGTCGCCAAGGGCGAACTGCCGAAGAACAAGCCCGCGCGTCCGGCTGGCGTCGAGCGCAACCTCGTCGTCACCACCTGGGACTGGTCGGCTCCCGACAAATACATGCACGATCTGATCTCGTCGGACCGGCGCAACCCGACCGTCAATGCCAACGGGCCGCTGTTCGGTTCGCCAGAGTATTCGACCGACAACGCTCCCATTCTGGATCCGAAGACCAACAGCGTGTCGTTCTTCAAGATGCCGGTGTCCGATCCCGCCATGCCGGAATCACTCGGACCGGGCCACGCCGCGAACGTGAAGCCGGCGGCGCCGTCGGCCTACTGGGGGGATCGCCAGCTTTGGGACACCCGCGCCAACAACCACAACGCAATGATCGGCAACGACGGCCGCGTCTGGCTCGCCTCGACCGTGCGCGGCATGGACAATCCGGCCTGGTGCAAGAAAGGCTCGGAGAACCAGTACGCCAAGGTGTTACCGCTTGAGAAGAGCCCGCGTCAGGCCGCCGTGCTCGATCTCAAGACCAAGGAATACAAGTTCATCGACACCTGCTTCGGCACCCATCACCCGCAGTTCGGCTATGACGCCGACAACACGTTGTGGATGTCGGGCACCGGACCGGTGGCAGGCTGGATCAACACCAAGGTGTTCGACGAGACCGGCGACGCCGAGAAGGCGACCGGCTGGTTCCCGTTCGTGTTCGACAGCAACGGCAACGGCAAGCTCGACGAGTTCAGCGACAAGCCGGAGGAGGGCAAGGACACGCGCTACAACCCCGGCTCCGGTCCCTACGCGGTGATGCCGCATCCGACCGACGGTTCGATCTGGTACACCTCGGGCACGTTCGGTGGCCGTGCGGGTTTCCTGCGCTTCGATCCGAAGACCAAGCTCAGCGAGTTCTTCGAACTGCAGAAGGAAGCGATCGGCGTACGCGGCGGCGACATCGGCGCCGATGGCGTGGTCTACGGCTCCGGCTCCGGCGGCCACCTGATCGCCTTCGACCGGACCAAGTGCAAGGCGCCGCTCAACGGGCCGAAGGCCACCGGCAATCATTGCCCCGAAGGCTTCACCCTGACCAAATACCCCGGCCCGGGCTTCGATGAGGTGCCGAACTCCAGCGCCGAGGCGAGCTACTACACCTGGGTCGATCATCACGACGCGGTTGGCCTCGGCAAGAACGTGCCGATCTCGACCGCCAATCTGCAGGACGGCTTCGCCGCCCTGGTCAACGGCAAGATGGTGCTGCTGAAGGTGCCGTACCCGATGGGCTATTACGCCAAGGGTCTCGACGCCCGCATCGACGATCCGAAGGCCGGCTGGAAGGGCCGCGGTCTGTGGAGCGCCAGCGGCGACCGAACGCCTTGGCTCAACGAGAAAGGCAAGGGCGCATATCCGATGGCGGTGCACATACAAGTGCGCCCCGATCCGTTGGCCAAATAAGCTGAGGTGTTGGCCAGATAGACGGAGACGCAAGCTTTACGTGGGGCCGCGCGGCGCGGTCCCACGCATCCCGACTGGGTTTGGCGACGGCAGGAGGGGGAAGTGGACTTCATTCTCGACTACATCACGGTCACGACATTCTGGACGATTCTTTTTATCGTTCACGCGCTGCTGGCCGTGGCTTTGATCGGAGCACTGACCCATCAGGCGGTGGCGGTGCTCGCTCCCGTGCGTCAGGCCACGGCGGCCGGCGGGTTTGTCACGCGGTTCCGCTCGGTGTCGGGGCCGGGCTACGCCACCGCGGTGTGCGTGCTGTGGGTGCTGACCTTCATTTTCGGCGGCTGGATCTACACCAAGTACCGCATCTACGTGCGTATCCCGATCGAGCAGCAGGGCTTTTGGAAAACCCAGGGCATCTTCGAACTCAAGGAGCACCTCGCCACGATCGGGCTCGGACTGCTGCCGCTGTACTGGTATCTCTGGAAGAACGCGCGCGAGACCGCCTACGACAGCGTGCGCAAATGGCTGACCGTCCTGCTGGCGGTGATCTGCTGGTACGCCTTCCTGGTCGGGCACATCCTCAACAACGTGCGGGGCTTCGGATCATGAGCACGGCCACGGCAAGTCCCTCCGCCGCCGCGCCGAAGGCGTCGCTGGCGGCATCGACCCGCTTCGGCACGTTCGCGCTGGTGTTCGGAATATCGGTCGCGATCCTCTATGTGATCTGCGATATGTCGGCGCTGCCGATGTTCACCTACCACCCGGGGACCGACCGGCTCGAATGGGGTTACGCGCCGGCCCGCCGCGACGAAGGCCCGGCGATGTACTGGTATGGCTGGATCGCGGCTTCGATCCTTGGCGGATTTGTTCTCGGCCTTGCCGCGGCGATGCTGCCGGAAAAGATCGGCCGCAGAATTCCGCTGGCGCTGAGCTGGATCGTGCCGATTGCGCTCCTGCCCGTGCTGATCTATTCGCTGAAATTCTACTGGCGTTGGTAACCGGAGGATGTCGTGATGGCCCGGATCCTTGCTCTCGCTATCGTCGCCGTGTTGGCGCTGGGCGCGCACGCCTTGGCCGGCGGCGACGACTACGATGCGTCGAATGACACCGAAGGCGCCGGCCCGGCTTACTTCGGCTTCGTGCGCGACAACCGCGGCTCGCCGGTGTCGGATGCTCAGGTTGTGTTGCGTCCCAAGATGGGCGATCCGGTGACGATCAAGACCAACGTGCTTGGGCTCTACCGCAGCCACGTCAGCAAGGACGTGGCGCCGGACGATGTGCAGATTTCCTGCGAGAAAAACGGCTACAAGCAAACCAGGGTCTATCGCCGCACGCCGCCCGGCGCCAAGGACATGTTCATCGAAACCGAATGCACGTTGCAGCGGCTGTAAGTCTCGTGCTTCGGATGATGCGGCGCATCGCTGCGTTGCACGGCATTCGGGAGGCGAAGCTCGCCCTGCTGCTTTGCCTGACGCTTGGCGCAAGCGCTGACGCTCAACCCGCCGATACCATCCTCATCAACGGTAAGCTGGTCCGCTACGACGCGCCGCCGGCGGAGGCGTTGGCGGTGCGCGGCGGCCGGATCGCGGCGATCGGCACGACCGGCGACATCCGCGCGCTGGCAGGCGCCGCGACGCGCATCATCGACCTTGGCGGCCGCACGGTCATTCCCGGCCTGATCGATTCCCACATTCACGCGATCCGCGCGGGCTTGAGCTACGCCACCGAAGTTCATTGGATCGGCGTCCGCACCCTGGCCGAGGCGCTTGATCGCCTCCGCGAAGCGGCCCAGCGCGTTCCGAAGGGCGGCTGGCTGATTGTCGCCGGCGGCTGGAGCGAGCGGCAGTTCAAGGAGGATCGCCGTCCGACCCAGGCCGAGATCGTGGCGGCCGCGCCCGAGCATCATGTCTATGTGCAGCAGCTTTACGCCCGCGTGCTGCTTGATCCTGGCGGCTACGCGGCGCTCGGAGTCGCGGGGAGCGCCGATCTCGCCGCCCGCCTTACCGCCGAGCAGGGTAGGGACGGCAAGCCGAGCGGATGGCTGACTGGCGACAACCGCGCCATCAGCGACCTGTTCGACCTGCTGCCACGCCCGAATGCCGCGCAGAAAATCGAGGGCACCCGCGCGTTCTTCCGCGCCTTGAACGCCGTCGGTGTGACCGGCGTGAGCGATCCTGGCGGTTACAACCTTTCGATCCCCGAATACGAGCCGCTGTTCCAGCTTTGGCGCGAGCGCGGACTGACCGTGCGCGTGCGCTACAGCTTATCCGCGCCGCGCCGGGGCCGTGAGCTGGAGGACTTCAAGGAACTGACCAAGTTGCTGCCGATGGGCTTTGGTGACGGCTGGCTTCGCTTCAACGGCATCGGCGAGAATGTGGTCTGGGGGCTCTACAACAACGACACGCCGACCGATGCGGAGAAGAATGCACTCGCCGGGGTGCTGCGGTGGGCGGTGTCGCGCGGCATCACCGCGACATTCCACTGGCACAATGACCGCGCGGTGCATCACCTGCTGGACGTGCTGGAGCGGGTGAACTCCGAAGCCCCGTTTGCGAAATTGCGCTGGTCGATCGCCCATCTCAACGATGCCTCGCCGGACAGCCTCAAGCGCATGAAGGCGATGGGCCTCGGCTGGCTGGTGCAGAATGCGTTCTATTTTCGCGGCGAGGCGTTTCTCGGCCAGCGCGGCGTGGAGGTGGCACGCGTCTCGCCGCCGATCGCCAGCGCGCTGCGCTTGGGGGTGCCGGTCGGCGGCGGCACCGATGCCCACCGTGTGATGTCGTACCACCCGTTCGTCGCGCTGCAGTGGGTGCTTGACGGCAAGACCGCCGGCGGCGTTGCCATGCGCGGGCCGGAGGAGATGCCGGCACGGATCGAGGCGCTCCGCCTCTACACCGAAGGCAGCGCGTGGTTCAGCTTCGAGGACGGCGAACGCGGCGCGCTGGCGGTGGGCCGGCTTGCCGACCTCGCGGTGCTGAGCCGCGATTTTCTGACCGTGCCGGTGGACGAGATCGGCGGCACCGTCTCGCTGCTGACGATGGTTGGCGGGCGAGTCGTCTATGCGGGCGGGCCGTTCGCGGCGTTTGAGCAGCGGCCCTAGCCGCCAGATACGGCCGTTACTGTGCCGCCCAATAGTTCAGCGCCGCCGATGTCGCCGCGCCGCCGATCACGCAGGGCAGCCCCGCCGCGGTCAGCGAGATCGTCGCCAGCACGACGCAGGTGATGCCGATCGCTCCCTGGCCGACATAACCCCACAGCTTCATGTCGCGCTGATAGCCCGCTCCCTTGGTCTTCAGCTTTTCGACCAGCGCGAGCTGCGTCTTGCGGATGCTGGCGGTCTCGGTGGTTTCCGCCGCCTGGATGACCTCGGCGAGGATCGGCCGCACGTCGGCGTCCTGATAGGCCGCCATCTCCTTGATCAGCGCCAGCACGTCGGGATAGCGCGCGGCGTTGTTGGCGAGGGTGTATTTCGCCGAACTGCCGACGGTCAGGCGCTCGGCACTGTCGCGCTCCTTCGCCCACGGCAGCAGCGTGATGATCCGCCAGACCGGCCGGTAGGCGCCCGCCGCGAAATACTGGCCCCACAGCGTATCGAGCAGTTCGGGGTTGCGCCCATACGACACCGCCGCCGTTTTCGATTTGACGCCGAATGGTTCGCCGACCCGTTCGAGAAAGGTCGGGCTCTTGTCCAGTTCGATCGCGTCGAGCGTCGGCAGCGCGCCGGTCAGGTAGGCGTCGATCATGCCGCGCCGCGCCGGCAATCGAGCCGCCGTTCGCGCGAGCAGGCTCTGCCACGCCGGCAGGCCGGAGTAGGCGATGGCGCGCACCACCAGCCATTGGTCGGCCGGCGGCAGCGGCAGCATCCGGGCGGTCAGGCGTTCAGCCTCTTTCGGATGGGCGCCGAGCACGCCGGCGACGAAGCCTGCGTAGAAGCCTGCGGTTTCCGGCTCGCGCAGGGCGCCGGACTCGCTCAGCACCTTTACCGCCGCGGGCATCCGCGAAGGTTCGGGTTTGAACCGGTAGCCGTCGATCCACTGGATCACGGCAGATCGGCTCGCGAATTCGCCGCCGCCCGCCGCAGCCTCCGCAGCGAAAGGTGTCAGCGCGGTCAGAAAAATCGCCAATGCACTGGATGCGTAACGCATGTCCCCTCCCGAGCATTCCAACAATGGGACACACAGCATGTGCCCCCGACGTTTTCGGGGAGCGGGAGGGGCGGGGCCGCGCCGGAATGATGGCGAAAGTGGAGCGCGGTTGGCGTTGCCCCGTCATCCGAAATGGCGATATGACAGCGGATGGCTGAACCCGACATCCCCTACGACAAGAGCCTCGAACTGATCCCCGGCCGCATCGACGAGCCGATGCCCGGCGTGCGGCGGCTCTTGTGCAACAATCCAAGCCCGTTCACCTTCAAGGGCACGGTCAGTTACATCGTCGGCCGCGGCAAGGTCGCCATCGTCGATCCGGGCCCGGAGGATGCAGCGCACAGCGCGGCGCTGCTCGAAGCGGTGCGCGGCGAAACGGTCACCCATATTTTCGTCACGCACACCCATCGCGATCATTCCCCCGGCGTGCCGGCGATCAAGGCCGCGACCGGCGCGCTGGTGCTGGCCGAAGGGCCGCATCGTCCGTCGCGCGCGCTGCATGTCGGCGACGGGCCGCGCATGGAATCCTCCAACGACACCGACTTCCGGCCCGACCGCGCGATCGCCGATGGCGAAGTGGTGAGTGGTGACGGCTGGACCATGGAGGCGATCACCACGCCGGGCCACACCGCCAACCACATGGCTTACGCCTTCAAGCAGGCCAACATCGTGTTCTCCGGCGACCATGTGATGGCGTGGTCGACGCCCGTTGTGGCGGCGCCGGACGGCTCGATGGGCGACTACATGGCTTCGCTGGCGAAACTGTCGAAGCGCACCGAGCCGGTCTATTTTCCCGGCCACGGTCCCGCGGTGAACAACGCGCCGCGCTTCGTCGCCGCCTACATCCTGCACCGCAAGGCGCGGGAAGCTTCGATCCTCAACCGCCTGCGGAACGGCGAGAGCGACATTCCGACGATGGTGAGCGCGATCTACTCGACGCTCGACCCGCGGCTGGTCAAGGCGGCCGGCATGTCGGTGCTGGCGCATCTGGAGGATCTGGTGGCGCGCGGGGCGGTTGCCACCAACGGGCCGCCGTCGATCAACGGGCAGTATCGGTTGCCCTGAGCGTTACGGCCGTTTCGGCGGTGCGGTCGATTTCGGCTTGGCCTTCTGCTTGGCCTGCTCCGCCCGCTGCGCCGCCCGCTCGGCTTTTTCACTGTCGTTGGTCAGGCGGTCGTCGACGTCCTCCAGAAGGCTGCGGATGCGCGAGGCGTTCGAGCCGAAATCGTGACGGCCGTAGCGCGAGGCCGAGCGCACGTCGATCTTGGCGCCGTCGCTCTCCGCCCGCACGCGGAGCGCAATATCGTCGCGAAAGCCCATCACTGGCGTCAGCGCCACCGCCTCGATCACGCCATCGCGGCGCGGCGGCTGCGGCGGCCGATCGACCAGGACCCGCCATTTCCGCCGCACGATCACTGCCATCGCCGCGTCATAGGCGAGCTTCGGCGTGGCGCTGACGCTCAGCGTCTCAATGTCGGAATAGGCCTTGCGCTGCAGTTCGGCGGCATAGAGGCCGGCGTATTCGGCCGTGCCGCGCGGCCGCAGCCGCGCCAGCACGTCGAACCGTGGCGGATCGAGCGCATCGGTGGTGATGTCGTTGATCATCGGCAGAGTGTAGGCGCGGCTGCCGAGATAGGCCGGATAGGCGAGCAGCAACAGGCCGATGCCGATCGCGGTGAAGGCGTGGCCGAGGCCCCGGCTGCCGTCCCGCCAGATCACGATTAACGAGCCGAACGCCAGCACCATGGCGATCACCGCGAACACCAGCGCGCCGCCGAAGGTCGCGAGCGACGGCACGATCTCGAGAATGCCCGAGCGCACGATCAGCACCGACAGCACCGTCGCCAGCAGCGCGAAGAACGCGCAGCGGCGGGACCAGATCGCCAGCCTCGATACGGGCTCGTCGGCAAATCGGCGGCGCGCCATGCTCTACCCGCAGATGCCCTTCAGCGCGGTCCACTCCGCCGGCGAAAGCAGCGGCCCGGGCGCGACCGGCAACTGATGCGCCGCGGCGTTGATGGCGGCGATGCGATCCTTGGTTTCCGGATGGTCCGCCAGGATTTTTGAGCCCGGCTCGATTGCGCCGGCGATGCGGTCGAGGATCGTACCCAACGCGCGTGGATCGCCGCCAGCCTTGGCCATCAAATTCACTCCGTACAAGTCCGCGTTCGCCTCGACGTCGCGCGAATAGGCCGATTGCACCACGGTGCGGGCCGCGATCACCACCAGCCCGCCGCCAGTGAAATCGCCGAGCAGCATGCCGAACAGAAACGACAGGCCGGCGGCTTCGAGCAGCGAGCGGGTGCCGTCGCGATGGGCGACGTGGCCGATCTCGTGCGCGATAACGCCGGCTACCTCGTCAACGCTGCGCGACCGCGCGATGAGGCCCTCGAAGACGTAAATGTGTCCGCCCGGCAATGCAACCGCGTTGGTTTCGCTGCGCCGGACCACGGCGGTCTTGAGCGCGATTGGCAGACCGGCGGCGGTTTCCAGGCGCTTGATCAGCGCATCGCGCGCGGCGCGGCCGGCCTGTTCGGCGTCCCCTGTGCCACATTCGAACGGTTTGCCGGAGCTTTTGGTGTCGAGCATGGCGCGAACCTGGGCGTCGATGCTCTGTCCCAGCCGGTGCTCGACCGAGAGCGGGGTCAGCGGCGCGATCCGGTCCGACAGCACGGGGACGCCGAAGATTGCCACCAGGACCAGCGATACGGTGGCCGCCACGGTCCAGCCGATCACTCGCTTGCGCAGCCGCCGTTCGACGGTGCCGGTCCGGTCGAGGCTGTCGGCCCGGTGGTCGATCTCGGCGATCAGGACGGCGTCGTGGATTTCAAGCCGCGCCAGCTCCAAGCCGCCGGCTTGGCGCAGCCGCATCACATGGTCGGGAGCCGGCTGCGCGCGCAAGTCCGCATACGGCCAACGGGCGATCTCGGCGCCATCCGCGCCGATGATGCGCAACCCATCGGATGCGGCCTCCACCGCGACGGCGTGCCGCGCGCTGGTCGCGCCGTCGAAATAATGGCCCGCGCCGTTCGCCATCAGAAGCCGCCCACGTTGAGCGCGTCGGCCAGTCCCTCGCCGACAGCCGAGCTTGCCGAGCCCTCCGCCGTGACCCCGTCGAGCGCGGCCAGGCCACGCAGTTCGATCGACTCCATGCCGCTCCGCCACAGCGTGAACTTCACGGTGCCTTGATAGATCGTCGAATAGCCGAGCATCATCACCACGTAGGACACGACGCCGCCCGCGGCGCTGGCGATCTCCGCCAGGTCGGTCCTGCCCAGTCCCGCCAGTACGGCGCCCAGCGTCAGGAAGCCGATGACGCCGACGATGCCGGCGGCGGTCGAGAACAGCAGCGCATACCACATGAAGCGCATGTATGCGCCGTAGAGGCGCCCGGTGCTAAGCTGCGAATGCACGGTCAGTCCGCCAAGCCGCAGGCCCGAAATCCACCAGCGCAGCACCATCGCGTGGAACACCGGAAACAGCGCCGCCGCCATGGACAGGCTGAAGCTGACGGCGGCGATCACCACCGCGATGGCGATATAGAGCGCCGGAAACCGGGTTTCGATCTGGTTGAAAAATTCCGTGCCGTTGCCCGCCGCATCGGCTGCCGCGCTCGCCTTGTCCCAATCCACGGCGCCGATGGCATAGACCACGGCGAAGGCCAGGGGGTCGACGACCAGCAGCCACAGCCCGAAGCCGCGGAAGAACAGCCGCCAGCCGGAGCCCTCGAAGCGGCCCCGCAGGTTGCCGTAGTAGGTGTGGCGCATCTTGAAACGTTCCAAACGCGACTGCGCGAACGGATAGGCGAGGCCGAGCGTCAGCACGATCAGCGTCCACCAGATGGAGGCGCAGACCGCATAGCGCAGCGCTGAGCCAGTCTGATGACAGCGCACACCGCGGTAGATGGTACGGGTCAGGCGGTAGCGCCGGGCGCGGTATACGGCGAACTGCCCGAGAAAAAACAGCAGCGGAAACGTTAGTGTGCTGGCGAACTGGCCGGCCGGCCCGAGGCTCAGCGCCGAAACGAACAGTAATACGTTCAGTGGCACCAGGACCGCGATGGCGATCAGGAAGCCGATCAGCAGTTCGGTCGCTGTGCCGGAATACTCCGGCGTCTCGCCTGCGATCACGCTGTTGGCCCACAGGAACCGGCGCTGATCGGTGGCGAACCAGAAGCGGTAGATGCCGAGCGTCACCGCGAGCAGGGCCGCGGCGCGCACAAGCAGCCGCCAGTAGGTGCGCGGTTCGCCGACGAAGCGGACGCTGCCGGTCGAGGACACCGAGGGTATGCCGGGAGGTGGTGCGGCCACATCCGCGACGGTCATGAGTGGTCCTGGGCCCAGTGAACGGGGGATAGCCCATCCATTCTATTGGACAATATGCAAGTCAAGCGCGACATCGGCGCGAGAATCGTTTCCTACTAATAGACGTATGGAGCGCTAGTGCCCTCCGGCGCTTCGCAACCAAGAGGAAAGACCATGGCGAAGAAGGCAAAGAAGGCAAAGAAGGCGAAGAAGGCTAAGACTGCTCGCAAGAAGAAGTAGTCTATAGAGGCTCGGGCGCAAATGCCCGGGCCCCTATCTTCCAGAGGGCTGGCGCAAGCCAGCCCTTATTTTTGGGTCTTCAGGAAAACGAGT
>JAPLPD010000360.1 GCA_026400395.1 Alphaproteobacteria bacterium | reverse complement strand
CCGCTGTCGCTTCGATGAGTTGGCCATCGGGAAATGATGCCCAATTCAACCGCCTTACGAAACCCCGAAAACCCAGTATCCATAGGCCTTCAGGCCGCATTCCCCATCAGATTCACCCACTCGTTTTCCTGATGAGCCAATAATTGAGGCCGCCATCGGCGGCTTCGAATAGCGCGCCTTCGGGCGCGCTATTTTTTTTCCTCGCCGGCGTCGTGTTTCATCAGCAGCGGGTATTGCAGCGCCGCGAATATGAAGGTCAGCGGCATGACGCCGAACACCTTGAAGGTCACCCAGGTGTCGGTCGTTTGCGTGCGCCAGACGACCTCGTTCAGCACGGCGAGCGCGAGAAAGAACAACGCCCAGCGGATCGTCAGCTTGCGCCAGCCCTCATCCGTCAGATGGAACATCTGATCGAACACCATCGCCAGAAGGTTCTTGCGAAACATCAGCCCGCCGAACAGCGTCCCAGCGAACAGCAGATAGATGATCGTCGGCTTCAGCTTGATGAATGTCTCGTTCTGGAAGAACAGCGTCGCGCCGCCGAACACGACGACCACCACCGCCGAGACGATCGCCATCGTCGGAAGATGCCGTGTTAAAACGTAAGACGCCGCCAGCGCGGCCAGTATCGCGATCATGAACACCGCAGTGGCAACGAAGATTCCCGCGCGGTCCCCGGTCGCCACGGCCGCCGGAATGAGCGGTGCGATCCACGGCTCGAACAGCGCCGGCCGGGCGTTGGCGAGGAAAAACAGCAGCAGCGGCCCGAGATCGAGCGCCAGCTTGAGCATCGGATTGAGTTGAGGCTTTTCGGTCATGCGACGTGTCTAGCCCGCCTTTGCGCCTCTGTCATTCCGCCCGCGAGTCCACGCGCCGCCCTTGATCGCCAGCGCGATCATGGCGCCCATCGTCGCCAGCCCCAACGCCAGCGCCGCATAGACGAACAGGAGATTTCCGGTCCAGTGCAGCAGCAGGTAGCCGCCGCCGACCGCGATCACCATGCGGGAGACGCCGGCGATCAGGGGCCATTTCAGCGCACCCGCGCCTTGCGAAGCGAAATACAGCGCCATGCCGAGGCCGAAGAAGCCGTAGAACGGCCCAACGATGCGCAGATAGGCCGAACCGGCCTCGATCATCCCCGGATCGCTGTCGAACAGCGAAAGCCACGCCGCCGGAAACAACGCCGCCGCGACGCCGATCGTCTCGCTCACGGCAAAGCAGATCCAGCCGCCGATCCAGGCCGCGCGGAGGGCGCGCTCGGGTTTGCCGGCGCCGAAGTTGGTGCCGACCAGCGCCACCAGCGGCGCCCCAAAGCCGGAGGCGAGCGGAATGAGCAAATACTCCAGCCGCGTGCCGACGCCGAACCCGGCGATCGCGGCGGGGCCGAAGGCGCCGACCACACCGGTGGTCAGTCCGATGGTCACGTTGGTCATGACCGAGGTGAGCGAGGCCAGCAGGCCGATCCGCAGGATGTCGCGGAACAGCGGCCAGCGCAGCCACGTCTCCAGCAGATTCGCCCGCAACACACCGCGCCCCGACCAGAGATACGCCGCCAGCGCCAGCGTGCCCAATCCGTAATACGCCAGCAACGCAACCGCCCCGCCGGCCGCGCCGAGCGCGGGGATTGCATGAAAGCCGAAGATGAGAGCCGCCGAAAACGGCACCAGCAACGCAGCGCCGGCAATCGTCACCACCGCCGGCACGAAGGTATTGCCGGTGCCGCGGATCACATTGGACAGCGTGTTGAACAGCCAGACCAGGATCACGCCGGCGAACACGATGTTGGAATAGGTCAGCGCGACAGCGAGCGAGGCGCCGCGGCCGCCAAGAATTGTATAAAGCGCGGGGCCGAATGTGATCGCCGTGGCGCTGAAAAACACGGCGAAGCCCGTGGCGATGATCAGCGCGTGCAGGATGGTGGCGTTGGCATCCTCGCGGCGGCCGGCGCCGAGCGCCCGCGCGATTGCCGATGACACGCCGCCGCCCATGGCGCCCGCCGACATCATCTGCATCAGCATAATACCCGGAAATACCAGCGCGACGCCGGCCAGCGCATCGGTACCAAGCTTGCCGATGAAGTATGTCTCGATCAGCCCGGTGGAGACCTGCACAATCGTTGTAATGACGTTTGGAATCGCGAGCCGCAGCAATGTCGGCGCAATCGGCGCTTCGATCAGTTGGCGGGTGCGCGGGTCCAAATGCGTTACTCGATCCCGGAAAGCGCCCGGGCAAAGTCCTGCGCGGCGAACGGAGCCAGGTCGTCAACGCCCTCGCCCACGCCGATGAAGTGGATCGGCAGTTTGAACTTCTCCGCGATGGAAACGAGAATGCCGCCCCGCGCGGTGCCGTCGAGCTTGGTCATCACCAGGCCGGTGACGCCCGCCGTCTTGCCGAACGCCTCGACCTGCGACAGCGCGTTCTGGCCGACGGTGGCG
This sequence comes from Alphaproteobacteria bacterium, assembly GCA_026400395.1. Lineage (GTDB taxonomy): Bacteria > Pseudomonadota > Alphaproteobacteria > Rhizobiales > Xanthobacteraceae > Z2-YC6860. The sequence goes on along the minus strand of JAPLPD010000360.1, from coordinate 5,999 downwards.
TCGAGCACCAGCAGCACGGCGTGCGGCGCGGCCGGATCGACCTTCTTCATCACCCGCACCATCTTTTCCAGTTCGCTCATCAACTCGGTGCGGTTCTGCAGCCGGCCGGCGGTATCGACGATGAGAACGTCGGCGCCCGCGGCCTTGGCCTCGCTCAGCGCCTCGAAGGCAAGGCTCGCCGAATCGGAGCCCTGCTCGCGCGCGATCACCGTGGCGCCGGTGCGCTGGCCCCAGATCTTGAGCTGGTCGATGGCGGCGGCGCGGAAGGTGTCGCCCGCGGCGAGCACGACCTTGCGGCCCTCCGCCGCAAGCTTGGAGGCGAGCTTGCCGATCGTCGTGGTCTTGCCCGAACCGTTGACGCCCGCCACCAGGATGACGAACGGCTTGCCGTCTTCGATCACCAGCGGCTTTGCCACCGGGCGAAGGATTTTCACCACCTCGGCGGCGACCACGGATTTTATTTCTTCGGGGGTGATGCCCTGGCTGTAGGCCCCCAGGCTGATCACCGTGGTCACGCGATGGGCCAGATCGTAGCCCAGGTCGGCGCGGACCAGGGCGTCCTGGATCATGTCGAGCTTGGCCGGGTCCATCGGCCCCTTGGTGACAAGATCGGCGATCGCCGCGCCCAATTGCGACGACGAGCGCTTGAGCCCGCCGGCGAGCCGGCCGAACCAGCCCTTCTTTTCACTCTCGTCGTTGCCGCTGTCACTCATCCCGGGAGCCGTGATACGCGTTTCCTCATGACACCGGAAGAGATGGGGAGCCGCCTGCTCTACCGCGACGGGCTGATGCTGATCATCGACAAGCCCGCCGGGCTTGCCGTGCATAAGGGCCCCCAGGGGTCAAAGGGTGGCGCCAGCATCGAGGATTATTTCGACGCCCTGCGGTTCGGGCTGCCACGCATGCCGGCGCTGGCGCATCGGCTCGACAAGGAAACCTCCGGCTGTCTCGTGCTCGGGCGCCACCGCAAGGCGCTGGCCGATCTGAACCTGATGTTCCGCAATGGTAAGATCGGCAAGACCTACTGGGCCGTCGTCGAGGGCGGCCCAGCGACGGACGAAGGCGAGATCGATATGCCGCTCGGGCGGCTGGACGACACCCGCGGCTGGTGGATGAAGCACGATCCCGCCGGTCTGCCATCGCAAACCAGATGGAAGGTGATGGGCCGCGCCGAGGGGCTGACGTGGCTGGCGCTCGAACCATTGACCGGCCGAACCCACCAACTTCGCGTTCATTGCTCGGAATTGGGGTTCCCGATCCTTGGCGACAACATTTACGGCAGCGCGCCGCGTCACGCGCCGGGAATGCACCTGCATGCGCGCGAGATCGTGGTGCCGCTCTACCGCAACAAGCCGCCGATTAAGGTGACAGCGCCGGCGCCGCTTCACATGAAGGAGCGGCTCAAGGCGTGCGGCTGGAACGAAGAGATGGATGCCTCGATCGTCACCGCGCCGCGCGGCCTGCCCAAACCGCGCGCGCCGGAACCCGCGAAGCAGCCTCAGTAGATCGTCTGCATCATCCGCGCCGGCGCCTGGCGATCGTGTTCGTCGCCACCCATCTTGCCGCCGCTGATCTCCGCCAGGATCTTTCCCGCGGTCGGCAGACTCGAGCGCTCGACCTTGGTCGCCGCGTCCCAGAGCTTGGAACGCACGATCGCCTTGGCGCACTGAAAGAACACCTGCTCCACCGCGATCACCAGAACGCAGCGTGGCGACTTGCCCTGCATGGCTGAGCTTGTGCACAGTTCGGGATCGGTCGAGATCGTAACCCGGCCCATCACCCGCAAGGTTTCGCTGACGCCTGGAATGAGGAAGATCAGCGCGATGCGCGGATCGGTGATGAGGTTGCGCAGGCTGTCGATGCGGTTGTTGCCGCGCCGATCCGGAAGAACGATGGTCTTGTCATCAAGGACACGGACGAATCCCCTGGGATCGCCGCGCGGCGAGGTATCGAGCCCGTCGGGGCCGCTGGTCGCAATTACACAGAATGGCGAAGCCTCGATCAACGCACGATAAGCATCGGTGATGCGCGTGACCTCCTTCACCTTCGCCGGCGGATAGACCTCCTCCGGAAAGAGCGCTTCAAGCTCGGCGAGAGTGGAGATGGTGTGCGTGCCGTTGGCTGCCATGATTGTACTCCGCTGCCGTTATTTTATCACGCCGCCAGCAATTGTCGCCCGTCGTGGCCGGCCACCTCGATATTCATTATCAAGCCGGGTTCGGCCGGCACGGCGAGCCGAACCGGAGTGAACTGCGGCGTGCGTGCAAGCCCGCCGCGCTCGGTCAGAACCGCGCGGCGTGCGCCAACCTCCCCTTCGAGATGATGGCGCAGCGCCGCGTCGCCCTTTGCGCGAAGCCGCCGGGCGCGATCCTTGATCGACTCGTGCGCGACCTGGGGCATGCGCGCAGCCGGGGTGCCGGGGCGCGGCGAGAACGGGAAAACGTGGAGTTGCGTCAGTCCGCATTCATCGACCAGATCGGGCGAGCGGGAGAACATCTCCTCGGTCTCGGTTGGGAACCCGGCGATGATGTCGCCGCCGAACGCCACATCCGGCCGAAGCCGGCGCACGGCGGCGCAGAACGCGACGGCCTGGGCGCGCGAATGGCGACGCTTCATGCGTTTGAGGATGATGTCGTCGCCCGCCTGCAACGAAAGATGCAGATGCGGCATCAGCCGATCGTCATTGGCAAAAGCATTGAGCAGATCGGCGTCGGCCTCCACCGAATCGATCGATGACAGCCGCAGCCGCTTGAGTTCGGGCACCTCGCGCAAGACCTGCTTCACCAGCAGGCCCAAGCCCGCCGCGTAGCTTGTGATATCCACGCCGGTCAGCACGATCTCGCTATGACCGCTCTCAACCAAGCGGCGCGCCTGCCCGATCACGTCGCCAACCGGAACCGAGCGCGAATTGCCGCGGCCGAACGGGATGATGCAGAACGTGCAGCGATGATCGCAGCCATTCTGCACCTGGAGAAACGCGCGGGTGTGGCCGGCGATGCCGCCGGTGCGTTGCAGAGCGGCGGCGGTGGACGCCATGATGTCGCCAACGGAAATCCTGTCCGCTGAATCAAGGCTGATCCAGCTCGCGGCGGAAAGCTTCTCCTCGTTGCCCAGGACGCGATCGACCTCGGGCATCGAGGCGAACTCGGCGGGATCGGTCTGCGCCGCGCAGCCCGTGACGATGATTTTCGCCCCGGGCCGTTCGCGGCGGGCTTTGCGGATGCTCTGGCGCGCCTGCTTCACCGCCTCGCCGGTGACCGCGCAGGTGTTGACGATCACCGCGTCGGCGATGCCGGCGGCGGCCGCTTCGCGGCGGATCACTTCGGATTCGGTGATGTTGAGCCGGCAGCCGAAGGTGATGACGTCGAGGCTCATGCCACGCTGGCCTTCGAGGAAAACAGCGCCGGATCGAACGTGCCTTCGAATTCGAATTCGACCGGTCCGGTCATCAGCACATGATCGTCGCTCTCCCGCCACTCAATCGTGAGATCGCCGCCCGGCAATGTTACGCGCACCTTGCGCCCGGTTCGCTTCAGCCGCGCCGCGGCGACCGCCGCGGCACAGGCCGCCGATCCGCACGCCCGGGTCAGACCGGCGCCGCGCTCCCAGGTGCGGATGACGATGTGCTCCTTGGACTGGATCGCGCAGAGTGTGATGTTGGCGCGCTGCGGAAACATCGGATGATGTTCCAGCATCGGCCCGATCCTGGCGAGATCGTAGGCGCCGACGTCATCGACCCAGAACACCGCGTGCGGGTTGCCCATACTGACGACCGACGGTGAATGCAGGATCGGCTTGTCGATCGGCCCGATCTGCAATTCGAAGGCGCGGGTGTCGCGGAACTCCTCGGCCAGCGGTATCTCGTTCCAGGCAAAGCGCGGCGCGCCCATGTCCACGGTGAACAGGCCATCGGCGGCCCGCCAGGTGTTGAGCACCCGGCCGTCCACCTCGAAGGTCAGCTTGTCCTTGCCGCTCTCCGTGCCGATCAGCGACGCGACGCAGCGCATGCCGTTGCCGCAGGCGCCTGCCTCCGAACCATCGTTGTTGTAAATGCGGACGAGCGAATCGGTGCCCGCGGTGCGCGGCGGATAGAGCGCCATGAGCTGGTCGTAGGGCGCACCCGCGGGCGTCGCGGCAGCGCGGGCGTCGGCGGGGCTGATCGCGGCCGGCGCCTTGCGCATATCGACCACCACGATCTCGTTGCCGAGACCGTTCATCTTCACAAAGGGGCGGTTGGCAAGCGCGCTCATGAAACAAACTTCGGCAGGGGCTGTTCGAAATCGTTCGCACGTTTATATGGGAAATGGACAAATGAAGGCCAGGGCCGGTCGGAACTCACGCCGGCGTCACAGCTTTTCGATTCCGCAGCTTCGCCGGCGTGGTAGATTCGACCGATTCTCCGCTTGCAATGCCGGAAGCGCTGCGATTTCTGCGGTTTTGGGAGACTTCGATGACCTGCCTCTGGCGCACGACAACCCTGGCCGCGCTGCTTGCGCTCGGCCTCGCCTCGTCCGCATTGGCGCAAACGGCCACGCCCGATCCAGGGCCTCCTCCGCCGCCGCCCAAGGCCGCGCAGCCGCCGGGCAAGGAACCGCTCGGCGTCGATGTAACGCTCACGTCCAAGACCATCATTTACATGAAGGGCAACGGGAGTTGGGACAACGCGCTGGAGACCCTGCAGGACGCCTACAAATCGGTCTACGCGTTCATCGACAAGCAGGGCATCAGGCGCGCCGGCCCGCCGATGACGATCTACACCGAGTTCGACGACACCAATTTCACGTTCCAGGCGTCGGTACCGATCGCCGAAGTGCCGAAGGACCCGCCGAAGGGCGACATGGCGATCGGCGAAACACCGACCGGCAAGGCGCTCCGGTTCGCCTACAAGGGTTCCTTTCACCTGATGGAAGACACCATCTACAACGCCATCCCGGAATACCTCGACGAGAAGCAGCTCGAACCGACCGGCACCTTCATCGAGGAATACCAGACCGACCCGGTGACCACGCCGGAAGACAAGTTCGACATCTCGATTTTTGTGCTGCTGAAGTAGCTCAGGCCAGCGGCCGGCGGGTCTGGAAAGCGCGCAGGATCGCGTAGCAGGCCGCGGCGGCCGCCAGATGCTTGAGCGCATGGCCGGCCATGACATGACCCGCCGAAAAAATAACGGCGTCGGTGAATTCCAGCGCCTTGGCCAGCAGATACCAGCCAGCGGCGGCGATCCAGTAGCCGTCGCTGCCGTGCTTCGGCGGCAACAACCAGAAGATCAGCGGTAGCACCACGCAGGGGAAGAACTGCACCCAGCTGTACAGCCGGAGGTCATCGGTCTGCCGCCACCAAAGCAGGCTGGCGATGCCGAGCAGCACCAGCGGCCAAAGCAGCATCCGGCCCGCCCGGTCGTCGATCCGCTCCTCGATCACATTCGCCAGGATCGCCATGAACGCGATCGACATCGGCAGGCGGTCCCAGAACAGGCCGGTGTCGTCGGGATTCCAGTGGTAGTAGGACGAACTGAATCCGGTCAGGAACACGCCAAGAAAGAAGATTCGCGCCGAAAAATGGACCCGGATCTGCCAAAGGCCAGCCGCGCCGATGAAGACGAACGGCAGATTGGAGGCCACGTTCCAGAAATTCGGGATGCCGAACAGCGTCCTTTGGTCGGCGAAGCCATGGTAAATCTGGCTTTGCGGGATCGGCGGGACGAACATCAGAACCAGCAGCGAGACCGCCGCCAGACCGAACAGAAACATCAGCGGATGGGATCGAATCGCCACGGTGAGCGCCATTTGGCTCAATAGCACGGTCGTCTGGCGGGTTGCGATGAACGCCCAAGACCCCAGATGACCAAGACCCCAGATGATGTTAGCGCACAATGAGAATGTCCCCTTTGTGCAAAGTGAGAATGTCCCCTTTTCGAGTTTGATTCGACGGGGCATTGATGGACAGGGGATTACTGACGATGAGCGCGTCGGAGCGCGAACGGGCGGGCGTCGTGCGTT
>JAPLPD010000128.1 GCA_026400395.1 Alphaproteobacteria bacterium | reverse complement strand
TCAAACTCGAAAAGGGGACATTCTCACTTTGCACAAAGGGGACATTCTCATTGTGCGCTAACACACCTCGCGTCGGTCTTGTGGCAAGGCCGTAAAACGCCAATACTCACGCCAGTTCGGGAGTCATCTGGAGAATCCCGGTTTGAACAAGACCTGTCAGCACGTCATGCCCGGGCTTGTCCCGGGCATCCACGCCTTACTTTCTTGCCAAGGAAGACGTGGATGGCCGGGCCAAGCCCGGCCATGACGAACGAGAATTCGGAGACACCATGACGCAACTGATGCAAGGCAAGCGCGGCCTGGTGATGGGCGTTGCCAACGATCATTCGATCGCATGGGGCATCGCCAAGGCGCTCTCCGATCACGGCGCGGAGCTGGCGTTCACGTTCCAGGGCGAGGCGCTCGGCCGCCGGGTCAAGCCTTTGGCCGACTCGGTCAAGAGCAAGATCGTGCTGCCCTGCGACGTCGAGGATATCGCGTCGGTCGACGGCGTGTTCGCCGAGCTGAAGAAGCAATGGGGCACCATGGACTTCCTGGTCCACGCCATCGGCTTCTCCGACAAGAACGAGCTGAAGGGCCGCTACGCTGACACCACGCGGGCGAATTTCCAGCGCACCCTGGTGATCTCCTGCTTCTCGTTCACCGAGGCGGCCAAGCGCGCCGCCGAAATGATGCCGAACGGCGGCAGCATGATCACGCTGTCCTACAACGGCGGCGACCGCGCCATGCCGAACTACAACGTGATGGGCGTCGCCAAGGCCGGGCTTGAAGCGTCGGTGCGCTATCTCGCGGTGGATTTCGGCGGCCAGAAGATCCGCGTCAACGCGATCTCGGCGGGTCCGATCCGCACGCTGGCGGGCGCCGGCATCAACGACGCGCGCTACATGTTCGCGTTCCAGCAGCGCCACTCGCCGCTCGGCCGTGGCGTGTCGCTGGAAGACCTGGGCGGCGCGGGGCTGTATCTGCTGTCGGATCTGTCCGGCGGCGTCACCGGCGAAATTCATTTCGTCGACAGCGGCTACAACATCATCGCCATGCCGCAGCCGGATTTGCTGCGCAGCGAGGTCGATGAGACCAAGGACGCGGCGCAGTAGTGCTGATCTGAATTTCCGCCAGGCAAAGCTTTGAGTTCGTCATGGCCGGGCTTGTCCCGGCCATCCACGTCTTGCTTAGATAAGGGAAGACGTGGATGCCCGGCACAAGGCCGGGCATGACGGTCGAGAGTTTGTGTTCGAAGGCAAGTCTGATGGCCGCTGCACTGGATCAACACTACGACGGCATCATCGTCGGCGCGGGGCATCATGGCCTGGTGCTCGGCTCGTATCTGCAGAAATGCGGGTTGAACATCCTGCTGGTGGACCGCCGCCTGCAATACGGCGGCGCGCTGGTCACGGAGGAATCGACCGCGCCGGGCTTCTACCACAACCTGCATTCGATCAATCACTTCCACATCAGCGAGACGCCGTGGTTCAAGGACCTGAACCTCGGCGACCGCGTCAGCTACATCACGCCGCGTTATGAATTCGGCCAACCACATCTGGACGGCTCGGCGCTGATCTTCGGCCGCGACCTCGAAGAGACGCTGGCCAACGTGGCGCGCTTCTCCAAGAAGGACGCGCAGACCTTTCGCGACTGGAACCGCAAGGCCGAGGAGATCACCGCGAAAATCTTTCTGCCGGAGCGGTTCTCCGATCCGCTGCCGCAGGCCGAGCGCGAGGCGCTGCTGGCCAAAAGCGACATCGGCCGCGACTTCCTCGCCGCGACGAAGCGGCAGCCGTTCGACATGGTGAAGGAGCTGTTCGAGAACGAGCACGTGCAGCTCCTGTTCCTGTTCAAGATTTCGCTGTTCGGCACCTGGCTCGTGGACACCATGTCGAAGACGAGCCCGATGGGTTCGGTGATCCGCGCATTCGATTTGCAGAGCGGCTACCAGCTTTGCCGCGGCGGCTCGGGCAATCTCGCCCGCGCGCTGTTCGAGACCTTCATCGCGGCGGGCGGGCGCTTCGCCGCGCAAGTCGATCTCGACCGCATCGTCATCGAGGGCGGCAAGGCCACCGGCATCGACCTGAAGGACGGGCGCACGGTGCGCGCCAGGCAGTTCGTCGCCAGCACGCTCGACGTGCATCAGACCTTCGAGAAATACATCGGCCGCGCGCAGCTTCCGGCGGCGTTCCTCCAGAAACTCGATAAGTTCGAATACACCAAGTGGACGATCTTCGGCCTGCATCTGGCGCTGCACGAGCCGGTTCGCTTCCACGCGGAGAAATTCGATCCGAACATCCGCCACACGCTGAAATGGAGTCTCGGCGCTGAGACGATGGAGGAACTGCTCGCAGCGCATCAGGACACGATGACCAATCGTGTGCCGCAGATCGTGCAGTTCGGCTCGGGTCCGTTGAGCGTGATCGATCCGACCCAGGCGCCGCCCGGCAAGCACACCACGTATGCATGGCATGTGATGCCGCTCAACCCGGACATCGGCACCAAGGACTACGAGACCTTCAAGGCGGAGTTCGCCGAGCGCATAATCGAGAAGTGGGCGAAGTACGCGCCCAACATGAGCCGCAGGAACATCATCGCGCAGCACGTCTACACGGCGCGGGAGTACACGCAGCATTTCCCGGAGATGCGCAACGGCGACATCTTCATGGGCGCGTTCAACGCCGAGCAGGTGATGTACAACCACTTCGGCTACCGCACGCCGGTGGAGCGGCTGTACATGGCGGGGTCGGCGACGCATCCGGGCGGCGCGATTTCCGGCGGCGGCGGCTACATCAGCGCCGGCATCATCGCGCGCGATCTCGGGCTGAAGCCGTGGTGGACGCCGTGGGATGCGGGCGAGGCGCTGGGCTCGATTGCGCAATCGGCGGGGTAACGCGCATTGACCTCATCCGATCGGCACTGAGTTTAAGTTCGTCATTGCCGGGCTTGACCCGGCAATCCAGTTTTTACGATGAAGATGGACCCCCGGGTCAAGCCCGGGGGTGACGCTGAGTGCGCGATATCGTCCTGCCCTACAGCGCGCTCTCGCGCTTCAGCTTGGCCTTGTCCTCCGGGCAGTAATACCCCGACAGCCGCGTGATCAGCTTGTCGCGGATCCAGTCGTTGAGGATGCGGCTGACGTTCTCTCGCGCGATGCCGGCCATGGCGGCGACGTCGCTCTGGCTGACCTTCTGGCGGATCAAGATGCGCCCCTGTCCGACGTCCTGGCCGAACGCCTCGGACAGATCGAGCAGCGCCCGCGCGACGCGGCCCTTCAGCGGCAGGAAGCGCCCGGCCGCCACCACGCCGTCGGTGTCGCGCAGCCGCGCGGCGAGCAGCGTCACCAGATGCCGGTACACCTCCGGGTGGGCGCCGGCGAAGGTCTGGAACGCGGCGCGGCTGACGAAGGTCAATTCGGAATCGTGCACGGCGGAGACCGACGCCGAGCGCGGCAGGCCGTCGATGGTCGAGAGCTCGCCGACGATGCCGCCCGGTCCGACGATGGCGAGGATGCGCTCGGCGCCGGTCGGCGCGATCATGCTGATCTTCAGCAGGCCCTGCTCGACGCGGTAGCAGCCGTCGCCCGGATCGCCGGCCAGGAACAGCACCTCGTCGGCGGCGAGCTTCTTGGTCTGGGCGGCCTGGCCGAACAGGCGCTTCGCCAGGTCTTCCGGAAAGACCGAAAACAGATTGGCGTGTGGAACTGTCGGAGCCGGCATCGTCGCCGCCGCGCGCGGGGTGAAGGGCACAATAACGCTAGCAAAAAAAATCCCGTCCGTGGTAGGGCCAGCGGACGGGGGAAGTTGGAAACGGAGGAAGGAATCGAAACGGAGGTGGTGGATAGGGGGCGTCCCGTCAGGACGGTTGGGGGGACGGGGGGTACCCGCCCTGACGGGCGCCAGCGCAGAAGTCTGCGCATAAACCGATGAGTGACGCGAAGAAGTGGTCGACCGAAGTCGCAGTGCTGGTGGTCATGGCCGGTCTCCTTGTTCGCGTGAGCGGAGCGTCCGCGCTCTGTTCATGCTGCCAACGTAGCCGGCGGCCCCGGCGGCCGATGTGCTGGCCATAACAAAATGGCGCTTTCATCTAAGGCTATGATTCAATTTGGATTTTTCAACAAAAAAGGGGCGCCCGAAGGCGCCCCTGATGCATTCGCCAGTCTGGCGGGCGGCTTATTCGGCCGCGCCGGCGGGCTGCTGCTCGTTCTTCTGCTTGGCCTCGAGGTCCTCGCCGGTCGCCTGATCGACGACCTTCATCGACAGGCGGACCTTGCCGCGCTCGTCGAAGCCCAACAGCTTGACCTTGACCTTGTCGCCTTCCTTGACGACGTCGGTGGTCTTCTGCACGCGGTTGGCCGCGAGCTGGCTGATGTGAACGAGGCCGTCCTTGGCGCCGAAGAAGTTCACGAAAGCGCCGAAGTCCATCGTCTTGACGACGGTGCCCTCGTAGATGTGGCCGATTTCCGGATCGGACGCGATCGACTTGATCCAGTTGACCGCGGCCTTGATCGATTCGCCGTCGGCCGACGCCACCTTCACGGTGCCGTCGTCCTCGACGTTGATCTTGGCGCCGGTCTTCTCGACGATCTCGCGGATCACCTTGCCGCCGGTGCCGATCACTTCACGGATCTTGTCGGTCGGGATCTTGAAGGTCTCGATGCGCGGAGCGTACTCGCCGAGTTCGGCGCGCGCCGCGGTGAGGGCCTTGGACATCTCGCCGAGGATGTGGATGCGGCCGCCCTTGGCCTGATGCAGCGCCACCTTCATGATCTCTTCGGTGATGCCGGCGATCTTGATGTCCATCTGGAGGGCGGTGATGCCCTCCTCGGTGCCGGCCACCTTGAAGTCCATGTCGCCGAGATGATCCTCGTCGCCGAGGATGTCGGAGAGAACGGCGAAACGCTTGTCCTCGAGGATGAGGCCCATGGCGATGCCGGCGGTCGGCCGCTTCAGCGGAACGCCCGCATCCATCAGCGCGAGCGAGGTGCCGCACACGGTGGCCATCGACGACGAGCCATTCGACTCGGTGATCTCCGACACCACGCGAATGGTGTAGGGGAACTCGTCCTTGGCCGGCAGCATCGGGCGGATCGCCCGCCACGCCAGCTTGCCGTGGCCGATTTCACGGCGGCCCGGCGCGCCGGTGCGGCCGGTCTCGCCGACCGAGAACGGCGGGAAGTTGTAGTGTAGCATGAACGCTTCTTTGTAGGTGCCCGACAGTGCGTCGATCCACTGCTCGTCCTCGCCGGTGCCGAGCGTGGCGACGACGATCGCCTGGGTCTCGCCGCGGGTGAACAGCGCCGAGCCGTGGGTGCGCGGCAGGAACGGAGCCTCGCAGACGATCGGGCGGACGGTGACAAGATCGCGGCCGTCGATGCGCTTGCTGGTGTCGAGAATGTTCCAGCGCACGATCTTGGCTTCGAGCTCCTTGAACACGCCGGCGACCATCAGCATCGTGCGGTCGGGGTTGTCCTTGCCGTCCGGGAAGAAGTGCGCCATCGCCTTCTTCTTCGCGGCGGCAACGGCGTCCTGGCGCGTGTGCTTGACCGGGATCGCATAGGCCGCGCGAAGGTCCTTCTCGACGACGCCGAGCGTTTCCTTTTCGATCGCCTTGGTGTCCGGCTGCGCGAAATCACGCGGCTCCTTGGCGGCCTTCTCGGCGAGCTGGATGATCGCCTGGATCACCGGCTGCATGTGGCGGTGGCCGAACATCACGGCGCCGAGCATGATTTCCTCGGACAGCTCCTTGGCTTCCGATTCCACCATCAGCACGGCATCGACCGTGCCGGCGACGACGAGATCGAGCTGAGTCTCCTTCATCTCGTCGATGGTCGGGTTCAGCACGTATTCGTTGTTTACGAAGGCGACGCGCGCGCCGCCGATCGGGCCCATGAAGGGCGCGCCGGAGAGCGTGAGAGCGGCGGAGGCCGCCACCATCGCCACGATGTCGGGATCGTTCTCTTGGTCGTGCGACAGAACGGTGATGATCACCTGGGTGTCGCAGCGCCAGCCGTCGGCGAACAGCGGACGGATCGGGCGGTCGATCAGGCGCGAGGTCAGCGTATCCTTCTCGGTCGGGCCGCGCTCGCGCTTGAAGTAGCCGCCGGGAATGCGGCCGGCCGCGTAGTACTTCTCGGTGTAGTTGACGGTCAGCGGCAGGAAGTCGATGCCCGGCTTCGGCTGCTTCGCCGCGACGGCGGTGGCGATGACGGTGGTCTCGCCGTAGGTGGCGATGACCGCGCCGTCGGCCTGACGCGCGACCTTGCCGGTTTCCAGGGTTAGCTTGCGGCCACCCCAGTCGAGCTCAACACGATGGATATCGAACATTGGTCTTTTCTCTCATGGTTGTCGCGAAGGGGCGACGGCCATGAGCAAGACGGCGAGACGCTGACCCGCGCAGCGGCGCTGCGTGCGGAGAAAGCATCCGGCGATCCTGCCATGACCTTCGAGCCTCCGTTGAGGCGAACCGGCGCCTTATGCGCACGATTCCAAAATCGACAGCGCTTTCGCTGCCGGCGAAACTACGGACCGAATAAGCAATCCGTACGAACGCGCGGGAAATCCGCGCGGCATTGGTCAGCGGCGGATGCCAAGCTTCTCGATCAGGGTCCGGTACCGCGCCTCGTTGGAGCGGCGGACGTAATCGAGCAACTGGCGACGCTGGGACACGAGCTTGAGCAGCCCGCGCCGCGAGTGGTTGTCCTTAACGTGAGTCTTGAAATGCTCAGTCAGGTTGGTGATCCGTTCGGTCAGGATCGCAACCTGCACTTCGGGCGACCCGGTGTCGCCGGACTTGGTGGCATTGGTCTTGATGACTTCAGCTTTACGCTCAGCAGAAATCGACATCGGCTAACGACCTTTCTTCAGGCTCCGGCTGCCCACCAGCCCGGCCAGGTTGAATACGCGCTTGGGGACGATTTCGCCGCGGTCTACTTCGGCCAGGGCCACAAGCTGGCCGGAGACCGTGACATAAACCGGTCCGCGAAAGATGGGAGCGTCCCGTCCGCGCAACAAAACGGCCTGGCCTCTTTGAAGCCTTGCCGCATCTGCCCGTGCAACGGCCAGCGCCGGGATGTCGTCCAGCGCGGTCTCGACGGGCAGGAGTGCGTCGGCGAGGCTACCCTCACCGGCGGTTGCTCTATGACACATGGCGGTGAGCTGTTCCAGCGAAATCATGTCGTTTTTGCTGAAAGTGCCGACCGCCTCGCGCCGTAAGGCCTTGATATGTCCGAAACATCCGAGCGCCCGCCCGATGTCGCGGGCGAGCGACCGGACATAGGTGCCCTTGCCGCATTCGGCCTCGAACAGGGCGGTATCGGCGTCCGGCATGCCCACCAGCTCCAGCCGGTGGATGTCGACCGGGCGGGCCTGGAGATCGACCGTCTCGCCATCGCGGGCGAGGTCGTAGGCGCGCTCGCCCTCGACCTTGATTGCTGAGTACTGCGGCGGCACCTGGGAGATGGTGCCGGTGTAGTCCGGCAGCAGGGCCTCGATGGCGGCGCGGTCGGGGCGCATGTCGCTGGTCGCGGTGACCCGGCCGTCGGCGTCGTCGGTGTCGCGCTCCTCGCCCCAGTGGACGGTGAAGCTGTAGGTCTTGCGGCCGTCCATGACGAACGGAACGGTCTTGGTCGCCTCGCCGAGCGCGATCGGCAGCGCGCCGGAGGCGAGCGGATCGAGCGTACCGGCGTGGCCCGCGCGCTTGCAGGAGAACAGCCGCTTGATGGCGCCGACGGCTTGCGTCGATGTCATGCCGACCGGCTTGTCGAGCACGATCCAGCCGTGCACGTCGCGCTTCTCGCGGCGGAACTGTTGCTGCTTGGTTTTTTTTCCCGTGGGTTGCTGCGAGTCCTCCCTCCCCCCTTGAGGGGGAGGGTCGGGGAGGGGGGTGAGCTGCGAATGTGGAGCGAGAGAAGGAGACCCCCCTCCCGGCTCACTTCGTTCGCCGGCCTCCCCCTCAGGGGGGGAGGCAAGAGAGTTCGGAGCGCGCGATTCGTTACTCACCGTCATCCTCGCGCTTGAGGTCGCGCGCGACCGCCGGCGTTCTCAGCAATTTCTCGATCCGTTCCGCTTCGGCGAATCGTTCGTCGGCGTGGAACCGGATGTCGGGAGAAAATTTCAGGTTAACGTGCCGCGCGATCTCGCCGCGCAGGAAGCGCTTGTTGCGCTCCAGCGCCTCCAGCACCTCGTCGATGTCCTTGCCGCCGAGCGGCATCACGTAGATCGTCGCCAGCCGCAGGTCGGCGCTCATGCGGACTTCGGGAACGGTGATGAGATGACCTTCGAGCACCGGGTCATGCACCTCGCCGCGCGTCAGCAGGTCCGACATGGCGTGGCGCACGAGTTCGCCGACGCGCAACTGGCGTTGCGAACCGCCGGGCATGTTGTCGCGATGTCCTTTGTGTTTGGCCATTTGTCTCGATTTTTTGAGTTCGTCATGGCCGGGCTTGTCCCGGCCATCCACGTCTTGCTTCAAGAAAGAAGGCGTGGATGCCCGGCCTAAAGCCGGGCATGACGGTCGAAAGGGCAGTGGGTGCTTCGCGGGCCTGAGATTCGGACTCAGAGCGTGCGTTGCACCGTCTCCACCCGGTAGCACTCGATGACGTCGCCTTGCCGCATGTCCTGGTAGTTCTCGAAGGCCATGCCGCACTCCTGGCCGGCGGTCACCTCGCGCGCGTCATCCTTGAAGCGCTTGAGCTGGCTGAGCTTGCCTTCGTGGACGACGACGTTGTCGCGGATCAGGCGCACGCCCGCGCCGCGCTCGACCTTGCCGTCGGTGACGCGGCAGCCGGCGACCTTGCCGACCTTCGACACGTTGAAGACCTCGAGGATCGTGGCGTTGCCGAGCATGGTTTCGCGGCGCTCCGGCGTCAGCAGGCCGGACATCGCCTTCTTCACGTCGTCGACGAGGTCGTAAATGATGTTGTAGTAGCGGATATCGACCCGGTCGCGCTCGGCCAGCTCGCGCGCTTCCTTGTGGGCGCGCACGTTGAAGCCGATGATCGCGGCGCCGGTCGAGTGCGACAGCGTCACGTCGGACTCGGTGATGCCGCCGACGCCGGAGTGGATCACCCGTGCCGCCACCTCGTCGGTGCCGAGCTTGTCGAGCGAGCCGACGATGGCTTCGAGCGAACCCTGCACGTCGGTCTTGACGATGAGCGGGAATTCCTTGCGGCCCGTGGTCTTGAGCTGCGACATCATCTGCTCAAGCGAACCGCGCATGCCGGTGTTACGAACCGTCGTGTTGTCGCGCTTCTGGCGGACACGATAGTCGGTCAGTTCGCGCGCGCGCGCTTCGCTCTCGACCACCGCGAGGCGATCGCTCGCCTCCGGCGTGCCGGCGAAGCCCAGCACCTCGACCGGAACCGACGGCCCGGCCTCGTGAACGGTTTCACCCTTGTCGTTGACCAGCGCGCGGACGCGGCCCCACTCGGCGCCGGCGACGATCAGATCGCCCACATGCAGGGTGCCGCGCTGCACCAGCACAGTGGCGACCGGGCCGCGGCCGCGATCGAGCTTGGCTTCGATCACGGTGCCTTCGGCGGCGCGCGACGGATTGGCCTTGAGGTCGAGCAGTTCGGCCTGCAGGCCGATCATTTCGAGCAGCTTGTCGATGTTGGTCTTCTTGGTGGCCGAGAGTTCGACGTCGACCACGTCGCCGCCGAGCGATTCGACCTGAACCTCGTATTGCAGCAGTTCGGTGCGCACGCGGTCCGGCTTGGCGTCCGGCTTGTCGATCTTGTTGATGGCCACGATCATCGGCACCTTGGCCGCCTTGGCGTGGTTGATCGCCTCGATCGTCTGCGGCATCACGCCGTCATCGGCGGCGACCACCAGCACGACGATGTCGGTGACCTTGGCGCCGCGGGCGCGCATCGCGGTGAACGCGGCGTGGCCCGGCGTGTCGATGAAGGTGATCTTGCCGTTGAGCGGCGAGTCGACCTGGTACGCGCCGATATGCTGGGTGATACCGCCGGCCTCGCCGCTGACCACGTTGGTCGAGCGGATGGCGTCGAGCAGCGAAGTCTTGCCGTGATCGACGTGGCCCATCACGGTCACGACTGGAGCGCGCGGCTCCAGCCCCGCCGGATCGTCGGCGACGTCGAACACGCCCTCCTCGACGTCGGCTTCGGCGACGCGCTTGACGGTGTGTCCGAGTTCCTCGGCGATGAGCTGGGCGGTGTCGGCGTCGATCACGTCGTTGATCGTCACCATCTGCCCTTGCTTCATCATGATCTTGATGACGTCGACCGCGCGCTCGGCCATGCGGTTGGCGAGCTCCTGGATGGTGATCGCCTCCGGGATGGTCACTTCGCGGACCAGCTTTTCCTTCGGCTCGTTGCTGCTTCCCCCGGTGCGGCGCTGCACGCGGCGGCGGAACGACGCCTCCGAACGCTCGCGCACTTCGTCGGCGGTCATGGCGGTGACGAGCGTCAGGCGGCCACGCGGCCGTTCGGTCGCGGTCTTGGCGGCGCGGGTCGGGCGCTGCGGCGGCGCGGCGGGGCGCAAGGCGCCGCCGGGGCCGCGGCGCACCATGCGCGGACCTTCGGATTCTTCTTCGGCTTCGAGCTTGGGACGCCCGCCCGGAGTGGCCTTTGCCGCCGCTGCCGTCGCGGTGGTCGGCGTGGCGGCGGTCGCGGCCGGAGTCTCAGCCTCGCCGAAGCGCTTCTTGGCGACCTCGTCGGCCTTCTTCTTGGTGACTTCGTCGTGCTTGCGCCGGTCGTCTTCCTCGCGCTTGCGGGCTTCGGCGGCGTCGCGCTCGACCTTTTCGATGGCGTCGCGCTGGGCGCGAATCTTGGCCTCTTCCTCGGCGATCTTGCGTTCTTCGGCCTCGCGCAGGCGGGCATCGCCCAAAGCGTGAGCGCGGCGGCTGCGCTCTTCCTCGGTCAGCGTCCGCAGAACGACGCCCGATGCCTTCGGCGGCGGGGCGGCCGGAGCGGGGGCGGGCGCCACGGGTGCGGGCTTGACCACGACCGGAGCAACCGGCGCCGGAGCCACGGGCTCGGGTTTGCCATCGGCGCCGGGAATGCGGCGCTTCTTGACCTCGACGACCACTTGCTTGCTGCGGCCATGGCTGAAGCTCTGGCGCACCACACCGGTTTCGGTGCGCGGCTTGAGCGACAGCGTCGATTTTCCGACGCTCAGCGTTTTGCCGTCAGGGGTCTTGGTGTCGGACATTCCGTTCTCGAATCCTTGTCAGTTCGGTTCGCGGCCTGGGCCGCATTGATGGCCGCTTTGAGCCGCTTCACCGGCCCGAAAGCGCTCGAGGCGCGCAAATCGCGCCAGAAACGTGTCAATGGCAGGCCCGGCAAGCAGGGCTGCATGTACCACATTTGACCGGCCCAATGCCAAATCCAATTGGGCGGTCGTGAAAGCCTGGATGACCGGGATTTTGACCGGGTCGTCCCGCCGCCGCAGCCCGCCGGCCAGCTTATTGATGCCATCCGGGCTGCCATCGGAGGCGTGAATCACGCCCACGATGGGCTCGCCGGCGATGGCCGCCTCGGTCTTGGCGAAACCCGTCGCCACCAGCGATCCCTTGCCGGCTATGGCGAGAGCATCGAGCGCCGCACGCACCAGCAAACGCTCGGTTTCTTCGATCAGCGCCGGCGAAACGCGAACCTCGCGCTTAAAGCCGCGGGCGAACACGTTGCGCGCGACGGCATCCTTCAATGTGTGTCTGTCGCCGGTGATCCACAAGCCGCGGCCCGGCAGCTTTCGCTTGAGATCGGCCACCACGCCGTCCGGGCCGACCACGAAACGGATCAGCTCGTCGACCGGCTTCACCGTGCGTGACACCGCGCACAGCCGCTCGGCGCCGGGACCGCCCTTGCGGGGGCCGGCGTCGAGTTCTTCTGTGGGCGCGAGTGCCAGCATCGGTCCAGCCGTTCTCCGTTACGCCGGGGTTGCTTCGGCTTCGGCCGCCGCGGCGTCCGCCGCCGGCTGCGCGAGATCGGCTTCGGTGATCCAGCCGGCCTTGACGCGGGCCTGCATGATCATCGCCTCGGCGTCCTCGCGGGTGATCTCCTCGCCGTCGAGGAAGCCCGGCTCGCGCTTGCTCTCGCCGTCCTTGCGCTCGGTCCAGCCGACCAGATCGTCGGTGGCGCAGCCGGCCAGATCCTCGACCGTCTTGACGCCGTTCTCGCCGAGCTTGACCAGGATCGACGAGGTGACACCGGGCACATCCCGCACCGCGTCGTCGACGCCCAGTTCCTTGCGCTTGGCGTCCAGCTCGCCCTCGATCTTGCCGAGATACTCCTGGGCGCGGCTCTGCAGCTCGCGCGCGGTGTCCTCGTCGAAGCCTTCGATCGAAGCGAGTTCCTTCTCGTCGACCACGGCCAGTTCCTCGACCGAGCCGAAGCCCTCCGAGGCGAGCAACTGTCCGACCACTTCGTCGACGTCGAGCGCTTCCATGAACACCTTGGTGCGATTCTGGAACTCGGCCTGGCGGCGCTCGGACTCCTCCTGCTCGGTGAGGATGTCGATGTCCCAGCCGGTGAGCTGCGAGGCGAGACGCACGTTCTGGCCGCGGCGGCCGATGGCGAGCGAAAGCTGCGCGTCCGGCACCACGACCTCGATGCGCTCGCGGTCCTCGTCGAGCACCACCTTGGCGACTTCGGCGGGGGCCAGCGCGTTGACCACGAAGGACGCGATGTCCGCCGACCACGGGATGATGTCGATCTTCTCGCCCTGCAATTCGTTGACCACCGCCTGCACGCGGGAGCCCCGCATGCCGACGCAGGCGCCGACCGGATCGACCGAGGAATCGCGCGAAATCACCGCGATTTTGGCGCGCGAGCCCGGATCGCGGGCCACCGCCTTCACCTCGACGATGTTGTCGTAAATCTCCGGAACCTCCTGGGCGAACAGCTTCGCCATGAACTGCGGATGGGTGCGGGACAGAAAAATCTGCGGCCCGCGCGGCTCGCGCCGCACGTCGTAGATGAAAGCGCGGACGCGGTCGCCGTTGCGCAGCGTCTCGCGCGGCAGCATCTCGTCGCGGCGCACGATCGCCTCGCCGCGGCCGAGATCGACCACCACGTTGCCGTATTCGACGCGCTTGACGATGCCGTTGATGATGTCGCCGATGCGGTCCTTGTATTCGATGAACTGCCGGTCGCGCTCGGCCTCGCGCACCTTCTGCACGATCACCTGCTTGGCCGAGCCGGCGGCGATGCGGCCGTACTCCAGCGGCGGCAGCGTGTCGGCGATGGTGTCGCCGACCTGCGCGGCGGGGTTGCGCTTTTTCGCCTCGTCGAGGCTGATGTGGATGGACGAGTTCTCGACCGCGTCGACCACCAGCATGTGGCGCGACAGCCGCAGCTCGCCGGTCTTGGAATCGATGCTGGCGTGAACGTCGGTCTCGGCGCCGTAGCGCGACCGCGCCGCCTTGGCGATCGCTTCCTCCATCGCGCCGATGACGATCGTGCGGTCAATCGACTTCTCGCGGGCCACCGCGTCGGCGATCTGCAACAGTTCAAGTCTGTTGGCGCTGACTGCCATCGTTCATTCTCCTTCGTGATGGGCGCGGTGCCGGGCATGACCCGATGGGGCCCGGCCGGGCGCGCGCTGAAAGGTGTTGGGTTGTTCGGATGAAGCGGTGGAGTTCCCATCCGCGGGTTGATTGTCGTTGAGCGCCGGATTCCGTTCGTCCGACTGCCGCTGCAGGTCGGCCTGCTTGCCGCGGCGCAGCGATTCGGCGATCAGCGCGTCGGTGAGGACGAGCTTGGCCTCCGCCATGTCCTCGATCGGCAGCATGATGTCGGCGGTCTCGCCGGTGGAGGTGTCGTCGCGGCGGATGCGCGCCTTGTTGCCTTCGGCGCCGAGCAACTGGCCGCGGAAGCGCTTGCGGCCTTCGACCGCCACCGCCATCTCGACCTTCACGAAATTGTTGGCGTAACGCACGAAGTCCGACTGGCGCACCAGCGGACGGTCGATGCCGGGCGAAGACATCTCCAGCCGGTACGCCTCGGTGACCGGATCGGAGGCGTCGAGCACCGGCGACAGCGCGCGCGAGCAGATCTCGCAGTCGTCGATGTTCATGGTGCCGTCGGGCCACTCGGCCATGATCTGCACGGTGCAGCCGTCGGCGCCGTAAACGCGCACCCGCACCAGCCGATAGCCGAGGCCCTCGATCACGGGCTCGACGATCGCCGCGACCCGGGCGCTGAGGCCGGGTTCGATGATCAGGCGCGGCTCGGAGGCCGCCACAGTGTCGTTCAAATCGTTCATCCAGTTAGCCGGTAACAGGCTGATTTTATTAAGTTTTCTCGCCGGACTCAGGGCCGGGGCCATTTCGGTAACAAAAAAGAGCGGGTCCCGGGGGGCCCACTCTCAAAAGCCGATCTGACCTATGAGGATCCATGCAGACGGTCTGCAAGGACGCGCGGAATATAGCGATTTGCCGCATTGGTGCAAGGGCAAGCTTGGCTAACGGTTCCTTCACGAAGCCCATTTAACTTTGCATTTAGTACGTCCGGCTGTGGGCCGGGCAGGTGTTGTGTGCAGGGTTTTCAAATGTCCGCGTCCGCGTCGTTGATCCCCGAGCTTGAAGACGTCATTCAGCACGGATCGCAGGACAAGCGGGCCGCCACCGTCAAACGCATCGCCAATCTGTTCATCGACGGCGCGCCGCACTTCAACGAAGACCACATCGGCCTGTTCGACGACGTGCTGTGCCGTCTGGTCGTCGAGATCGAGACCAAGGCGCGCGCCGAGATGGCGCAGACTTTGGCGCCGATGGCGAACGCGCCGATCGAACTGATGCGCCAGCTCGCGCATGACGACGACATCGCGGTGGCCGGGCCGGTGCTGACGGAATCGGCGCGCCTGCAGGAAAACGAACTGGTCGAACTGGCCCGCACCAAGGGTCAGGCGCATCTGGCGGTTATCGCCGGCCGCGAGAACATCGGCGAAGCCGTCACCGATGTGCTGGTCCGCCGCGGCGACACCGAAGTGATGCGCAACGTCGCCGACAATCAGAGCGCCAAGCTGTCCGAGGGCGGCTTCTCCGCGCTGGTCAAGCGCGCGGAAGGCGACGGCGACCTCGCCGAAAAGGTCGGGCAGCGGCCGGACATCCCGCCGCATCTGTTCCGCGATCTCCTGGTGCGCGCCACCGCGGTGGTGCAGCAGCGCCTGTTGCAGGCGGCGAAACCCGAGACACGCAACGAAATTCAGCGCGTGCTGGAGAAGGTCTCCAAGGAGCTCGACAACAGCACGCCGGCGCGCGACTACGCGGCGGCCCAGCGCGCGGTCATGACGCTGCATCAGTCAGGTTCTCTCGGCGAGGCCGAATTGGCCGAGTTCGCCAAGGACAAGAAGTTCGAGGAGACCGTGGCGGCGCTGGCGCTGCTCTGCGGCGTGCCGATCGAAACCGCGGACCGGCTGATGGCCGGCGACCGGCCCGATCCGATCCTCATCCTGTGCCGGGCCGCCGGCTACGGCTGGACCACGGCGCGGTCGATCATCATGGCGCGGCCGAACGCCAAGGGCACCTCGACGCCGGCGCTCGACGCCGCGTTCGCCAACTTCGAGAAGCTGTCGTCCTCGACCGCCCAGCGCGTGGTGCGGTTCTGGCAGGTGCGCCAGCCGGAAGGCGCTGTTTAGTTTCAACACGAGAAACCCAAAGTTCGTCATGCCCGGCCTTGTGCCGGGCATCCACGTCTTTCTTCGCCAAGCAAGACGTGGATGGCCGGGTCAAGCCCGGCCATGACGTAGAGGATCTTTCGCCAGCGAAATTGCCGTCGGGCTATTCGATCACGTCGTCGGCGAGCGAAATGAAATTGTCGGATATTTTGATTCCAAGCGACTTCGCGGTCTTGGAATTGAGCACGAACTCGAACTTGATCGGCTGCATGATCGGCAAGTCCGAGGGCTTGGCACCGTTGAGAATGCGTCCGGCGTAGATGCCAACCTGGTGATACATTTCGCGAAGGTCGACTCCGTAGCTCATGAGACCGCCGGCCACGGCGTATTCGCGAAAAGGGTATACCGCCGGCACCGCGTAGCGCGCCGCCAAGGCGACGAGCTTTTCGCTGCGCGTGTTGAAGAAGGGATCGCTGGTTACCGCAAGCACCCCGATGGGCTGCTGCACCGCGGCTGCGAAGGCGGCCTCGATCTCGCTGTCGGTGCTGGCCCGCATGACAACAGTCTTCAGTCCGATGGTGCGCGCGGCCTCCTCGATGCCTTTGAGCTGGGTGGCCGCCGGTGGATAGTTCTGATTCAACAGAACGCCGATCGTCGCCGCCTGCGGCACGAGTTCATGCAACAGACCGAGCCGCTTGGCCTCCAGGGTCGGATTGAAATTGAACACCCCGGTGATGTTTCCCTCCGGCCGGCTGAGGCTGGTGACGATAAGGCTGGCAACCGGATCGTCGGCAAATATCGAAACGATCGGTATCGTTGTAGTGGCGGCAATCGCGGACCGCGCTGAAACTTCGCCGCCCACGGTGATGAGCACGCTCACCGGGCGGCGAACCAGCTCCGCCGCCATCGCGGGCAGAAGGCCGTATTCGCCGAGCGCCCAACGGTAGTCGATCGACACGTTGCGGCCTTCGACGGTCCCATTTTCGGTCAAGCCGCGCTGGAACGCGGCCAGCAGATCGGCGCTCTCGGCAGGCGAACGCGCGCTGAGATAACCGATCACCGGCATCGCCGATTGCTGTGCTTGCGCGACCAGAGGCCACGCCGCCGCTCCGCCAGCCACTTTAATAAAATCGCGCCGCCGCATTTCCAGCCCTCAGTCAGAAGGTGCATCGTATCGGTTGGAGCACGATCCCGAAAAGTGGAATCAGGTTTTCGGACAAGATCGTGCTCGAATAAAAAAGCTCCGGAGTATCTATCCTGATAGGGGCTCTACGTTCGCCTGAAAATCAGATAGCAGGGCGTGCGGCCCTCGCGCTTGGCTTTGGCCTCGTATCGCGTGCCTGACCAGTGCGGCCAGGGCAGCCGCCAGTCGTCGGCCTGCTCCGCGGTCCACGCGAAATCCGGCGAGCGACCGAGCCGCAGCAGCGTCCAGGCCACATAATCCGGAATGTCGCTGGCGAAGCGGAACTCGCCGCCGGGCCGCACCAGGCGCGCGATCGCCGCGACGCTCTTGTCCTGCACGAAGCGCCGCTTCCAGTGCCGCCGCTTCGGCCACGGATCGGGATAGAGCAGATCGAAACGGGCGAGACTCGCCGCCGGCAGCCACCCCAGCAGATCGGTGGCGTCACCGTAATACAGGCGGATGTTCTGCAGCTTGCGCTCTTCGATCGCCGCCAGCGCCTTGGCCATACCTTTGAGGAAAGGCTCGATGCCGATGAAGCCCATGCGCGGCAGGCGCGTGGCCTCCGCGATCAGATGCTCGCCGCCGCCGAAGCCGCTTTCCAGGCGCACGTCGTCGACATCGTGAAACAGCGTGCGGAGATCGGCGGGGGCGGGCGCCGTCACGTCGAGCGCGAGCCGCGGCAGCAGCGTATCGAGCAGCGCGGCCTGATGGGCGCGCAGCGGATGGCCCTTGCGGCGGCCGAAGAAGGCGCCGGCTCGATTGTGCTGGGCGTCGCTCATGGGGGGACTATCAAAAACGACGAAGCCCGGCACAAGGCCGGGCTTCGGGCTGTTGGATGGAGAAGGCCTTACTTGAAGGCGCTCTTGAGCTGGCTCACCAGATTGGTCTGCTCCCAGGAGAACCCGCCGTCCTTGTCCGGCGCGCGGCCGAAGTGACCGTAGGCCGCGGTGCGGCGGTAGATCGGCCGGTTGAGCTTCAGCGAACGCCGGATGTTGGTCGGCGTCAGCCGGAAGACTTCCGGCAGCACCTTCTCGAGCTTCTTCTCATCGACCTTGCCGGTGCCGTGGGTGTCGACCAGGACCGACATCGGATCGGCGACGCCGATCGCGTAGGCCACCTGGATCGTGCAGCGTTCGGCGAGGCCGGCCGCCACCACGTTCTTGGCGAGATAGCGGGTGGCGTAGGCGGCCGAGCGATCGACCTTGGTCGGATCCTTGCCGGAGAACGCGCCGCCGCCGTGCGGGGCGTAGCCGCCGTAGGTGTCGACGATGATCTTGCGGCCGGTCAGGCCGCAGTCGCCGTCGGGACCGCCGACCACGAAGTTGCCGGTCGGGTTGACCAGGAAGTCGGATGACTTCTGCGGCATCCAGCCCTTCGGCAGCGCGGACGTGACCGCGTCCTCGATCAGGTCGCGGACCATGCCCGGCGTATAAGTCTTGCCGTTGCGGCTCTTCTCATTGTGCTGCGTCGAGACCACGACCTTGGTGCAGCCGACCGGCTTGCCGTCGATGTATTTCACTGTGACCTGGCTCTTGGCGTCGGGCTGCAGATCGAAAATCCGGCCGGCGCGGCGCTTGTCCGAGAGCACCTTAAGGATCTTGTGGGCGAAATAGATCGGCGCGGGCATGTATGAGCCCTTCTCGTACACCTCGCTCTCGGTGCAGGCATAACCGAACATCATGCCCTGATCGCCGGCGCCTTCCTCTTCGCCGCCCTTCTTCTTCTTGGCGTTGACGCCCATGGCGATGTCGGGCGACTGGCCATGCAGCAGCACCTCGACGTCAGCGCCGTGATAGGAGAAGCCGTTCTGGTCGTAGCCGATGTCCTTGACCACGCCGCGGGCGATCTCGGTGATCAGCTCGCGATCGACCACCGAAATGCCGTGGATGGTCTTGAAAAGCTGGCCACGGCCTTCGCCGGCCACCACGATCTTGTTGGTGGTGCAGAGCGTCTCGCAGCCCAGCCGGGTGTTGATCTGGCTGTCGTCCGGAATGGCGTCGGAAATCTGGTCGGACACCTTGTCCGGATGGCCTTCGGACACGGACTCACTGGTGAAAAGATAGTTGGCGTGGGGCACCTGGGCTCCTCCTGAAAGGGCGTGCTTTTGACCACGCCTGATAAATCCCGCGTGGTTTTTGCAGTGTCCTCAGGCGCGGTCAAGATGTGGGCCGCAGATGTGGGCCGCCGTGGGCAATCGCGGAGGTGGTGCCCCCGCCTCCGGTTCAGGCCTTTTCGGGGCCTGCGATCTGCTCGACCAGATCGACGATCCGGCGGCGCAGCTTGGCGTCCTTGATGCCCATGAACGCCTTGGTCAGCGCGAGGCCGTCCGACGTCGCCAGAAAATCCGCGACGTAGGCGGGCGACGGCGCTTCGGAGAAACCGTCGTGCGTCTGGCCCGAGGCATTCGGTGCGCCGTCGAAGAAAAACGACACCGGCACTTGCAGAATGTTGGCGATCTGCTGAAGGCGGCTTGCGCCGATCCGGTTCGCGCCCTTCTCGTATTTCTGCACTTGCTGAAAGGTGAGGCCGAGGGCGTCACCAAGCTTTTCCTGACTCATGCTCAGCATCATTCGACACATACGCACTCGTGCGCCCACGTGTTTGTCCGTAGGGTTGGGCGCCTTCTTAGCAATAATAATAATACGAAGCTCCTTATCTTAACCGCGACCGTTATTGCTCACAGTTCAAACCCGTGCGCAATCCGTGGAATGCACGCACTCGTTGACGCGATCAACGCATCGTAAAATTGCTGGATTAATTCCAAAGCGGTTGCGACAAATTTTCGCGTTGATTTGTGAGCAAACTGGGGCGGCTGGACGTTTGCGCATCGTATTGCAAAGCCGTTTGCTAAAAAACCACGCATTCACTGGGACATAGCGCGCGTGCGCGACGCGCATAACATGCATCAATATGAATGTCAGTTTTGCCTGACCCGGCGCCTGATTACGAAGATCAAGGCAAGCACGACAACCAGCGCCGCTCCCAAATCGCCGGTGCGCGCGTAGAGCGGCGCGTCAATTCGGCGCGGTAATGACGAGTCCATCACGCCCTCGGCGCCCAACGGCAGCGATTTCACGATGCGGCCGACCGGATCGATCACCGCGGAAACGCCGGTGTTGGCGGCGCGCACCAGCGGCAGTCCCTGCTCGATGCTGCGCATGCGCGCCTGTTGCAGGTGCTGATAGGGACCGCTGCTGATGCCGAACCAGCCGTCGTTGGTAAGATTTAGCATCCACCCTGGCCGGGTTTCGCCGCCCGGCATTGCCTCGCCGGGAAATACGATCTCGTAGCAGAGAAACGGCAGCATGCTCGGCGCGCGCGGCACCGCCATCGTTCGCCGACGTTCGCCGGCAATGAAACCGCCCGGCAGTTTGGTGAGCTGCATCAGCCCGAGCTTTTCCAGGAAATCCTGGAACGGCAGATACTCGCCGAACGGCACCAGATGAATCTTGTCGTACACCGACAGGATCGAGCCGTCGTGGTCGATCACATAGACCGAGTTGTAGGCGCGTTCGATCTTGGCGCCGGGTGGCAGTTCGGGCGCGCGCACCGCGCCGGTGATCAGCACCGTGCCCTCCGGCAACAGCGCCGCGATCTGCGCCAGAGCGTCGGGCTCGTGCGTCAACAGGAACGGGAACGCGGATTCCGGCCAGATCAAATGAGTGACGTCGCGCACGCTCGCCGATTGCGGACCGGTCGAACGGTCGGACAGTTCGAGGTAGTGGCTCATCACGCGCTGCTTGGCGCCGTAGTTGAACTTGTCGTCCTGCGCCAGATTGGGCTGCATGATGCGCAGCCGCACGTTGTCGACGAACGCGGGCGGCGTGTGCGACAGCCGTATCGCGCCGTAGAGTCCGAGCGCGCCCAGCAGAACGACACTGATCGCAAGCGGCAGCCACGGCCGCCGCGTGTCGGTGCGGTCGTCGGTTAGCATGGCGGGGCTGGCAAACACCGCGACCGCGATAAACGTCAGGCCCCAGATGCCGACCAGCGCCGCGCCCTGCGCCAGCACCAGCGGGCCGGTCAGCGCGTAGCCGTAGGCGTTCCAGGGGAATCCGCTGAACAGGTGGCCGCGCAGCCACTCGGCAGCGGTCAGCGCGACTGCGAGCGCGATCGCGCGCGCTGGTCCGCGCACCCAGATCGCACGCGCGGCGGCGACGCCGAGCGCCGTGTAGCAGGCCATGCCGGCGGGCAGCGCGATCACCGCGAACGGCAGCAGCCAGCCGAAGTTTTTCGCATCGACCAGGAAGGCGTGGCCGACCCAGTACAGTCCCGCGAGGAAATAGCCGAAGCCGAACCACCAGCCGGCGATCGCCGCGCTCGGCACGCCGCCGAGCCGTCCGGCCGAGGCTCCGTCGGTGAGCCACACCAGCACCGGGAAAGTGAAGAATAAAATGGGCCACGCATCGAACGGCGCCATAGCCAGCGCCGACAGCGTGCCCGCGGCGAACGCCACCAGCGCCCGCCGCCAGCCCCAGCTCAGCACGATCCAGTGCATGAGGCGGGTGATGGCCGATGGTCGGTCGGATGCGTCGAGGGCGCTCGTACTCATCACGATTTCTGCGCCGGGTTTGAAATCGTCGATGGTTTGGTCGCGTCGTCCGCCGTCACAACGGCGGTCACCGCCTCGGGCCCGCTGAATCGGCGGCGGCCTTCGAGGTCGCGTTCGATCGGACGATTCTTGCTGCGGTGGATGCGCACCTTCTTGACCCGGCGCGGGTCGGAATCCAGCACCTCGATTTCGAAGCCGGTCGGGCCGGGAACCAGTTCGCCGCGCAACGGCAGCCGGCCAACCTGCGTCATCAGATAGCCGCCCAGCGTATCGACCTCCTCGGCGGCGTCGCCGACGTCGAACGCGACGCCGATCGCGGAGGTGACGTCGTCGAGACTCGCGCGCGCGTCCGCGACATATGAGCCGTCGAGCTGGCGCACCACCGCGGGCAATTCGTCTTCGTCATGCTCGTCGGCGATGTCGCCGACAATCTGCTCGACGATGTCCTCCATCGAAACCAGGCCGTCGGTGCCGCCGTATTCGTCCACCACCAGCGCCAGATGGATGCGGGTGGCCTGCATCTTCTCGAGCAGATCGAGCGCGGGCATCGACGGCGGAACGAACAGCATTTCACGGATGATCTTCGCCGCCGAGAGGTTCACCGACAGGTCGATGGCGCCGAGATCGAGATCGGCGACGCTCGCCTTTTTGCGCCGCCGCGGCTTCTCCGGATCGACCGCCGCCTTGGCGGTCATGAAGGCGATCAGATCGCGGATGTGCACCATGCCGGTCGGATCGTCGAGCGTGTCGTTGTAGGCGACGAGCCGCGAGTGGCCGGCCTTCTCGAACACCTTGACCAGTTCGCCGATCGAGATGTCCTGCTGCACGGCAATGATATCGCCGCGCGGCACCATGACATCCTCGATCCGGCGCCCGCGCAGCGCCAGGATGTTGCGGATCATGGTGCGCTCTTCCGGCGAAACGCCGGCTTCGCCGGGGCCGGCGGCTTCGAGCACCACTTCGATGTCGGCGCGGGTCGGGCCGTTCTTCCAGCCGAACAGGGCGCGGGCGAGCCGCGCGAAAAATCCGTCGCTCTCCAGGTCCGGGCGGGACACCGGCACCGGAAGGTTGCGCTGGTCGTGGTTGCCGCCGGCCGGCTCAGCCGGACGGCCGGGCGCGTCGGAATCAGGCATGATGATTGTCAGGTTGGCCCGTAGGGGTCGGGGATGGCCATGCGCTTGAGAATCCGGCGCTCCAGCCGCTCCATTTTCTGCGCATCGCGGTCGTTTTCGTGGTCATGGCCGAGCAGGTGCAGGAATCCGTGAATTGCCAGGTGGGTGAGGTGATGGCCGAACGGCTTGCCTTCGGCGACCGCCTCGCGCGCCACCGTTTGATAGGCGATGACGATATCGCCGATATATGGGGATGCCTGCCGGCCGGGTTTTGCCCGGCGGTGCAGCCGGGAACGACAGCACGTTGGTGGGTGCGTTTTTACCGCGCCAGTCGCGGTTGAGGGCTTGGATGGCCGAATCATCGGCCAGCACGATAGCAAGCTCGGCGGGCCCCGTTGAGACGGCTTGGGCCGCGGCCAAAACAGCCTTTTTGACGATGGTTTTGGCGCTGGGCCGCTTCCGCCAGCGGGCCGAGCGGACCATGACCTCGATTTTCACCTCGATTTGGGCCCCGTTTGGCGGGGCGCGCTTAACCGTCTGCGGCTTGCGGGAGGGCGCTTTGGTCAACCTTTGTCCCCGCGGCGGCGGGCGGCGTCGGCCTTGTCGTAGACCGCGACGATCCGCGCCACCAGTTCGTGGCGAACCACGTCCTCCGCTCCGAATTTGGTGATGCCGATGCCCTCGACGCCGTCGAGCAGGCGGGTCGCCTCGGCCAGCCCCGACACCTGGCCGGACGGAAGATCGACCTGACTCGGATCGCCGGTGACGATCATGCGGCTGTTCTCGCCGAGCCGGGTGAGGAACATCTTCATCTGCATGGCGGTGGTGTTCTGCGCCTCGTCGAGGATGACGACGGCGTTCGACAGCGTGCGGCCGCGCATGAAGGCGAGCGGCGCGATCTCGATTTCGTTGGTCTGCAGTGCGCGCTCGACGATGCGGGCGTCCATCATATCGTGCAGCGCGTCGTAGATCGGGCGCAGATACGGATCGACCTTTTCGCGCAGATCGCCCGGCAGGAAGCCGAGCCGTTCGCCGGCCTCGACCGCGGGCCGCGAAAGGATGATGCGATCCACTTCCTTGCGCTCGAACAGCGACACCGCGTGCGCGACCGCGAGCCAGGTCTTGCCGGTGCCCGCGGGTCCGGTGCCGAACACCAGCGCATGGCGGCGCAGCGCCTGGATGTAGGTGTCCTGCGCGGTGGTGCGGGCGCGCACCGGACGCTTGCGCAGATTGATCTGCTCGAAGCCCGAACGTGTCGCGGCTGGATCGAAGTCGAACAGCGAGCCTTGCGCGATGGCCTGACGGATCGCGCCTTCGACGTCGCCGGATGCGAGATCCTGGCCGCGCTTGATGTTCTCGTAGAGGCTTTCCAGCACGCGGCGGGCCTGCTCGACGCCGTCGCGCGAACCTTCCAGCGTGACGTGGTTGCCGCGCTGCTCGGCGGTGACGCCGAGGCGGCGCTCGATCAGCGCGAGGTTCTGGCCGTACTGGCCGAACAGCACCGAGGCGTGACGGTTGTCGTCGAACGCCAGCACGATCTGGCTCCGCGCGCCGTCGGCGGTGGGGGCCGGTCCCGGAGCCGGTCCCCGGGTCGTTGCAGGGGCGGGTTCGAATGGCGGTCTGAGCGGCGGCATCAGGCTCCTACGGTTTCGCGCGATTGCGCGGGTTGCGCCGGCGCATGAGCGAGCGCGCCGAACAGGCTGTTGGTGCGGACTTCGAGGATCGTCACCGGCGCGATCTCGCCGATCAGCGACGCGGGGCCGATCACCGGCACCGGCTGCAGATAAGGCGAGCGGCCGACGATCTGGCCCGGATGGCGGCCGGGCTTGTCGAACAGCACGTCGAAGGTCATGCCGACGCATGCGTCCATGAACACGGCCTGGCATTTTTCGATGGCGCTCTGCAGCCGCCGCAGCCGTTCGTTCTTCACCGCCTCCGGCACCTGCTCCATGCCGGCGGCGGGCGTGCCGGGCCGCGGCGAATACTTGAACGAGTAGGCGCTGGCGAAGCCGACCTCGCCGAGCAGCCGCAGCGTGTCGCCGAAATCCTGCTCGGTCTCGCCGGGAAATCCGACGATGAAGTCCGACGAGAACGCGATGTCGGGCCGCGCGGCGCGCAGCCGCTCGATCTGCCGCAAATAATCCGCGCGGGTGTGGCCGCGGTTCATCGCCGCGAGGATGCGGTCGGAGCCGGATTGCACCGGCAGATGCAGTTGCGGCATCAGCGCCGGCAGATCGCGGTGCGCGGCGACCAGATCGTCGTTCATGTCGCACGGATGGCTGGTGCTGTAGCGCAGCCGCGCGATGCCGGGAATATCGGCGAGGCGATGCATCAGCCGGCCGAGCGTCGTCGTGCGACCATTGCCGTCCTCGCCGTGGTAGGCGTTGACGTTCTGACCGAGCAGCGTGATCTCGCGCACGCCGGCGCCGGCCAGATGCTCGGCCTCGGCGATGATCTTCGCGGCCGGGCGGGAAACCTCGGCACCGCGCGTGTAGGGCACCACGCAGAAGGTGCAGAACTTGTCGCAGCCCTCCTGCACGGTGATGAAAGCCGAGAGCCCACGCTTGCGGATCGCCGCCCGGGTGGGCTGAGCGAGCTGGCCGAACTTGTCCTCGGCGGGAAACTCGGTGTCGATGGTCCTGACGTGTTCGGCGCGGCGGAGAATGTCCGGCAGCCGGTGGTAGCTCTGCGGCCCGACCACGACATCGACGCTGCGCTCGCGGCGGAAGATTTCATTGCCCTCGGCCTGGGCAACGCAGCCGGCGACCGCGACGGTGACGCGGCGTCCATCCGCCGCGGCGGCCTCCTTCAACTCGCGGATGCGGCCGAGTTCCGAATAGACCTTGTCGGCGGCCTTCTCGCGGATGTTGCAGGTGTTGAGGATGACCAGGTCGGCGTCGTCCGGGCTCGCGGTCTCGACGAAGCCCTCGGGGGCGAGGGTGTCCGCCATACGATGCGAGTCGTAGACGTTCATCTGGCAGCCGTAGGACTTGACGAAGAGTTTTCGGGTCATGCCGGGTCGGACGAATTCCCTATCTTTTCAGATGCTTGCCGATGTGCAAAGCGCTGGACGGGCAGGCCGCCAAGCCTCATCGTCTTAGCCCTTTCGGGCCCAAAGGGGAATAGCGGGCGGAAACCGCCGGAGCGGCGAGCGTCAGGAGTGCGTGGTCTCGAGCGGCTTTTCCTTCAGCAGGAGCACCGCGGTCAGCGCCACCGAGAAGCTCGCGGCGACCGCATAGAACACGCGGGCGAAGCCTTCGACCGAATACGGGCTGCCGCCGCCGGACGGGCCTACGCCAGCCAGGACGATTGCGCCGAACACCGCGACCAGGATGGTCGCGAACAGGTTGCGTGAGAATTGCATGGTGGCGACCGCCGAGCCGAACGTGTGGATCGACACGTTGTTCTGCAACGCGGTCGCGGCGAGCGGCGGCATGCAGCCGAAGCCGGTGCCGATCAGCAGCAGCAGACCCTGGAACTCCCAGAAGGTCATGCTCTGGGCGCGCCATGCCAGCACCAGCACTGCCGCGGTTGCCAGCGACAGGCCGGCGATCGGTATGGTTTTGTAACGTTCGAGCCGCGGCAGGATCGTGCCGGTGATCCCGGCGCTGATGTTGAGCGCGACCGCCAGCGCCAGCACGCTCAAGCCGGCGGTGGCCGGTGTCATGCCGACGATGTTTTGCAGATACATCGGCAGGAAGATGTGCAGGCCGACGATCGGCGCCCAACCGAAGGCGTTGGCGGCGATCGCCAGCCGCGCGTCGCGGTTCGACAGGATCGAGAGCGGAATGAGCGGCTCCGGCGCGGTGCGCAGCCGCACAATGAAGCCGGTGCCGAGCACGAACGTCGCCCCGAGCAGCGCCACGATCGGCGCCGACAGCCACGGATAGTTCACGCCGCCCATGCTGAGCGCCAGCATGAACGATGAGCTTGCCGCCATGATCAGCGCGGCGCCGAGGAAGTCGAGCTTGTGGGGCCGGTCGTGCCGCGGCAGCCCGCGCAGCAGCGTCTGCGTGAGCACGACTGCGAGCAGGCCGAGCGGAATGTTCATCCAGAAGATCATCGACCAGTGCAGGTATTCGGCGATGGCGCCGCCGAGCGCCGGTCCGAGCGCGCCTGCGGTGGTGTAGACCACCGAGAAATAGCCGTAGTACTTGCCGCGATCCTTCGGCGCGGCGATGTCGCCCAGCACCACCATGCCGGTCGAGGTCAGACCGCCGCCGCCGAGTCCATGCAGCACGCGGCCGATGATCAGCACGAACATGTTGGGCGCCAGCGCGCAGACCAGCGAACCCAGCATGTACAGCGACAGCGCGATCAGCAGGGTGAGGCGGCGGCCCTGGGAGTCGCTGATCTTGCCGTACAGCGAAGTGATGGCGGTGTTGGCGATCAGATAGGCGGTGACCAGCCAGGGCAGATTGTGCACGTCGCCGAATTCGCGGCCGATGGTCGGCAATGCGCTTGCCAGAATGGTGGAGTCGAGCGAGCCCATGAACACGGGCAGCAGCACGCCGAGCACCACGAGCACGATCTCGCGATGCGTCAGCGCCCGCTGCGTGATGGGTGGACCGGCATCCATGCCCGACTGCGTTCCCTCTCTGTCATGCCGGAAACGGCGCACGGCGCGCCGCAACCGGGAGCCAGATCAATTTTTCAGGCGTTCCGTCCGGATGCCGGACTCGCGCCCGGCACGACAGCGGTGCCTTTGTTCTTTGCGTCTTCGATTGCCTGCCAGATCGCGTAAGGCGTGGCCGGCATCAGGATGTCGTGGATGCCGTAGTCCTTCAGCGCATCGACGATGGCGTTGACGACAACCGCCAGCGCCGGGGTGGTGCCGCCTTCGCCGCCGGCCTTGATGCCGAGCGGGTTGGTCGGCGACAGCACCTCGACGATCTCCGTCTTGAAGGACGGCAGAGTCTGCGCGTGCGGCATGCCGTAATCCATGAACGATCCGGTGAGCGGCTGTCCCGATGACGGATCGACGAAGCATTGCTCCCACAGCGCCTGGCCCACACCCTGCGCGATGCCGCCATGGGTCTGGCCGTGAACGATCATCGGATTGATGCAGCGGCCGACATCGTCCACCGCCGCGTAGCGGGTGATGGTCGGCTGGCCGGTGTCGGGATCGACCTCGATCTCGCAGATGGCGCAGCCGTTCGGGAACACCGGCTCGTGCATCTCGTTGGTGAAGCCGACGGAGAGGCCATCCTTCAGCTCAAGCGGAAGCTTGAGCTGCGCGGCCTCCTTCGCGAGTTCCAGGAAATCGAAGCTGCGATTGCTGGCCGGCGATGAAAAACGCCCGTCCTTGAACTCGACCTTGTCGGCGGCCGTTTGCAGCACAAGCGCCGTGATCTTGCGGCCCTTGTCGATCAGCTCCGGCACCGCCTTGACGATCACCGTGCCGGCGTGACGCATCGAGCGGCCGGAGTGCGAGCCGCCGCCGACGCTGACGATATCGGTGTCGCCGATGATGATGTTGATGACCGCGTGCGGCACCGCGATCAGGTCGGCCACCACCTGGGCGAAACTGGTTTCGTGGCCTTGCCCGCTCGGTTGCGTGCCGATCACCACATCGACCACGCCGGAGGGCTGCACGGTGATTTCGGTGCGCTCCTTCGGCGCGCCGATCGAGGACTCGACGTAGTTGGCCATGCCGAGGCCCAGCAGCTTGCCGCGCTTCTTCGCTGCTTTCTTGCGCTGTTTGAATCCGTCCCAGTCGGCGATCTTCATGGCGAGGTCCATGTTGGCCTCGTAGGTGCCGCTGTCGTAAAGCATGCCGACCGCGTTGCGGTACGGCATCTTCTTCGGCTTCACCAGGTTCTTGCGCCGGAGCTTGATGCGGTCGATGCCGAGCTGGTTTGCCGCCTTGTCCATCAGCCGCTCGATGACAAAGGTCACCTCCGGCCGCCCGGACGAGCGGTAGGCGTTGGTCGGCATGGTGTTGGTGAACACCGCGCGCGAGCGCAGCGTCACCGCAGGAATATCATAGCTGCCGGTGATCAGGCCGGAACCTTTCGACAGCGGCGACAGCGAAACGCAATGCGAGCCGACGTTGCTGAGGTTGTCCGAACGCAGCGCCAGGATCTTGCCGGACTCGTCGAAGGCGGCCTCGATGTCCACCAGCAGATCGCGGCCCTGGTAGTCGGTGAGAAAGGCTTCCGAACGCGTCGCGGTGTATTTCACGGGCCGCTTGATCTTGCCGGCGGCCCAGACCACCAGACCGTATTCGACGTATGGACGGTTGCGTGAGCCGAAGTTGCCACCGATGTCGTAGGACAGGACGCGGACCTTCTCGGCCGGAATATTGAGGAATCCGGCCATTTCGGCCTTCTGCTTCACCGCGCCGCCGCCGCCGCAATAGAGCGTGTAGCGGCCGGTCTCCGCATCGAAATCGCCGACGCACGAGCGCAGTTCCATTGTCACCGCGGTGACGCGGCCGATGTTGTAGCGCGACTTAATCACATGGGCGGCCTTGGCGAAGGCGCGATCGGTCGCCTCCATGTCGCCGAAGCTGCTATCGACGAGCACGTTGTCCGGGGTCTCCTCCCAGAGCGGCGCGTGGCCGGGATCGAGTGCCTTGCCGGTCTCGACCAGATACGGGAGTTCGTCGTATTCGACCTCGACCGCTTCGGCGGCATCCATCGCTTGTGCGCGGGTCTCGGCGACCACCATCGCCACCGGCTCGCCGACATAGCGGACCTTATCGACAGGCAGCAGCATGTGCCGGCCGGCGAAGATCGGCTTGCCGCCCTTGGCGGTCAGCTTCATGTCGAAATCGGTCGAAGGCACCGGCGAATGCGGCATCGGCTTGAGGTTATCGGCCTTGCAGTCCTCGCCGGTGAGCACCAGCAGCACGCCGGGCATTTGCTTGGCCGCTGCGGTGTGAATCTTGACGATCCGCGCATGCGGACGCGGAGTTCGCACCATCGCCGCGAAGGTCTGGCGGTCGATACTGAAATCGTCGGTGTACCGGCCCTTGCCGGTGAGCAGCCGTGCGTCCTCCTTGCGGCGGATCGGATGGCCGATCGAGCCGAAGGCGGTTCCGGCGGGGAATTGAGTCGGGCTGTTCATGCTGGCTGTCTTTTAGCGGCATGCTCCGCGCTTGTCGCGCGTATCCAGGTCGGGGGAGGCATGAACAATTCAAAGGCGTCCCGCAGTGCGGGACGAGGCGCCGAAGCCTTCACTGCTTGGGCTTGTCGTCGAGCGGCACGGCATAAAGTTCAAGCCGGTGATCGACCAGCTTGTAGCCTAGCTTGCGGGCCACCTCGGCCTGGAGCTTTTCGATCTCTTCGGACTGGAACTCGATCACCTGGCCGGTGCGCAGGTTGATCAGGTGGTCGTGGTGCGATTCCGGAATCTGCTCGTAACGCGCCCGGCCTTCGCGGAAATCATGACGCTCGATGATTCCGGAATCCTCGAACAGCTTGACCGTGCGGTAGACCGTGGAGATCGAGATGTTCTTATCGACCCCGGCGCAGCGCCGGTACAGTTCCTCGACGTCCGGATGATCGTCGGAATCGGCCAGCACACGCGCGATGATGCGGCGCTGCTCGGTCATTCGCATGCCCTTTGAAACGCAAAGGGCCTCGATGTTGGTTTTTGGCGCGGTCACAAATTCCCCTCAGGGGGCGGATCATAAGACCCGGCCGAAAGATCGTCCATCGTGCCCTCTGCGTCATTCCGGGCGCGCCGAGGGCGCGAGCCGGAACATGCATGAGGCTGTTGGACGCGGGGAATGACGCGCGTGGCATCAAACCAGATCGCGGCGCAGCACCAGCGCGGTCGCGGGTGGGTCGCCGCCCTGCTGGTAGTAGCCTGGACGGCGGCCGACCTCGCGAAAGCCGGCCCGCTGGTAAAGCCGGCGCGCCGGCGCGTTGTTCTCGTCGACTTCGAGGAACACCGCGCGGACACCAAGCCCCGCGAGACGCCGCAGGTGCAGGTTCAGCAGCGCGCGGGCGAGACCGCGGCCGCGCCGCGCGGCGGCGACAGCCACCGAAAGAATCTCCGCTTCACCGGCGGCGAGCCGCGACAGGATGAAGCCATGCAGCGCGCGTCCCACGGTGGCGCGATGGGCGACGATGTTGCGTTCGCGCAGCATTTGCGCGAACTCGCCGTCGCTCCAGCCCTGGCGAAACGACACCGCGTGCAGCGAAGCGAGCGCGGATGCGTCACGCGCGCTCGCCTCCGAGAGCGCCGGTTCGCCGCGCGCGAACAGCCGTGCCAGCCACTCGATCATCGGCGCGGCAGCCTCGATGCATCCTGCGGCTGTGCGTCGGGAGCGCGGAGGTAGAGCGGCTTCGGCGGTTCGGCGTTCGTCTCGGCGGCGATGCCGAGACGGGCGATCCAGACGATGTCCGGGGCGCGGCGGTCCTCCACCTGCATCGGCGCGGGTTCGCGGGACGGCCAGGCTGTCGCCAGCATGGTGGCGCCGGTGCCGACGATGCGCACCGCGCCAGCCGTTGCGGCGGCGCTCCGCACCGCATCGGCCACGCTGGCGATGCGCGGCGCGATCTGGGTGCGGCCGCCCGCCGCGAAAATCTGCAGATAGACGTGCTGGTGCCGCGCGTCGATCGCAACGGCAACCGCGGTCGTGTCGTCGTGGGCGATATGCGGCGCGGCGTAGGCGGCGAGGGTGGTGAGGCCGATCGCCGGCTTGCCGGCGGCGAGGGCGATGCCGCGCGCGGCCGAAATCCCGACCCGCAGTCCGGTGAAGCTGCCCGGCCCGGTGGTGACCGCGACACGGTCGAGCGCTGCGAACGCGAGGCCGGCCTGCTTCATGACGCGAGCGATCAGCGGCATCAGCGCTTCGGCGTGGCCGCGCACCATTGGCAGCGATTCGCTCGTGACGTGGCCGCTCTCGGTGTCGAGCACGGCGGCGGAACAGGCTTCAAGCGCGGTATCGATGGCGAGAATTCGCATCGTTGATGTTGGCTCCGAAGAACTATGCGATTCTAGCACGGTAGAGCAACATCATCCCTCCCCCTTGTGGGGAGGGTGGCTCACGCGGAGGCGATAGCCGAGCGTGAGTCGGGTGGGGTTTGAGTTTGCATCAAGCGGGACCCCACCCGGCCGCTCGCTGCGCTCGCGTCCTCCCTCTCCCCAAGGGGGAGGGAGGGCTGTGGCGATGCTCGTAGGAGAGAAGCCAATCCGGCGGTTGCGGCCTAAACCGGGCGGACCTCGACCACTTCCGGCACGTAGTGCTTCAGCAGATTCTGGATGCCGTGCCGCAGCGTCGCGGTGGACGACGGGCAGCCCGAACAGGCGCCCTTCATGTGCAGATATACAATGCCTTCCTTGAAGCCGCGGAAGGTGATGTCGCCGCCGTCGTTGGCGACCGCCGGGCGAACCCGGGTTTCGATCAGGTCCTTGATGGTGGTGACGATGTCGGCCTGGTCGGCCTCGAAGAATTCGTTCTCATCGTCGTTGCCGCCGTTCTCGCCCGCCTTGAGCAGCGGCGTGCCGGACATGAAGTGTTCCATAATGGCGCCGAGGATCGCCGGCTTGAGCTGCGGCCACTCGCCGTCGGCCTTGGTGACGGTGATGAAGTCGGAGCCGAAGAACACGCCGTTGATGCCCTTGATGGCGAACAGCCGCTCCGCCAGCGGCGACGATTTCGCGGCGTCCGAGGAGTCGCGCAGGTCGAGGGTGCCGGTTTCGAGCACGGTCTGGCCGGGCAGGAACTTCAGCGTGGCCGGATTGGGGGTGGCTTCGGTCTGGATGAACATCGGTCTTTCTCCTTGGCCGGCGTGGGTTCAAGGCCCGTGCGGCTCAGATCACTATACCAGATAGGTGGCGACTGCGGCAGGCCGGTGCAACCGGGCGCCGACGACCGCGTCCTACGTCATCGCGTCGAGCTCTTCGTCGGTGAGGTGCCCCGGCACGATGGCGACCGGGATCGGGTAGGCGCCGGCCGCGCCGCCGACGCTGGCCACCAGCGGGCCGGGCCCGTCCTTGCCGGTACCGGCGGCGAGAACCAGGATGGCGATGTCCTCGTCCGCCTCGATCAGCCCCAGGATCTCCTCGGCGGTGCCGCCCTCGCGGACCACGCACTCCGGCGTGATGCCGGCCATGCCGTTGGCGCGGGTGGCGTATTTCTCAAGCGAGGCGTTGGCCTCCTCGAGCGCCTCCGCCTTCATGATGTCGGCGACGCCGATCCATTGCTGGTTGCGGTCATGGGTTTCGATCACGCGGAGCATGATGACGCCGGCGCCGACGCGGGCGGCGCGCCGGGCGGCGAAATACACCGCGCGGTCGCATTCATCGGTGTCGTCGATCACCACCAGCCATTTCGGCTTGTGACCGGCCTCGTAGCTCCGTCGCCGTCGCGTCGTGGGCATGTTGACCTCGCAAGACAGCGTGCAATGGTTGCACGCCGTCCGGCCACGGCACAAGGCGCGGCGCGGCCGGTGTTGTTGTTGCCCGATTCGCCCTGCGATTGAAAAGGCTTAGCGCCGCACCAGGCCGACGATATCCTTGACCGCCTTCATGGTTTCGGCGGCAATCGCCTGGGCGCGGACGGAACCGTCGGCCAGCACCGAATCGATATAGGCGGTGTCGTCCTTCAGCCGCCGCATTTCGGCGGTGATCGGCGACAGCTTGGCGACCAGCAGGTCCGACAGCGCCGGCTTGAACGCCGAGAACTGCGCGCCGGCGAACTCCCGCAGCACATCGGCCTTCGTCGTGTCGGCGAGCGCCGCGTAGATGCCCACCAGGTTATCGGCCTCGGGCCGCGTCTCCAGGCCCTTCTCGTCCTGCGGCAGCGGATCGGGATCGGTTTTGGCGCGCCGGACCTTCAGCGCGATCGTGTCCGGGTCGTCGGTCAGGTTGATGCGCGACTGGTCGGACGCATCCGATTTCGACATTTTCTTCGAGCCGTCGCGCAGCGACATCACCCGCGTCGCCGGTCCCTGGATCAGCGGCTCCGGCAGCGGGAAGAACGCATCGCCGAATCCGCGCGCGGCGATCGAAGCGGCGTAGTCGCTGTTGAACTTCTGCGCGATGTCGCGGCTCAATTCGAGATGCTGCTTCTGGTCCTCGCCGACCGGAACATGGGTCGCGCGATAGACCAGAATGTCGGCCGCCATCAGGTTCGGATAGGCGTACAGCCCGACCGAGGCGTTCTCGCGGTCCTTGCCGGCCTTCTCCTTGAACTGGGTCATGCGGTTCAGCCAGCCGAGGCGGGCGACGCAGTTGAACACCCAGGCGAGCTCAGCGTGCTCGGCGACCTGGCTCTGGTTGAACACGATGTGCTTTTTCGGATCAATGCCGCAGGCAATGAACGCCGCGGTGACCTCGCGGATCGCCTTGGTCAGCTCGGCCGGCTCCTGCCACACGGTGATCGCGTGCAGATCGACCACGCAATAGATGCATTCGTGCGTCTTCTGCAGCTCGACGAATTTGACGATGGCGCCGAGGTAGTTGCCGAGGTGCAGGTTGCCGGTCGGCTGCACGCCGGAGAACACCCGTTCCTTGAACGCCGGTTTGGGCGCGTCCATGTCGAAGTCCCTTGTGAATGCGGCCACATTCCACAACGGCGGGGGCGATGCAAGCGCGGGCGGGCGTCCTCGATCTCGCGCCGCGCGTGGCCATATTGCCCGGGCGTCATTCCCGGGCTTGACCGGGAGGCCGATCTTTCCGCAAAAAGCTGGATTGCCGGATCAAGCCGGGCAATGACGCCGTGCCGCGGCGGTCCCGCCGAGAGTGCTTTCATGCCCGACACCCAGCCACCCGCGCCCTTCGATCCCGCCGCCGCCGGCTGGGAGCGCTACGACGCCGACGGTTTCATCGGCCTCGTCGGTCCGTTCTGGCAGCGTCCCAAAAAGGACCAGGCGGGCGAGAGCTTCGACTACGCCTTCATGGCCGAGAAGAAGCACCACAACCTGCGCGGCGTCGTGCAGGGCGGCATGCTGATGACGTTCGCCGACCGCTCGATGGGACGGACCTGCTTTTACCCCAACGAGCGGCAGCCGCAGGCGACCATCC
The DNA here is from genome assembly GCA_026400395.1 of Alphaproteobacteria bacterium. Classification (GTDB taxonomy): domain Bacteria; phylum Pseudomonadota; class Alphaproteobacteria; order Rhizobiales; family Xanthobacteraceae; genus Z2-YC6860. The sequence continues at coordinate 1,786 of JAPLPD010000128.1, read as the reverse complement.
AGCTCGACATGCATTTCATCGACGCGGTGCAGATCGGCGAGTTCGTCGAGGCCAAATGCAAGGTCGTGCGCCGCACCCGTTCGGTTATCTTCATGTCCGCCGATCTGGTGGTCGGCTCGCGCGTGGTGGCGACGGCGAACGGCGTTTGGAAGACGCTGGGCAAGCGCTGAAGGCTGGGGCGCTGCCTGCGCCGGGTTCACTTCGACGCCGAGTTTCACTACTGAAGTGGCATGGCCTTCGACGTCTTCATCAGCTATCCGCACCAGGACAAGGCGCTGGCCGATGCCGCGTGTGCGAAGCTTGAAGCGTAAGGCATCCGATGCTGGGTGGCGCCGCGCGACATCAGTCCGAGCGCCGACTGGGCGGCGTCGATCGTCGATGCGATCGAAAACTGCCGCGTCATGGTTCTGATTTTTTCCGGACACACCAATCGGTCGCGGCAGGTCAGCCGCGAGGTGCAGCAGGCGTTCGACGGGGAAAAGCCCGTCATCCCGTTTCGCATCGAGAACGTCAGCCCGGAAAAATCGCTGCGATATTACATGGGCTCGGTGCATTGGCTCGATGCGCTCACGCCGCCGATCGAGCAGCATCTTCAGCGTCTGGCGTCCGCAGTTCGGGCGCTGCTGACTGCAACGCCGTCCGAGGCTGACGCTCAGACCGCGCGGACGCCGCACGAAGCGGAAGCCCGCCGCCGCGTGGCAGAACAGCCGCCGCGCGCGGAACCGGAGTCGGCATCGCGGCCACCGAAGCGATTGATCTGGGGCGTGGCAGGAATTGCCGGATTGCTCATCGCATTGTCGCTCGGCGCGATTATTTATTACGTGTGGCGGTCAGCCGACGCGTCAGCGGCGGCCTATACGCGAGCCGGAAACTTCGCCTGCTTTGACGACGCGACGTTCCCCGCCAGTTGGCGCCAGGAGGCGTCGATCTGTGCGCCGTACGGATGCAATTTCGGAAAGATGCCGCAGGACGCCTGCCTCGCCCTCGGCGCCCGCAAGCAATCGAAGACCGTCATTCACGGCAACGCCGGCACCAATCGCGCGAATGAATGCTGGCTGCAGCACTCTTGCGGAAATCTGCAGCCGCATAGCGAATTCACGATGTTCAAGATGTGAGTCTGCTCATTTCAACAGATCGGCCGCCTTGGCGATGCCCGCCGCCGCGCAGGCTTCGTCATTCTGCCCGCCGGGCGCGCCGCTGACGCCGACGCCGCCGATCGTGTCGTCGCCGACCTTGATGGGCACACCGCCGAATGAAGCGAGCGCCCCCTTGGTGTCCTTCAGGCCCTGCGAGCGCGGATTGTTGATGATCCGCTCGACGAATTCGCGCGTGGTCTGGCGGAAGATGCGTGCGGTGTAGGCCTTGCGTTCCGCCAGCTCGACCACATGATGCGCGGTGCCGTCATCGCGCATCGAGATCATCACGTGGCCGCCACGGTCGACGACCGAAACGCCGATCTTGAAGTTCAACGCGCGGCAATGGTCGAGCGCGCCTTGGGCGATCTGCGTTGCCAGCGCTAGAGCGTTTTCCATTTGATTTGGGTCATCACCGGTATCCGGCATGTCGAAAGTAGTTTGCGCACTGCTCGGGCGCAAACGTCTTGACGAGTTTGCCGATGAGCTTCATCAGAGCGGTGACCGTGCGAGCCGCGCCCTTGCGCAGCGCCGTCTTGAGCTTCGAGAATGCCATCTCGATCGGATTGAGATCTGGCGAGTAGGCGGGCAGATAGCGCACCTTATCGCCGGCTGCCACGATCGCCGTCGCCACCCCGTCGATCTTATGGGTT
>JAPLPD010000042.1 GCA_026400395.1 Alphaproteobacteria bacterium | reverse complement strand
AACGTCACGGGCTCGAAGACGGCCGGGCGATCGGACGGACCCGTGGCGGCGAACATCTTCGGCTGGTCCATCCCCCGGATGCCGTTGCCGTCTGCGAGGAAGACGAAGTGGAGCTTTGCCGCCTCCACCATCTTCGCCATCGCGATGTTGTTCTCGAGCTTCATCACGGTGCTCGGCCAGGCCTTCGGATGCTTCCATCCGGCAAGGTGAGAGCCCAAGGCTCTGATATTGGCGCCGAGAATCATGGCCGTCCGCTCCATTGCACAACCAGCCTGCGGTGAAAGCATATCAAGATGAGCGGCGCGTGGATTCGCCGCTGCCGGAATTTTCTCGCCTACTCGCCGTCGACGACCCAGGCCGCCTCGATGTTCTCGAGGTGGGCGCCGCAGAAAATCTCGCCCTTCACGCGGTTGCGGTGAGCGAGTGTGGAGACGCGGTCCCAAAGCCACAGCGCCGGAACGTCGTCAGTCAGGATATCCTGAACCCGATGGTACATCACGATGCGCTTTTGGAGATCAAGTTCGCCCTCGGCCACATCGAAGAACTCGTCGACTTTGGCCGAGGAATAGCCCATCAGGTTTCGTCCCATCAACTTTTGGATGTTTCTCGTAATGTAGAGTCGTGACACCGCAATCGCCGGATCGGGGCCGGTCTGATACGAACCCATCGACATGTCGAAGTCCCACTTGAGGTGAGCGCCCTCCATCCAGACCGCGTAATCCTTTGGATCGAGGACGAGATCGATACCGACGTCGCGCAGCTGCTCGCGCATAATCTCGGCTGCGGAATGCAGCGCGCCGCCCTGGTCGGTGCGTGCGTAGGAGATGCGGACGCTGAACCGCTTGCCGTCGGCGCCGCGCTTAAAGCCGGCAGAGTCCAGAAGCGCCTCAGCTTTCTTGGAATCGTGGGGATACTTCTTGGCCACCTCCGAATTGAACCAGGGTTTGTGGAGCGATGAGACCGGGCTTGACGCGCGCTCTGCCAAACCCGCCGCGGCACGTTCGACGAGCACGTCGCGGTTGATGGCAGTGTAGATCGCCTGCCGGACCTCCTTGGACTGCAGGTATTGGTTGCGGAGGTTCATATGGGCCATGATCCCTCCGTAGTTCACGCGAGTTCTGTGGGTGATCACGCTGACGTCGGACTTCTTGCTGAGGCCTTGAACGGCGGACGGAGGCAGCCCGTAGATGCTGATGTAATCGATCTCGCCGGTCTCGAGTGCGAGTACGCGCGATCCGTGGTCCGGGATGAAGCGCGCGACCACGCGATCGAGATAAGGCAGGTCCTTTTTGTAGTAGTTGGGATTGCGCTCCATCATCACGTGGCTGCCGCGCACCCACTCCTTGAACACGAAAGGACCTGATCCGATCGGATTGCGGTAGTTGCGCTCATTCTGGCGCGGATCCGTCCCTTCGTAGATGTGCTTGGGATAAATCCATTGGTTGACGAACGACCAGGGAACGAAGGCTGGGAACGGCTGCTTCATTCGGATGATCAACGTGGCGGCGTCGGGCGCCTCCATCTTGTCAACCGTGGCGAAGCTCGTCGAAGCTGTTGGGTTGTACTTCATATTTATTTCGGTCAACGCCCAGCGCACGTCCTCGGCCGTCAGTGGACGTCCGTCGTGCCATTTCACGTTGCTTCGAATCTTGAACGTGTAAGTCAGGCCATCCGGGGACATGGTCCAGGATTCGGCAAGATCGCCAGTTACGTTCGCGTCCTTGTCGACGCGGAGCACTTGGCTGAATATCTGTGTCGCGACCTGCTGGGCGTTGAGGTCCGAAGTAATCGCGATGTTGAGGTGCGGTGGATCGCCCCCAAGTGCGTAGACCAGGGTCCCTCCCTTTCGAGGCTGCTCCTGGGCAACCGTCGCCGATGAAGCAAAGACCGCCTGCAGACCGACGGTCGCGAGGCCAGCGAGCATTCCCCGGCCGAGACTACGTCTTGTCGGAACCATGAGGCTTCTCCTGTGTGTTATCGAGATGGCAGGCCGAGAGGTGCCCTGGCCGCACCTCGCGAAGTTGCGGTTGCTCGACGGTGCAGCGCGCGTAGGCTAGCGGGCACCTGGCGCGAAAGCGACAGCCGGGCGGCGGATCGACGGGAGACGGTGGCTCGCCCTCGACCCGGATGTTGCGGTTCGCGAGGCGCTGGTCCGGATTGGGCGAGAGTGCGGAACCGAGCAGCATCCGCGAGTAAGGGTGGTGCGTCGCCCTGAACAAAGACTCCCTCGGCGCAAGCTCCACGATCTTGCCGAGATACATCACGGCAACGCGGTCTGCGATGTAGCGCACGACCCCGAGATCGTGGGTGGTGAAAAGAATCGAGATCCCAAGCTGTTCACGGACATCGGTGAGAAGTTTCAGGATTTGAGCACGGACCGAGACGTCGAGCGCGGAAACGGGTTCATCCGCCACGATCACCCGGGGCCGAAGTGCAAGCGCTCGCGCGATCGCAATCCGCTGCCGCTGTCCCCCGGAGAACTCGTGAGGAAAACGGTCGAGATAGGCGGCGGCAGGTCGCAATCCCACGAGTTCGAGGAGCCGGGCAGCCTCCGCATCGGGAGACTTCGCAAGCCCATGGAGTCGCACCGGTCGCGCGAGAATGGTGCGCACCGGCTGTCGAGGATTCAACGATCCGTAGGGATCCTGAAAGATCACCTGCACGTCGCGACGGAAACGCATGTGTTCGTCCGCTGGCAGATCCTCGATTGCCCGGCCCGACCAACGAACCGACCCCGAGGTCGGCGAGGTCAGTCCGAGCAGAAGATTGCCCAGCGTCGTCTTGCCGCTGCCGCTTTCGCCGACGAGCGCAAGGGTTTCGTTCTCCTCGATCCGAAGGTCGACGCCGTCCACAGCCTTCACGAAACGCTGCGGGGCGCGCGAAAACAGCGTTCGCTTTAGCGGGAAATACTTGGTAACGGCGTCCGCGGCGAGAACGGCGTTCATGCGGCCACTGCCGGTTCGGCGTGAAGCCAGCAATTGACCTGGTGTCCCGACGAGATCGTCGCGGGTGGCGGCTTGGCCTGCGAGCAAATCGGCATCGCGGCTGGGCAGCGCGGGTGGAAGCGGCATCCCTGGGGCGGCGCTGACAGATCGGGCATCGCCCCCTCGAGGATCGTGAGGGGCTTCCGCTCCTCAAGCGGGTCGAGGATCGATCCGAGGAGCGCCTTGGTGTAGGGGTGCGCCGGGTTGCGGTAGATGTCCCGCGTCGGACCGGACTCGACGATCTCGGCGGCATACATCACGTAGACGCGGGAGCACACGCTGGCGATGACAGCGAGGTCGTGCGAGATCAGGATCAAGCTCATCCCGATCTCCGTCTGCAGTTCCTCGAGCAGCCGAAGGATCTGGAATTGAACGGTCGCGTCGAGCGCCGTTGTCGGCTCATCGGCAATGACGAGCGAGGGCTTCCGCGCAGTTGCCGCCGCAATCACGGCGCGCTGCTGCATTCCCCCGCTAAGCTGGAATGGATAGAGGGTCGCAACGCGCTCGGGATCCGGAATCCGGACCGAATGCAGGGCTTCGATCACCGCCGCACGGCGCTCCCGCTTGGACGGAAAGCGGTCCGCGATGCCTTCCGCGATCTGGTCTCCGATCGAGAATATCGGATTGAGAAAGTTCGATGCATCCTGAAAGATCATGGCTGCTTCATTGCGCCGGACCCCGCGCATCTCGTCGTCCGACAGGCGGGACACGTCGCGCCCGTTGAGCGTGATCGAGCCCGCGACGATGCGCCCTGGCATCGGCACGAGGCGCAGCAGGGACAATGCGGTCACCGACTTGCCGCCCGACATCGAATGAAATGCTCTCGACGGCCCCGATCACGCCACGTTGCGTGAAGAAACGGGTGGTCAGACCACGAACCTCGAGGACGTTTCCGCTCTCGCTCATAGCCCGACTTCCTTCAGCCTGGGATTGAGCGAGTCGTTCAGGCCGTCAGACACGAGCGCAATGCCGAGCGTGAGCAGACAAAGCGCGAGGCCGGGAAAGGTCACGGTCCACCAGGCTTGCCGGATATACTGCTGGGCGTTGTTCAGCATCGATCCGAGACTCATCTCGTTCGGATCGCCCACGCCCAGAAAGCCAAGGGCCGCCTCGAGCAGGATCGCGCTTGCGACCTGAAGCGAGCCCGCCACGATGACCGGGCTGATGGCGTTCGGAAGAATCTCCATCACGATGATATCGAGGTCGCGCGCCCCGTAGGCGCGCGCGGCCGTGACGAAGGGCCGCTCGCGTAGCGTCAGGAATTCGGCGCGGAGAAGGCGGGCAATCTCTGCCCAGTTGAGAATTCCGATGACGAACACAATCCCCCAGATGTTGGCGCCGAAGATCGCCACGACGAACAGAGCAAGAAAGAACCGGGGCATGACCTGGAAGATCTCGGTCACGCGCATCAACAGATTATCGATCCGGCCGCCGTAGTATCCCGCCACGGCGCCCACGACGATGCCGATAGCTAGAGCCATCAGCACGGAGAGCAGTCCCACCATCAGAGAGGTCCGAGTGCCGTAGAGGACGCCGGTAAAGATATCCCGGCCGATGTGATCGGTGCCGAACCAGTGCCGGGCGCCTGGCTCTGCCAGCCGTGTTCCGCCAATACCGAAAGGGCCTCCCGGCGCAATGATTGGCGCGAACAGCGCAAGGATGATCATTCCGGCCAACAGAAGGAGCCCAAACAGCGCAAGCCGATTCATCGTGAAGCGATGCCAGTTTCGCATCACGCGCCGTCGACGCGCCGCGGCTGCCGATGACGCGCTGGTGGCAGGCAACGTGCCCGGAACGTCGAGGTCAGCTTCGCTCACTGCAGACGTATCCTCGGGTCGAGCCATGCGTAGATGATGTCCGTGATGAGGTTCGCTATCACGACGAGGATGCCGACGAACACGAACATCGCCATCAGGACAGGATAATCCCGCGCATTGATGGCGTCGAAGGTCAATCTGCCGAGACCAGGCCACGCGAAGACGGTCTCGGTGAGTACGGCACCCGTAATCAGTGTCTTGATGTTGAGGCCGATGACAGTGACCACCGGCAGCACCGCGTTTCGGAGCGCATGACGATAGACGACCGCCCGCTCGGAGATACCTTTGGATCGGGCGAATATGATGTATTCGAGTCTCAGCACCTGCAGCATGTTGGCCCGCGCCAATCTCGCGATCAGCGCAAGGTTGAAGATCGCGAGTGTCAATGCAGGCAGGACGAGATGATGAGCGATATCGAAGACCTTTTCGACGGGCGTCATTGAATATCGAAGAGACATCATGCCCTGCGCGGGAAAGAGGCCGAGTTTCATCGAGAACATCAGCATCAGCATCTGCCCGAGCCAGAAGACTGGAAGCGCATAACCGACCACCGAAACCGCGGTCACCGTCACATCCAGCGCCGAACCCTGGTGGCGTGCAGACAGGACGCCGAGCACAATGCCCACCGCGATCGCCAAGACATATTGCGTAATCATGAGGAGCAGGGTCGCGGGCAACCGCGACAGGATGACCTCCGTGACCGGAGCCCGCGAAACGTAGGAAAAGCCGAAGTCGCCTTGAGCGACGTTGGACAGATAGATGAGGAGTTGTTGGGTGATGGAGCCGTCGAGCCCAAGCTTGCTGCGAAGGTCCGCGACAAGCTCATCCGCGATCGGCGCGTCACCGATGATGTAAGCAATCGGGTCACCGGGCGCGAGCCGTATCAGGAAAAAGTTCAGGATGATGATCAGGAAGACAACCGGCACCAATTGCACCAGTCGAAGCAGCACGTAGCGGTATAACGAGGCTGCCGTCAAAGGGCCCCTCCTGCCGCGGCCAAGCGTCGTCGCTCGGCCCCTCCAAATGACCCAATCACTTTCACACGCGAGCAGTAGCCTAGCAAGCTGAAAGGCGCGTCCGTCGGACGGGGCGCCGACAGCGGTCAGGACCGAGCCACCGAAGTGCTCGGGCTGACTCAAGACAAGAAAAGGCCTCAGCGCATCGGCGCGCGCAAGGGTTCGCGTGCATGCCCGTATATTCAGTCCGAAACACTCATCTATTCCATTTGGAAGTGACGCGGCCGTTTCCGATCTAGACCAGATCGACGGTTCGTCGCCAATCGCGCGAATTGCGCCAGACTGATAAGGAAATTACAGAAACCTTATCAGTCTGTTTGAACGGTTAGTTCTGGCTCTTCTTTATCCATCAGGCCATTGGATGACGGGCTTCAGGACAGCCCATTCAAGCCGAAGTATTGCTTTCGTTTATGACCGAAGCGGCGCCGCCGACTCGTGCCACGGTATGAAAATGACTCGCAGCCAATGCACCACGAAGACAAGTTGGCCCCTATTGTCCGCTGACTTGAATAAACCGTCTGACGACCTCACTTGGCGCGCTCACTGTAGCATGAACGGATTTTGACACGTCCTCAGCAGTTGCTGGATTTATTTCCAGGCGGAGCCGCTTTGCTTCCTCGAGAAACAAGGGATCCCGTATCACCTCGCCGAACGCCTTCTGCAACGCTGTCACTCGGTCTTGTGGAACGTCAGGCGGGACAAAAAGCGCGTGCCCAACGTCCGACGTGCGGGACATCAACTCGACCACCTGTCGGTCCGCTTCGCTTCGCGTCAAATCGGTCATGAGAGGAACATTCTGAAGCCCATTCGAACGCTTGGTGCCGATCTGAATCAGCAGGTTGACTTTCTTATCCGTGATCAAATCAAAACGACCGCCATACCAGGCGCCCCAGGAACCGAAAAAGCCCGCTACCTCATTACGCTCCATCGCGAGTGTCATATCGGCGATGCCCTTGTATCCCGTCACGACCTTGAATTTCGCGCCCATCAAGTTGTTCATCACCACCGCATTCATGGAGGTTTCAGAATTATTTCCCGTGGAAGCGACAACAAGTTCCTTCTCGAAAGCATCATTGATAGTCTTCTGCGGCGCGGTATGCCAAACCGCGAGCACCCTGTTGATCTCGACCAACCTGCCGAGCCAAATGAAGCGCGACGCATCGTAGGCGATTGACGATCCGCCTGTCAGTTGCGCCAGCGCGATTGGCGCGAGCGGCATACACATCACCGTCCCGTCCTTCGGCGCCACGGCGTTCATATAATTTGCAGCTCTGGTGCCCCCGGCACCAGGCATGTACTGCAGGATGATGTTCGGGTTGCCCGGTATGTATTTCTGATAGTGCTTCGACAACAGCCGGGAATACAAATCGAAGGCGCCGCCTGGACCGGCGGGAACAATAATCTGAATTGTCTTTCCCTTATAGAAAGATTCAACGTCATTCGCAGAACTTGGCGATGCGGCTGTCAGGAACGCGGCGGCAATGAAGAGTACGAAGTCCCACTGATATCTCATCACGCCACCAAACCTTGAGCCATTCTTATTCAAGTGCGCCCTCGCATACCGAGACTGTTGGTCGTTACGGCGAATAAACTTCGCCTTCCTTCCTTCGCGTCATGAAAAGACGAGAAGGCAATTCTGTGCCGATTCCTCGTTCGCGGGCGATCTCGATTACCCTCTTGCAAACCGAGGCAAATTGGATACCCATCCCACAATTATTTGAGTGCAGCGTAATCTGACTTTCTGCAGTTCGCCCCGGCATGTGCCCAATGCAGAGATCGCCGACCTCGAAAATATTGTCCCATGTGATATATCCCCTTCGCAGCGGGGCGATAATGTCGGTCTTCTGGTCGAGAACAATTTGTTCCTTCGAGTTCACGACGACAAAAGACGCGCGTTGTACTACCTCATCGTGGATCTCCCTTCGCTGACCGAATTGCTTATCGCCACCGAGATTGGTGACTATATGCATTCCTGGTTCAAGCCATTCGCCGTGAATGATCGGATCGTTGGTATTGGTCGCGGCGATCAAAACGTGGCTTCCCTTGGCGCACTCGCGGGCGCTGTCCACCGGCTTTGCATCGATGTTCAAAAGCTCGCCAATCTTCTTGCAGAAGCGTTCACGGCTGCTGGGGGTGGGTGAGTACACCTTGACGTGCTTAATGTTTGGGCGAACCGAACACACCGCCTCGACCTGCGCCGCAGCCTGCTCTCCGGCCCCCAATATTCCGAGTGTTTCCGCATCTGGCCGAACAAGGTAGTCAGCGGCAACACCCGTTGTCGCGGCGACACGCAATGCCGACACTGCATGATCGTGTACAATCCCCATGAGATTTCGGGTCTTCATCTCCCAAACCAGCACGAACCCCGAGAAGTCTCCAGGAAATTCCATTCTCGTCTGGCCGCCCCTTCGCGAGTAGCTGAGCTGCGCGGCATCGAGACGGACCGCCGCGACGCCGTGACAGGGCACCGCTCCTGGAATGACGTTGAGCCAAAACCAGGTTGGGTTTTCGGCATCAGGTTGGGGAATGTTAAGGCGGGACCTTGGGATGACCTTCGCTCGCTTCTCACCGTAGTCATGAAATGCTTCGTGCATCAACTTGATCGCTTCGTCCATCTTCAGAAGGCCGGTCGCTTCTTCAGTCGTTAAAACGAGCACCGTGTCATCCATTCTGTAACTCCAAGACCTTTTGCGACTATGTGAAAACTCGCAACCTACGAAAAATTGCTAACACACACCGAGTCCGATCAATAGCCATCAGGACCTGATGACTGCGTGGTTCGCCCTCCCCTTTAACCGGCGGGGTGATATTCGAAGCGCCTGGGGAGGCGCTAGACGTTTAAACCCGCGCCTTGGACCCGACCGCTCAGCAACGCACTCAACCACCTGTTCGGCTGTCACGAACATTGCGCCCACCAACGTTTCGCTCATTCGCTGAGGACTCCTAGGCAACGACGTCATGCCTCTGAGAAATGTAGGGCGACGCTGGGCAATCGTGGGGGGCGCTGCGGCTTGCTTCAATGCTGTTGCTCTTGCGCAGCCTCGGCAGCTCAAGCTGACAATTGCGCGGAAGTACTGTCCGTCGTCAGAGATTTTGAGACAGGGGCGTCCTGACCTAATGGAGAGTCTGGCGCATCCGGTTTGATTTTACGCCGCGTGAGTTTTGTGAAGCAAGCGTCGGTGTTGAATGGTTTTGCGTTTGATCCCTTCTCTTTCCAGCAGGATGGTTTGACCACGCCCGAAGTAGACGTCGGCTGGCGTCAGATTGTCGATGCTCTCGTGGTAGCGCAGGTGATTGTAGTGAGCGACGAAGGCTTCGATCCGAGCCTCGAGTTCGCCAGGCAGATATTAGTTCTCCAGCAGGATGCGGTTCTTGAGCGTCAGATGCCAACGCTCGATCTTTCCTTGTGTCATTGGATGATAGGGCGCGCCGCGGATACACAATTGCCGTGGTCAGCACGAGCTTCGTCGTCAATCCCAGCCTCTATCCAAAAATTTCCTATGACCCGTATACGGGGGCCCGGTTCAGGATCGGAACCGCAGCCCTTGGAGAAATTCGGGGGCCGCTGTTCAAGATGCGGTAGGTGTCCGGCGTCGGCGATCATTGCAACACGGGCGCCTTTGATCAGTCGTGCAAAGTCCTGAGCGTAGGCCGGCGCAACGATGCTGTCCTGCGCTCCCCAGATGATCAGGGCCGGGGCAGCAATGCGATGGCTGCGGTTCTTGAACCCGCGGTCTGGGACAGGCCAGACGAATTTTCCTGAACACGCCTGGGCCCAGATGAACTTCGCGAGCTTATCCACACGTCCGTCGAGATCCTTCGGAGCATCAAAGAATTGGCGGGCAACCGCGCTGTCGGGATCGGGAAACAACGCAGCGCGGCGGGCGGTGTCGCTGAGGACCATCCAGTTCTTGACGGGCCTTTCGTCGCTCCACAGCCCAACGGGTGCGACCATAGCGAGCTTTCCGATCGCGCTCGGGCTGGCTGCTGCGATCTCGGCGGCAAGCAGCGCGCCAAACGAATGTCCGACCGCGGATGGCTCTGTCAACGCGAGCTTCTCGATCAGTTCGGCGTGATACACTAGAAGGTCGAGCCAATCGTCGATCACGTGGATGGCGTTCGGGTCATCCCGGCTGGTTCCGAGAAACTTCGGCGCATACACGGTGTGGCGGTCGGCAAGCCGCTTCACAAACGGCCTGTCGGCATCGAGGCCCCACGGTCCGTGGAAATACAGCATCGGCTTGCCGCTGCCGGAAACCTCCACCTCTGCCTCTATGCGGTTCTGCCACAGGTGCAATCGGCGTACCTCTGCTTCGGCCATCAAAGTCTCCGCTGATTCAGGAGGTTGCCGCCATTGCATGCTTCGGATGTCTGGCCCGCAGGCGCTGCGGCCACCATCTGTCTTCGTATTTGTCATCCCATATGCCTTCGAGGTGTGGGAGCACCTCACGGGCAAACAGGCCGATGTTGTTCTTGCACACTTCCGTCGGCATCGATCCGAATTGCAGCAACGTGAGCAGGTGGCCGATGCGTAGTCGCTTGATCCCGTCCATCAGTTGTTCTCGGACCGTCTTCGGGCTGCCAACGACGACGAAGCCTTGGTTGAAGAAGTCCTTTGCCTTCAGCTGTCGCAGATTGAGGCTCCCGCCCGCGGTGTTGCGCAAGGCCTGCACCAGCGCGCCGTACTCGAGGCAGCCCGGCACGACCTGATAATGCTGCGGCGTGTGCAGGAGCTTGTGGAAGAAGTATTCGGCATGCTCGGCGTACAGGTCTTCCGCTTCCGCATCGGTTTCGGCAACGCCGATCAGTTGCAGAAAGCTCAGCCGGTACGGATTGTCGTCGCGCCCCTTCTGCGCCACCATTTCCCAGTAGCGGTCACTCGCTTGTTCGGCGTTCTTGGCGCCATAGTAACTCAGTTGGCAGAAGCAATAGTCCTGATCGACCACGAACTCCGCGGTCGTGGATATGCCGGAGCCCGGGATCCAGATCGGCGGACTGGGCTGCTGAATTGGGCGCGGCCAGAGGTTCACCATCCCGAGCTGATAGTGCTTGCCGTTCCAGGCAAAGATTTCCCGCGCCGACCAGGATTTCTTGACGAGAGCCAGGGCCTCGCGGAACATCTCGCGCTGGTCCACTGGGATCACGCCATTCGAGATCGTCGCGTCGGTTGGTAGACCGGTAGGGAAGCCTGCAACCAGCCGGCCGCCGCTGATGCAATCGAGCATCGCGTACTCCTCGGCAATGCGGGTCGGCGGCGATGTCGAAGGCAGTGTCGATCCCAGCTGGATAATTGCGACGTTGTCGCCGTTGGTCTGTCTGGCGAGTACCGAGGCCATGAGACTTGGGTTCGCCATGAATCCGTAGACAGTCTGGTGGTGCTGGTTCGTGCACAGACCATGGAAGCCGGACTTCGCGGCGAAGATGAGCTCGTCCAGCGTAGCATTGTAATACTGGGTGACCTTGTCTGGATCGGCGACGTCGAACCAGACCGGATCGAGATATGCGGAGTTGTACCGCTTGTCGAAATCCGCGGGTAGATCCCGATACGGCATCAGATGAAACATGCAGACTTTCACAGCGATACCTCTCCAAGTCGTGCGGCGACGATCGAAATCCGAACTGGAACCGGGCGCTTCAACCGCGCCATATCTGGCATGCTCACAGCACGAAGAACGACCTCGCATTGCCATGACAGATCTTCGCTTTGTCGGACTGCGGAATGTCAAGCGATTCGATCACCTTGATGGTTGACCGGATGAAGGCCGCACCGCCGTCAGGACCGAACGGTGCATCCGTTGCGAACAGCACGTGATCGGCGCCGTAGAATTCGAGTCCGCACATCGTACCAGCCCGGCCGCCGCACAATGCGGTATCTGCATGGAACTGCTTGAAGCAGTCGATCAAGGGTTTGCCGAGACTCGACAGCACGTGGCCGTAGTTTTCGCTCGACGAGCGGGTTCCAAGATCCGCCCAGGCAACCTCGATACGCGCGTCGAAAAAGGGGATCATCGCGCCAAGGTGATGCGCCATCACCTTCAGACTTGGAAACCGCGTCATGATCCCGGAGAAGATCAACCGCGCCATGGTTACGCTGGTCTCGTGGGGCCAGCCCAAAATGGTCCAGATTTCGTACAGCGATCTCTGTTCCGCGGGGAAGTCAGGGAAGCTGGCCGTCCGCGACGGATGAAGCAGGATCGGTTTGCCCGATTTCGCTGCCACTTCGAAGATCGGCAGGAATCGCGGGTCATCGAGGCAAAGGCCGTTGACCGTGGTGTGAAGCTGCAAACCGTTGGCAGAACCGTTGATCAGGATCCGCTCGGCTTCCCGGACAGCTTCGTCGGGAGCGTTCATCGGCAGGCCGCCGACATAGCCGGCGAACCTGTCGGGATGTCTCTCGACCAATTCCGCCAAGCCGTCGTTCGCAATACGAGCGAAATCCGGCGACCGGTCGGGAGATGTCATCGCTTCGATTCCAGGTAGCCCGAGCGACAGGATCTGCGAATAGTCGCTGAATTCATCCATCATCTTCAAACGGGCATCGAGGTCATGGATGGTCTTCAGGCCCTTCATCCGCGCGCCCAGTTCACTCGAGCCGCCGATGCTGCCTAGCAACAGGTCGAAAATTCCTCTGGGAAAATAGTGGCAGAAGGCGTCGATATGATGCAACCGGGTCTCCCATCTGGTCTGCCGCTATCGGAAAAATGGCATCCGTCTGCAGATCGACACGATGCTAGCAACATACGCTGCGGGGGAGAAGGCGACGGACAGCCCCGGCACCCTACAATTTTCAATCAATGATTGCCGTTCGACTTCGATGCCATGCGGCCCGGCGAATCCAGATAGTGACTATGCGGCAGCGACGGGCCTATATTTCCGGTTCGGCGCATCCGTTGCTCAAATCCTGGACTCGAACATTTCGAGGGAAAAGCCGCATGATGAAGATGACTGTCGTACTTGCAGCTATCGGTGTGATTGCGCTCAACACCGCGCCCCGCGCACAAGACGCCTATCCCAATAGGGTAGTCCGTCTGATCGTGCCGTTTGCGCCCGGAGGCAACACCGACGTCGTTGCCCGCATCACCGCGGAGTACATGGCGAAGGCGCTCAAGGCCAGCGTCGTCGTCGAGAACCGGGTCGGTGCCGGCGGCTTGACGGGCACCGACATGGCGGCCAAGTCGCCGGCCGACGGGTATACGCTGTGTGTCTGCGGTGTCGGGCCCATCGCGGTGTCGCCTCATACGGAGAAGCTGCCGTACGACTCCCTCAAGGATTTCGCCCCGATCAGTCTGGTCAACACCAATCCCGTGGTCTTGCTGGTCAATCCGAAACTCAATGTGCAGACCGCGAAGGAACTGGTCGAACTGAGCAGGAACACTCCGGGCGGAATGAACTACGGTACGGGCGGGGTAGGTGGGCTCACCCATTTCGCTGCTGAGGTCCTGCGAGTCAGGAATCAGTTGCTCTTGACCACGGTTCCCTATCGGGGAGCTGCGCTTGCGACCGCAGCGATCGTTTCGGGTGAGGTGCCGTTTGGCTTCGTCAACATGTCGGACGCGATCGCGCAGTTGTCGGCTGGCACGGTCCGGGCGGTTGCCGTTACGACGGGCAAGCGCAGCCCGTCTGCCCCTCAAATTCCGACTCTGATCGAGCAGGGCCTTGTGGACTTCCCGATCGAGTCGTGGAATGGCCTGCTGGCGCCGGCCGGTACGCCAAAGCCGATCATCGATCGGCTCGCTGCGGTGATGGCGGAAATGTCGAAGGACCCTGCTCACCAGAAGCGCTTGGCGGACATCGGTTCGATCGCCGTTGCCAGCACTCCAAACGAATTCGAAGCGGTCATCCGCGAGGATACCAGGCAATGGGGCAAGGCCCTTAGAGATATCGGAGTGGTCAAGTAGACGGCTGCGCGCGCATGATCGGAATGCTGCTCGAATGCATTTCCCCGACCGAATGCCGCCGGCCGCCTCGATAACTCGAATGATGGGTCCATCCAGGTCGGACAGACTCTAGCCGGCCCTTCTCTCTGCGTCCTTGATCATCTGCCAAACACGGGGCGGCGACATCGGCAGGTGGCGAACCTGCACGTTCCACGCGCCAAGCGCAGCGGACACGGCATTTCCAACCGCGGCAGCGACGGCGACCAGTCCGCCTTCGCCGGCGCCCTTTGCGCCAAGTGGATTGCCCGGCGCGGGCGCGAGGTTGACGAACATTCCTCGGATGTTCGGGAAGTCGGCGGCTGTCGGCATCAGATAGTCGGCAAACGAGGCTGTGAGCAGCTGGCCTGCGTCGTCGTACACCAGATGCTCGAGAAACGCGCCGCCAAGTCCTTGCACGATAGCGCCCTCAGCCTGCCCATGCGCGATCATGGGATTGATGATCGTGCCAATGTCCTCGATCGCGAGAAAATCAAGCAGCTTCACCTGTCCGGTTCTGGGATCGACCGCCACATGGGCGGCATTCGTGCCGTAGCTGAAGGGCTTTCGCTCCGTGTTCACGAACGTGTCCGTGACATCGATCGTCTCGCCTCGGTCTGCTGCGATCGAAGCCAGGGTCTTGATGGTCACCTTTCCGTCCGCGTCGACTTGCTGGAATTCTCCGTGGCTCCAGACAATTTGAGCATTCGGCCGCCCGAGGTATTCAACGGCCAATCCGCGCAGCCGCTCGAGAAAGCTTTGTGACACCAGGCGCACGGCGTTGCCGGCCATCACCGCCGACCGGCTGTGCCAGCTGCCAAATCCCTCCTCGAGTTCATCGGTCGACGCGCACGTGACCCTGATCTGGTCGATCGGCAGACCCAGCGTGTCGGCGCAGACCTGGCTGAAAACGGTCTCGTGACCCTGACCCGTATTCGTGGAGCCGACGAAGACGTCGAGCGAGCCGTCGCTCGCCAAGCGAATTCGCGCCTGCTCTTTCGCTCCGCCTGCGCTGCTTTCGACGAAGCAGGAAAGACCCACTCCATGATACCAGCCGTCGGCTTGCCTGCCCTGCCGAATCTTTCTCTCGTCCCATCCGAATTTTTGCAGCGCTGTCTCGAACAGGGCTGCATAGTCTCCGGAATCGTACTGCGCGGGCGGCTCATAGGTGACGAGCCTTCCGATGTCGTAAGGCATCTCTCGAGGCGAGACGAAATTGCGGCGCCGCATTTCTGCGGGATCGATGCTCAGATCGGCGGCAGCCATGTCGATGATACGTTCGCGGAAAAAGTTCGCTTCGACTCGTCTGGGGCCACGGTAGGTGCCGCACGGCGTCTTGTTGCTGAAATAGGCATTCACCTCACAGGCGAAGTTGGCAATGCGATACGGCCCGGGCAGGAATTGTGCGCATCGCGCGGGCGCCGTGCCGCCGGTGCCGCGTGCATAGGCGCCGACATCGACCACGATCTTTGCCCGCAGGGCCGTGATGATGCCGTAGCGGTCGCAAGCGATCTCCAATTCGCATTCGTTCTGGCGAGCGTGGTTGGTCGCCATGAAATGCTCTCGACGATCCTCGTCCATGTCAACGTGCTGGCGCGCCTGTTCCGCGGCAAGATGCTGGCGATGCTCATGGCGGCGCACGATGACGGTGATTTGAAGTTCTTCAACACCCATGCTGGGCTCGCCGACAAGAAAACCTTCAAGCGTTTCATCGCCCCGCTACGGCGCATCAAGTGGGTGGTCTATTGCAAGGCCCCATTCGCAGGGCCCGAGCAGGTGCTGCGCTATCTCTCCCGTTACACCCATCGCGTCGCTATCTCGAACCGCCGCCTCATTGCAGCCGACGACGGCGCCATTGCGTTCCGATGGAAAGATTATCGCGTCGAAGGCCCCGATCGCTGGAAGACGATGCGGCTTCACCCGCACGAGTTCATAAGGCGATTCCTGATTCACGTGCTGCCCAAGGGCTTCCACCGCATTCGCCACTACGGCCTCTTTGCCAGCACCAACCGCGCCGAGAACATCGCGACAGCCCGCGCACTTCTGAACGTCGCACCGCCTGCCGCCAACACGCAAGAGCAGCCGGATATCGCCGCAGACACGCCACGTGTGCTGCCTTGTCCTTGCTCGCGCTGCGGTGGCCGCATGATCGTAATCGAGACCTTCGCGCCCGGCTGCGGGCCGAGGTGGCGCCCGGTGCCGAGCAGGATCGACACATCATGAGCCAGACATCCCGCAAGCGTCGCCACTTAATCGTTCCGACGCGCTGGCCCCAAGCCAGCAACGATCCCTCTCGCCCAAGTCACCGCGCTCAACGCTCCCTGAGCTCGCTGACTCGTTCCCAGCGCTCGCCCAGACGTCCATCGCCGGCTTCCGGTCTCAGTATGCAGATCAGCCAGCTGCATTCTGCCGGCATCACATCCATCCCCGAGTTCGGCGCCAGCATCAAATCCCCATAGCGCTCGTTGCACCACCGGTGCCCAACTTCCCGCGACTTCGTGCCTTGGCGCTTTTCGGCCGCCGGCCGCCAGAGTGCGCGGTCAGGCCTTCATTGCCGGCGTCCGAAAACCTGCACAACACCGGACATTCCACTGGCCAATGAGCTAGTCACTGGTCACGAGATCCGGCACGGGTTATCGACCGAGATGAGTGGCGCATTTGCCACCGATCCAAGATCGTCAACGTTCGATTCTAATGCCAGTCTGCATGATGATTCGGTCGTATCGCGCGGCCTCATCGCGAATGCGTAGAACGAACGCAGCTTGGCCGATATAAGTCGGATCGAGACCGGAGTCGACCATTGACTTGCGGACGCGCTCGTCCTGGAGAGCAAAGGCCGTCTCCCGGTCCAGTCGCGAAATGATCGCCTCCGGCGTTCCGGCCGGGGCGAACAACCCAACCCAGAACACCGCGTCCACATCCAATCCGTTCTCGGCCAGGGTCGGCCATGTGACGGGTGCGGACGCGGGCCGCTCCTTGCTGGTCAAGGCGATGACCTTCACCTTGCCGGCGTCGATCAGAGACTGGACGACCGGCGGAGAGACGACGCCGAGTGGGACATCGCCTGCCGCGATGCCGTTCGCGACGGCGCCGCCGCCGCGATAGGGAACGTGCATCAGCTTGATCTTGGCCTCGGCCGCCATCCATTCGCCGGTGACGTGATTGAGGGTGGCGGTGCCGGGCGTGGCATAGCCGATGCCAGGCTGCGCCTGGGCCGCGGCGATTAACTCCTTCACATTGCTGTAGGGAGCGTTCGTCCCTGCGACCACCAGCATCGGGTTGCTGCTGACCATCGCGACCGGCACCAGGTCCTTGTGCGGATCAAAGGTCATCTGCGGCATCAGCGAGGGCCGCGTGACGCCGCCGCCGCCGGGCCGGTTCTCGATGACGATCTGCTGGTGCAGCGTCGCGCTGAGCTTCTGGCCCAGGATGCGGGCGGCTACATCGACGCCGCCACCGGCGAGGAACGGCACGATGAAGCGGATCGGCCGGGCCGGATAATCTTCGGCTAGCACCGGGGACAACGGCGTCGCGAGCATCACCATGCCCAGCAGCAACCGCGCCATTGCTCGTCGCATCGTCAGCCTCCAGACGCAGCCCGCCGTTTGATGGGACGCTCGCCACCCGCAGCCCGCGGCTCAAGACATGCAGCCTTCATGCCAGCGATACGTCCGGCCACCAGGCACTCCGAGTAGTTTCCGCCGGAAAGGTAGAGGTGACCGAACACGCTACCGAGCTCGCCCGCGACGTAAAGGCGCTCGATTGGCTCGCCGAACGAAT
>JAPLPD010000259.1 GCA_026400395.1 Alphaproteobacteria bacterium | reverse complement strand
GCTGAAACTCAAAACCACTTGGCAACAATTCCCCGAACCTGCTATACCAAATTGCCGCCGCTCTTCCCTCATACCCCCCTCGTTACCCACAAACGCTCAGCCCCATTCAAAAGGGGACATTCTCATTGTGCGGAACGAGGGGACATTCTCATTGTGCGTTGACACACCTCGCGTCGGTCTTGTGGCAAGGCCGTAAAACGCCAATACTCACGCCAGTTCGGGAGTCATCTGGAGAATCCCGGGTTATTAGTCGGTAAGTGCGGGCAGGGAACAGCTTGACGCCGTCGGGATACCCCACTGTTACGGCCGTTCTGGCACACGATGAGTTTGCAAAATATGCCCGCCCACGAATTACTAAACCGTCATTCGGGGCCCCCGAATCGTGGGCTCGAATTTTACCCTCTACGCCAACCGCCCGATTCCGATAGAGTGTCTCGATGAATCGCAAAGAGCGCCGCGCTGCGAGCAAGCGCAGTCCTGTCGCCGGCGGCGCGTTGGACCCTGCTCAGACCGCTCAAATATTCGCCGATGCGGTCCGTCTCCACCAGACCGGGCGCACCTTCGATGCCGAAGCGCTCTGCCGAGCGGTGCTGTCCCGCGACGCCGGACACGCAGGCGCGCTGCACCTGCTCGGCGTCGTTGCCATGCAGCGGGGCTTGCCCGATCAGGCCGTGGGGCACTTCCGCAAGGCCGCCGAGAGCCGTCCCGAC
The DNA here is from genome assembly GCA_026400395.1 of Alphaproteobacteria bacterium. Taxonomy (GTDB): domain Bacteria; phylum Pseudomonadota; class Alphaproteobacteria; order Rhizobiales; family Xanthobacteraceae; genus Z2-YC6860. The sequence goes on along the minus strand of JAPLPD010000259.1, from coordinate 6,867 downwards.
ATCGCCATCGGTCACCACAGCCTGGGCAAGGCGCTGGCCGCGGCCGGCCAGCCGGATGGCGCCGCCCGCGCATTTGAGCAGGCGTTGGCGGTGAAGCCGGATTTCGCCGAAGCGTACAAGGATCTGGGCGTGGTGCTGATGACGCAGGGCCGGTTCACGGCGGCGTCCGCCCGTTTCGCGCGGGCGCTGGAACTCGTACCGGAACTTGCCGAGAATTTTACCGACACCGCGGCGACCCTGCGGAGCGTCAATCCCGCGCTCGGCGAAGCGATGACCCGCGCGGCGGCAGCGTGGCCGCGGCTGGTTCCGGCGGACGAACTGCTCGGCGCGGCGGGATTGGCGGCGATCGCCGACGATCCGATGCTGCTCGGCGTGCTCAGGACCACGCCGGTGCGCGATGTGGGGCTTGAGTGGTTGCTGACCTCGGTGCGGGCAGCACTGCTGCGGCGCGCGGCGGACGGCCCCGATGCAATCGACGCGGCCACGCTGACGTTTGCCTGTGCGTTGGCGCGGCAGTGTTTCAACAATGAATACGTATTCGCCGCTTCGCCCGACGAAAGCGCTCGGCTGGCGGAGCAGTGCACGCTGCTGATCGATGCGCTCGAACAAGGCGCGGTGGTTCCGCCGCTGCGGGTCGCGGCGGTGGCGAGCTATCGGGCGCTGGCGCAGGTGCCCGGTGCCCTGCGGCTGCTGGACGGAACATGGCTGGACGCGGTGGACGAATTGCTGACGCAACAGGTTCGCGACGCCGATGAGGAGCGGCGGCTGGCTGACGCGATGCCCAGGCTCACCGCGATCGAAGGCGAGGGGACTGCGGCGGTGCGCCGCCAGTACGAGGAAAACCCTTATCCGCGTTGGGTTGTGGCGCCCTCGCAACCCGAGCCCATGACTGTCGACGGTTATCTGCGAAGCCGTTTTCCGCTGTCGCCGTTTCGGCCGCTCGGCGAGCGCGCCGGGATGGATATCCTGATCGCCGGCTGCGGCACTGGGGAGCATTCGATCGGAACGGCGCGGCGCTACCGCGACGCCAAGGTGCTGGCGATCGATCTCAGTCTGTCGAGCCTGGCCTATGCCGAGCGCAAGACGCGCGGACTCGGTTTGCGGAACATCGAATATGCCCAGGCCGACGTGATGGCGCTGCCGTCGATCGGGCGGTCGTTCGACGTCATCGACGCGAGCGGCGTGCTGCATCATCTGGCCGACCCGATGGCAGGTTGGCGCGGGTTGCTGAGCTTGCTGCGGCCGGGCGGGTTGATTCGCGTCGGCTTGTACAGCGAGCTTGGCCGCGCCGACATCGTCGCCGCGCGTCAGTTCATTGCCGAGCGAGGATTTGACGCAACCGCCGACGGCATTCGCCGTTGCCGCCAGGCGTTGCTGGAATCGCCGCTGCGCACGCTGACGCGATATCCGGATTTCTTCAGCACCAGCGGTTGCCGCGATCTGGTGTTCCATGTGCGGGAACATCGGCTCGCGATTCAGCGGATAGCGGAACTTCTCACCGCTGAGAAGCTCGCGTTCATTGGTTTCGAACTCGACGCGGGCGCATTGCGGGATTACCGGGCGAGATATCCCGCCGACCCGGCGATGACCGATCTGAGCAACTGGGATGCGTTCGAGCGCGACCGTCCGGCGACATTTGCCTCGATGTATCAGTTCTGGTGCCAGCGGCGCTGAACGTCGGTTTTGGCCGGTCGCGCTTCAGGATTGGCCCCGGCAACGGAGGACGGGGTGTGGCCCACCGGCCACGGCCATTCGCCTAAATCGGGCCGCGACTGTCCCAAAATGGCGCAATGACGGGCATCTACGCCATCAGAGGCCGGCCGCAGCCGCGTTGGATTGTTCCGAATCGGCTGTAGTTCCAGCGGGTTGTGGAGTTCGGCGTTGGGTTTTCTCGGGGTTGTGCACAGCGCCGTGCCATTCGTGCAACACCGCCCCGGAAACCAGCGTTCATGCCTGTGGGAAGAGCCCTTCCTCATTGCCTGCTAGTTCGCCAGCGGTATGGTGATCACACGACAGCGGGGGGCTTCCCCAAGTCGTTCCGTTCGGACGCTTTCGCGTTTTGGTTTCCGGATGGCCGCGGGGAGATAGGGACTTTCCGAGAGGCGCACGTTGCTCTCTCGGAGACCGAACCCTCCCACTGAGTTAAACACGGAGGAACAACAAAATGAAGATGGTGAAAAGTCTTCTCCTCGTTTCGGCAGCCGGTCTCGTTGCCGTTTCAGGAGCACAGGCCGCCGATCTTCCCGTAAAGGCCAAGCCGGTCGAATACGTGAAGGTCTGCTCCCTGTACGGTGCAGGGTTCTACTACGTCCCAGGCACTGACATCTGCTTGAAGGTCGGCGCCTACTTCCGCGCCGAATACGCGGTCGGCACGTTCGGTGCGAGCTTGACCAACCTCGACGCCACCGGCGCCGACGGTCAGCGGACCCGGATCTCCGGCCCGGATTACCAGCAGCGCGCTCGCGCGTTTATCTTCCTGGATACCCGCCAGCAGACTGCGTACGGCACTCTCCGTGCGTATATGAACGTCGGTCATTCGAGCGACTTCGCGGCTAACGCAAGCAGCGCCGCGGCTGTCTACGCCAACCGCGCGTTCATGCAGTTGGCCGGCTTCACCTGGGGTCTTGCGACGTCGTACTACGACTTCTACTCGTCGCCTGCGACTTCGTACTCGGTTCCGTGGTCGAGCGACACTGGCGATGGGGGCTGGAAGATTGCAGCCTACACCGCTCAGCTCGGCAACGGCGTTTCGGGCACAATCTCGTTCGAAGAGCCGCGCCGTCAGATCGTATCGAACCAGTCGCTGGGCAATCCGCTCGGCGTCGGTGCTGTGATAGGCTCTGGGGATACTACCAAGGTACGTATGCCTGACTTCGTCGGCAACCTCCGTATCGACCAGGCATGGGGCTCCGCGCAGCTCATGGGCGCTATCCATGAAGTAGGCGGTGGCTACTATGGAACCACGCTTACCGGTTCCCAGGGCAACGGTCACCCGAACGACAAAATCGGCTTCGCAGTCGGCGCCGGTATCAAGATCAACGTCCCGATGATCGGACCTGGCGATTATTTACAGGCTCAGGTCAACTACACCGAAGGTGCGTCGCGGTACGCCGCTACCACGCCGGCGGCTGCTGGTAACCCGGGTATCTTCAAAGGCGGCACCAGCCTCGGCGCAGGCTTCTTCTCCGACGGCATCTTCTGCGGAAGCTCTGCTGCTGGCGTGGTTGGCTGCCCGGCCGGTACCGCTGCTGGTCAAAGCGTTCAGTTGACCACGGTTTGGAGCGCTCAGGCTGCTTACGAGCACTTCTGGACCCCCAGCCTGCGTACGTCGCTGGTCGGCGCTTACACCGACGTCAGCTACAACGCCACTGCATCCGCCCAGATGTGCACTGGACAACTTACGGGCGGCCTAAACCTGCTGAATGCACTGACCAACTGCGGCTCAGGGTCGTTCGACTGGAGCTACTACAGCATCTCGTCGCGCACCCAGTGGAACATCACCAAGGACTTCTACGTCGGTCTGGAAGGCTACTACGGCCATCTGAACACGATGTCGAAGGGCCAGACGGTGAACTACACTGCAAACACCGGTTCGGCGCAGCCGACTGGCACCCGCACCTTGGCGGACCAGGACGTCTGGGTCTACCGCATGCGCGTCCACCGCGATCTGGTTCCTTGATCGCAGCGTAGGATCAGCTTGCTGATCTAAAGCAAAGAGCCCCCGGCAGGAGACTGCCGGGGGTTTTTTCGATTCGATGCCTCTCGTGAGAGAGTGGGCTGGGTGAGCGGAACGGGGTTCTGAATCCTGTTGGCGTGGCAGGAGTGCGGGAAAATTGCCAAGACCTTGGTCAGTGCTGGATGCAAAGGGCTTTCTGGCTCAAGGGCGGCTGCGCGAGGCGGAAACGGCCCTTCGCAGTGTCCTCGCAGCAAGTCCGAGTGATTATGAGGCTCTTTATCTGTTCGGCGTTTGCAATTTGCAGAATCGCCACACGGATGAGGCCCGCCGGTTGATCGAGCTTGCGGTTGAGGTCCGTCCTGATTCGACGGAGTCACTGTCTCTGCTCGCGTTCATTCTGATGAAGCTGAACAACCCAGCCCAGGCGATGCAGGCCTGTGACCGTGTGCTGGCGCTGGATGGCAAGAACGTCGGCGCTTGGATCACCCGCGGCAATGCGCTGATCGCAGAAAAAAGACATCACGACGCGTTGTTGAGCCTCGATCAGGCTTTGAATCTCGATGCCGGAAACCCGGAGGCGTTGATTGCGCGGGGAGCGCTGTTGACGGTGCTCGACCGAACCGAAGAGGCGATCGAAAGTTTCGAACGCTTACCGGTTCAAGGGAACCCGACAAATCTACTGAGGCGCGCCCAATTGCTGGAAAGCCTGGGCCTGCTGTCCGCCGCCATCCGCGACTACCGGCAAATGACCGAGCTCCTGCCGAACGATATCGTTGGATGGGTCGGCCTGCTGAATTGCGCCGCCGAAAGCTGCGACTGGGGTTTATCGGCTGAGGCCGAAAAACGAGTCCTCCGGGCGGTCGCCGCAGGGCAGCCTGTGAACCCCGTGCTGGTCATGCGGCTCGATACGGATCCAGTGACCCAGGCCAAGGCGGTCGATAATGCCATGGCCCGGCAGCCCCGCATCGACACGCTTTCGCGTCCGGCGGCGGAGGTGCGATCGTCAAGAATTCGGCTGGCGTATGTTTCGCCTGACTTCCGCACCAACCCGACGGCCTACGCGCTTGTTGAGCTGTTTGAAAAGCACGATCGAAGCCGGTTTGAGTTGATTGGCGTGTCCTTGGCACCCGACGACGGCAGCGATATCAGCGCTCGGGTCCGGCGCGCTTTCGAAACAGTCCACAACGTTCACGCGGATTCCGATGACGATATCGTTTCCTTGTTGCGGCGGGAAAATGTGGACATCGCGGTGGATCTGGCAGGTCATGTGCAATACGCCCGGCCCGGCGTGTTCGCCCAACGGGTGGCGCCCGTTCAAGTCAGTTACTTCGCGTTGGGATTGAGCAATGTCGATTATGTGTTGGCGGACGGCATCGTTCTGCCTCCGGAGGAGCAGAGTGTCCATCGGGCGACGGTTGTTTATCTGCCAGACACGTTCTGGTTTTTCGATTCCACCGAGATGATTCCCAGCCGGCGGTTAAGCCGGACCGACCACGGATTACCGGAGGCGGGCTTTGTATTCTGCTGCTTCAACAAAAACTATAAAGTCACCGAGCCAGTGTTCGATATCTGGCTGCGCCTGCTGCGCGCGGTTGACGGCAGCGTGTTGTGGCTGTCGCGCAATCGCGGGAGCGGTTGTGACCATCTTCGCGCATATACAGAGAGTCAGGGCGTTGATCCGGCGCGCCTGATCTTTGCCCCTAACACCCCGAGCCGCGAAGAGTACTTCCAGCGCTATCGCCTGGCTAATCTTTTCCTCAATACACTGCCGTACCAGGGGCACACCATCGTCAGTGACGCGCTCAACGCCGGTTTGCCAGTGGTGAATTGCCACGGACGGAGTTTCGTCGGCCGTGTTGCAACAAGTATCCTTCATGGCGCCGGGCTGGACGAACTGTCGGTGCAGGATTTCCGATCATACGAAGCGCTCGCTTTGGAACTTGCACGCTCCCCCTCGCGATTGGATGCGGTGAAACGCAAGCTGGTGTCCGCCCGATCGACAGCTCCGCTGTTCAATATCGATGCTCGGCGTCGCCATCTGGAAGCGGCCTATGAGGAGATGCTGGACATTTTTCGCAAAGGCGAGCGACCGCGTGGCTTTCACGCCGGAGCATCCGCGGAATAGGATCGGGCGCCATGATTGCGTTACGTGTCCGCAGTCGCCTTACGTGTCCGCGGTCGCCTGATGGGCGACATCTTCGCTCACACCGATCTCGTCGGCTCGCAGGACTCCACGAATGCGGCGATCCGCTCCAGCAGCTCCGCGCCGTTGAGGTGCGGCGCATGCCCCTGATCAGGCACCGTGACGGTTTCCATTGCCGTCCGGCGCGCCCGCATGGCAGCGACGGTCTGTTCTGACAGCAAATCCGAATTCTGCCCGCGGATGACCATCAGCGGCACGCGGCTTAAGCCGTCGAAGACCGGCCACAGCGCCGCCAGCGGCTGGCCGAAGTCGATGCCTTCCAAGGTTTTGGCAAGATGCGCGTCATAGGTCGGGACCAGCTTGCGCTGTTCGATCTTGAAGCTGCTGCGCGCGTAGGCGAGCCATTCCGCGTTGGTCAGTTTGGTGAAGTGCGGTCCGAACATCCGGCGGAACAGCTCCGCGGCTTCCTCGAAGCTCTTGGGCTGCGGCAACTTGCCGACATAGCTCTTGATCCGTGCGAGCCCGGTCGGCTCGATCACTGGGCCGATGTCGTTGAGCACCACGCCGGCGATGGCGGTCGGCTGGGCGCCGGCCAGCAGCATGGTGAGGATGCCGCCGCGCGAGGTGCCGACGAACACCGCGGACGCCACATCCAGCGCGGTGAGCACGGCACGCACGTCGCCGAGCTCGATGCCGAGGCTGTAGTTGCGCGGGTCGCGGTCGTAATCCGATAGACCGCGGCCGCGGTAGTCGAGCGCCAGAACGCGGTGTGGCGTCTCCGAGTGGGAGGCGAGCCGCGTCGCCAGTTCGTCGAAATCGGCGGCGGTGCGGGTCAGCCCCGGCAGGCACACCACGGGCAGATATGGCGACAGGCGAGGGCCATAGCAGCGCACATGAAGCTTGAGGCCGTCCGGCGCGGTGACGAACACGCTGGCCGTCTCAACGCCGGATGTGCCGCTGGCCTCCATCAATCGCTCCCTTGTAGCGCGACAATCTGGATGAGAACTCCGCGACAATCAGGATGGCCATTTTGGCGGTCGCGGCGAGG
>JAPLPD010000076.1 GCA_026400395.1 Alphaproteobacteria bacterium | reverse complement strand
ATCTCTCAAGTCCGTCGAATAGCCCTTTGCCATGATCGCCCTCGCCGCTAATGGGAGCGAACATCGAATCTGATTTGCAGGAGTTAGGGAATCCCTCGCTGCTTAAATTGATTCACATCGGGTGGAAACCGCTCTAGAAGCCGCAGAGCTGCGGCCGGCTCGACCTCGCCATGCAGCAGAGCAAGCTCGTGTACCCGCTGCACCGAGTGGCTGATCGCGGGATTGAGACAGAGCAGGATTCGCTGGAGCACGGTCGAGGGCATTCCGAGCGCCACGGCCGCTACCACGATCGGCTCGCCCGAGGTGTCCTCGTAAACACGGCGAGCGTGCGCACGCGAGATGCGGAGAATACGCTCGATCTCGCGGGCGAATACTTCGCTGTTGTGGCCCAGCGCCGCGGCCTCGAGCCGATGAGTGGATTCGAGCGCGGCGGCCGGCGAGATCGTTGCGGCTGGCGCGATCGAAGCGTAGGGCAGGTTGAGCAAGATGAGCCGGCGCTCTTCGGGATTGGAAGCAAAGAACAACTCGCTCAGGTCGTCCGTTGGTAATTTTCCGCTGTCTATGGGCGGCGTTCCCCCGCTGCTCGCCGCAGGCGCAATGGAAATGACCTCCTTCAGCAGTCGATGGCGGATTGCGACCGGGGCAGTGGGATAGCCGGCGATCTTCTCGGCGATGATGGTCAGCGTGTCGACATCGACCAGGTCGATCAGCCGCAACATCAGCTCAGTGAAGTGGCGCTCTTCCTGCTCGGTATGCGTCTGCTTCTGCACATAAAGGTCGGTCATCACCCGGAGCAGTGTCGGCCGTACATCGACGCCGTCGCGATTGGCGAGTTCGACCAGGCCATCTAAATTGGGGGGAGTCGGAGTTTCGTTCATGGGTGCACGGGCGCCACAGCGCGAAATGCGCATTTGCCGGAGGTTAACGCCACGTCTGTTAGCGAACCGTTAACTTTATCGTTTGGTAAACCCTTGAAAACACTACGTTTAGTGCGCCCTGTGCGACGCGCGTGTTCATGTGTCGTTCGCCTTGGCGCGATGCGCAGTCCGGGCGCGCGACACGCGTCGCGCTGCCTCTAAGGTGTCGCGATCATAGACGCGGGCCGTGGTTCGCTTGTCGGCGTGCCCTGCGGTCTTGGCCACGTCATCTGTTGGGGCACCAGCCTCACGCGCCTCGGTGATCCCGCTGGCGCGGAGATCGCGGTTCCAGACCGACTTCGAAATGCCGGCCGCCTTGGCGCTGGCGTGCCATACGTCGCGATAATAAATCTGACGATAGGGTAGGCCGGTCTTGGGGTTGACGATCAGCGGCCCACTACGCGCCGGCTGTGGCACTATCGCCAACTCTTCGACCACCATCGGACATTCGCGCAGCGGAATCAGGACACGCAATGCGGACGAATCCTCGGTCTTACCAGGCGTGAGCCGCAACACCCCATGTTCGTCGATCTGCGACCACATCGGGCCGATCCATTTCGATGTCGGGCTCACCACCACGGACGGTCGGGGATCGGACAACGGTATCCATTCCCCAATCACGTCCCATTGCCGAAGAGCCGCTTCGTACTGAAGCGCATAGGCGAGGGCGGCTGGTGCGTGGCCCGCCGCTCGCGCGGCGGCGCGAGCGGCGATCACCTGGTCGGCGGT
>JAPLPD010000198.1 GCA_026400395.1 Alphaproteobacteria bacterium | reverse complement strand
CTCGAAATGAACGTCGACAGCTATCGGCGAAAAGAGGCGGTCGACAAAGCGCACGGAGCGGGACGCCCGGCAATACGCGCAACAATCAAAAGCTCATCCTGATTGTCGCTCCACGACAATCAAATCACGCGTCACGAAAAATATCGCTTGCGTTATCGTCGCGCCGCGACAATCATCTCCTCGCCGCGACCGCCAAAATGGCCATCCTGATTGTCGCGGAGTTCTCATCCAGATTGTCGCGCTACATTCACAGCGAGCTTGGCCCTCGTGATGACGAAACCCTCTCGCAGGGGGGTGCGGGCATCGAACATCTCGTCCGCCATCGACCAGATCGTACCGTCCGCGCGGGCCATGTTTTCCAGCGTCACCCGGCGGCCGTTGTCGTCGATCGGCATGAGCCGCAGCTCGCGCACCTCGACGCCTTCGATCCGGTCCTCCTCATCGACCGGAAAATCATACGGCGTGAGCAGCACGGAGAGGTCGTAGCACCGCAGCGGGAGACGGTTCTCCGTGAACTCAATACCAAGAAGATGCGTGACCGCCGCCCTTACGATTTCTTGCCGCGTGACCTTGTCGTGGGCGATCACCTCGATCCCTCCGGTGGAGGGCTCATAGGTCACAGCAGCCTCGAAAACCGGCCGATAGGCTTGCCGGACGAGCGCCCCCTTGTCGTCGAAGCGCAGCAGATCGTCGGGCCGACCCTCGCGGTAGATCGTCACCTGCACAAGGTCGCATTCGTCGCCCTCATGGGTCGTCCTCACCCGGTCGAAGATGTCGACATGGACATGGGCGGCGCCCGAGAACGCCTTGATCGCGGACACGAAGGCCTGGCGGGTTACAGCGTCGCGCTGCACGACGCGCGCGACCTCGGTCATGTATCCGGCCCACATCCGACCGCGCCGCCGATCTTCGGTAAACCCGACCTCCTCGGCATGACGAAAGCGGTCCTGCGCCTTGAGGAACATCCAGAGCGACCGCGCATGCGGGTTCGCCAGCCCGTCGAGAAATGCAGGATCCTCGGCTACGCTATGCAGCGCTGCCTGTCCCGGCCCATCGGACAGCGCATGGACGCGTTCGGCGTCGTTGAGGATGCGGTCACGTTGAACGCGGGACATCTCCTCGATGGCGCGCATAAGCGGCCCGGGCAACTCAGCTTCCGGGACACTCCAGTCGAATTCGATAGGAAGACCTATTTCCGGACGGTCGAAGTATTCGCGAAGCGCCTCGACGGGCATCTTGCGAAGGAAAGCGGAGAGGGCTGGCATCGATGGTCTCCTTTGGCCGGGGGCGACCACCAGGCCTGACGCATCGGCACGCGGTCGTTCGATGTATATCGAACATGCGCGTAACCCTCTTGTCAAGTACGTCATCGTTCGGCATATATCGAACGTGGCCGGGGCAGATCCGGCGTGAACCAGCGTGGGAGCAAAGATGACAGCGTCGCTTGGCGACAAACTTAGGCGGCACCGCCAGGAAAAAGGCTACTCGCTCGACAGGCTCGCCGAAATCACCGAGTCGAGCAAAAGCTACCTGTGGGAGCTGGAAAACCGCGATACCCGCAGACCCTCGGCGGAAAAGCTGACCCGGATCGCCCAGGCGCTGGATGTTACGACCGACTATCTGCTGGACGAGTCCGCCACCCCGAATGAAGAGGTCATGAAAGAGGCCTTCTTCCGCAAGTTCAGCAAGCTCGAAGCCGACGACCGGAAAAAGATCGAACAGATGATCGAGGTCTGGGGAAAAAAGAAGTGAAGCTGCCATCCTCCCCGAAAGGCTGGGCCATCCATCTATCCAAGCTGGTGAAGCTCTTCCATGAAGCGCACGGGCTCGACCGGTTTCCGATCAAGGTCGCGCCGCTCGCCATGGAATATTCGCGGCAGGTATTTCCGGATGCGTCGATCACTCTGGTTGAAGGGATCGCTCTGTCGTCCCAATTTGATGGCATGCTGATGCCCAGTCCTCGAGGCGAGGGCGAATGGGGGATCGTCTACAACAATGCCATCCAGTCGCCGGGTCGCATCAATTTTACGCTGGCGCACGAGCTGGGGCACTACCTGCTCCACCGCCACGTTTCTCCGGCAGGCATCCAATGTAGCAACCGCGCGATGCTCGACTGGCGCTCGGAGCTTGGCGCCATAGAAGCCGAAGCCAATACGTTCGCTTCATTCCTTCTGATGCCGCTTGATGACTTGCGCAGCCAGATCCAGGGAGAAGACATCTCCATGGATCTGATGCGCCACCTGTCTGATCGGTATGAGGTCTCGATAACGGCCGCCATCCTCAAATGGCTCGGTATCACTGACCGGCGGGCGATGCTCGTGATCGGCAAGAACGGATTCATTGACTGGGCCCGATCGAGCGATGCCCTTATGAAGTCTGGCGTGTTCTATCGAGCCCGGCAGAAGATCACCCCGCTGCCTGAGCTATCGCTCGCGGGCGGCAAGGGGCTCGCGATCGGCACTTATGCTGAGACCAAACATTCTCGCGGCGTCTGGCCCGGCGATGAAGATGTGCACGAGATGACGATCTTCTCGCCGGCAAACGAGATGACCATCACGCTGCTACTCTATCCCAATGACGGTCCGGATAATCGATGGGGTGTCGATTTCGACGAGCCCAGGGAATGGGACACTTATGATCAATTCGAGGCGGGAAACCAGGGGACTTCGCGATAGCGCAGCAGTGCGACGTTGGTGGACGCCATCCATCGTCGACCTACGGCTGTCGTGGATAGAAAATACATCCGCCGCAGTTGTCGTGGCGGTGACCATTCTTACTTGGCCGATGGCTGCGATGGCGCAGCAACCGATTGTCGGTGTCGCAAGCGTCATCGATGGCGACACGATCGAAATCCACGGCACCCGCATCCGCTTCCACGGCATTGACGCGCCAGAAAGCCGCCAGGAATGCACGCGTCCAAACAGCGCTACATGGCGCTGCGGCCAGCAATCCGCGCTGGCGCTCGCCGAGCGGATCGGGCGCGCGACGATCAGGTGCCTGCCGCGCGATCGGGATCGCTACGGGCGCGTCGTGGCAGTTTGCTCCAAGGACGGCGAGGATCTGAATCGCTGGCTGGTCAGAAATGGCTGGGCCGTCGCGTATCGGAAATATTCTACTGACTACGTAGCCGACGAAGCGAGAGCGAAACGCGCCAAGCTCGGTATCTGGTCGGGGAGTCTTGAGATGCCCTGGGACTGGCGCGCGAGGGGGGAAAAACATTAAAAGCTTCGCCGAAGCAAGCCCTTTTATTTCTTCTGCTGATGACCGCAGTCGTCAGTGGCTGCACGGGAATACCAAGAGGCGTCGAGCCAGTGCGTCCCTTCGACGTCCAACGCTACAAGGGCGAATGGTTCGAGATCATGCGCCTTGACCACAGCTTCGAGCGCGGACTGACGAACGTGACGGCGACCTACACGCCGCGCGATGACGGTTCTGTCGGCGTGCTCAACCGTGGCTTCAATCGCAAGAACTGCCGCTGGAAGGAAGCCGATGGTCGCGCCGTATTGCAGGGTGCTCGGGACACGGCCAGCCTCTCTGTGACGTTCTTCTGGCCGTTCGCCGGCGGCTATCACGTGTTTGCACTCGACCAGCAGGATTACAGCTGGGCTTTAATATCGGGCCCCTCGCGCAGCTACCTGTGGATCCTGGCGCGGCAGCCCGATCTGCCGCCAGAAATCAGGAACCGTCTGGTCGATCAGGCCCGAGGCCTTGGCTTTCCGGTAGACGATTTGATCTTGGTCGATCAGGCCCGAGGCCTTGGCTTTCCGGTAGACGATTTGATCTTGGTCGATCACGGCAAACCAGACTGCGCGCCGGATCAATCTTCCTCGAAATGAAGCTTAAGCAAATGGTTCAAAGCAAATCTGTCGATCAAGTTAAAACCCGCAAGCGGCGCGGAGGCAAGCTCGTGATCGTCAACGACAAGATGCAGCGTGGCTACCGTTACGTTCTGGCGGAACCGATCGGGCGCAATTTCGATCCAGAGTTCAAACCCGAGCTGACGCCCAAGGAAATGCTGGCGCTCGGTGTTTTCGGCGGCAAGTACATGACTGACTGCCGAAAGGAATTTCCATCGAACTGGTTCACGCACGCCAAGCTCTCGCCGGCAGGCAGAAACGACACCCTCAATTATTTTGGTGTCGATGCGAGCCAACCTCTATCGGTTTGGCGTCGGAACGGATGGCTTCACGACGACGATCCGCGCGGCTGGTTC